>QHTX01000138.1:7368-16038 GCA_003220975.1 Gemmatimonadota bacterium | reverse complement strand
GAGCGCTGCACGTACGCGCGATACTGCCCGGGCGTCGAGCTGACGTCCCACGCCTCCCGGAGCCGCCAGCCCCTGGGTTCCATCAGCCGGCGGTACTCGTCGTAGTGCTCCGCGAGACACACCGCCAGCTCGAGTTGGACCGGCGTGCGCGCGGGGAGGTCCAGGTACTGGAGGAACGCCACTCGCTTCTCGTTACAGAACGTCGTCCCGTCGTACTCGAACGTCCCGCCCCACCAGTGGGCCACCGTCGTGTACGGCGCCGCGCCGTCGGGCACGATCACCGGCCACTCGGGCAGGAACACCGGCGGCGGTGTGTAGAGCCAGCGCAGGCCGCAGTCCGGGAACCGTGCTGCTGGGGTGCCCACGGTTTCGCCGATGGTGAAATACGTGTGGTGCGGTGCCACGCGCACGGCGCCGGTCGTCATCCAGATCTGGAGCAAGCCGGGATCCGTGTCGATCAGCGCCGAGCGGCGGAACCGCCGCACGACGTGTGCGGGCAGCGAATGCCACAGGTTCAGGAGCAGGTCGGCCTCCGCGGCCGCAGCGAGGTCGAGGCAGCCGTTGGCCAGGTCGCCGGGAAGCGCCGCTCCGTTTATCGCGCACAGTGCCACCGCGTCCGCGAAGCCGTAGGGCGCCAGCCGTGCCTTGAGCGTCGCGACGCAGTCCTTCACCTCGCCACCGCGCCTCCGGCGGCGGCCGGCCGCCGAGCGGTCGCTGTCGTCCAGGTCGACGGCCTCGAGCCAGACGACGCGGCAGCCCAGCGCGCGCAGCGCGAGGGCCCAGTGGAGGTACACCCAGAGATGGCCGCCGCCCTTCGGGTAGGCGATGGTGTTGGCCGGGGCGAGGCAGACGGTGATACTCACGAGATCCCCGGCTGCGCAACAGGGCTGAGGCCGAGCGCGGCGTTCAACGCGGTCTCCAAGACCCGGGGCGCGTCGAAATGCGTCTCGGCGATTTCGCGCGCCGTGCGGCAATGGCGCAGGTAGGCGCCGTTGATCTGCGCGAGCGCGTCCACGGCTTCCTCGAGCGAAGTAAAGCGGAGCAGCCCCTCGCCGTCCGGCAGATACGAGCTTGCGCCCGTGTCCTGAACGACGGCCGGCTTTCCGCTCGCGAGGTAGCACACGGTGCGGTCGCTGACCCACGCGTTCTGGAAGGCCATGCAGGACGGCTTGGCCGCGCTGAACTCCCCGCGCGAGCGCTGGATGTAGCCGCGGTAGCTCTCCGGGCTTCCAGCGACGTCCCGGGAGTCCCGCACGCACCACCCGTGCCGCTCCAGGCGCGCCCGATCCGCTGCATCTGCATCGGCCTGCTTGCGGCGGGCCTGACCGTCGGGATCGCGATCGGTCAAGTACAGGGCGAGCTCGAGCGGTTGGCTCGTGTGCCGGGGGAGGTCCAGAAAGTCGAGAAACGCGACGCGCTTTGTGTTGTCGACCAGCACCGTCTGTCCGCCCTGGTCCATCTTCAGCCAGCTGGCCGAGGACCAACTCGAGACAGTGGTGAAGACCTCGGACTCGGCATCGTACGTGAAGGGCCAGAGGTCCAAGCAAACGGGCGGGCGGATGTGGATCCACGGCAGCCCGCAATCGGGGAAGCGCGCCTGCGCCGTTCCGACGGTGTCGCCGGTGGTCAGGTAACAGTCGTGTGACGGCACGACGAGCTGGCCGGTGCTGATCCAGAACTGCAGCAGTCCCGGGTCGATGTCGACGAGGGCCGTGCGCCGGGCGCAGGCGAGCAGCTGGGGGTCGATCGCGTAGTGAAAGTTCAACATCAGGTCCGCCCGTCGCAGCACGGTCTCGGCGTGGGCGCGCGTGCACCCGATGAAGCGCAGCACGGCGGCGCCGCCATGCCGCTCGCGATCGACTGTGTAGAGGAGCGTCCTGCCTTCGAACCCCAATTGCTTCATCCGCTCCAGGAAGGTCGAGAGTGTGCGGGCTTCCCGCTCACGATCGCGGGCAGGGCGGAGCTGCTCCAGCCAGTAGACCTCGCATCCCAGCCGGCGCAGTCCGAGGGCGTATTGCAGGTACACCCAGAAGTGGCCACCACCATCGGGGAAACTGGCGACCTTGTAGACGGAGAGGACAACCGTGATCATGGCGCTGCTTCCTGCACGGCAGTCCAATCCACGCGGGCCGCCAGGTTCCGAAAGCCGATGAGGCGGATTGCTCGATCGCGGATCGCTTGCCGCAACCGGCGGTTGCACAGGGTTTCGAGCTCGATTTCGCGTTCCGCGCCGTAACTCGAGCGGAGCCCCGGCCCGACGTAGCCGGGGTGGCAGGAGAGCTCGGTCACGCCGTCCCGGAGTTCGGCATCGAGCAGGCGCAGCAGCCCGTCGACGCTGATCCGCTCCGGGTGCGTGACACCGCTCCATTGGCCGTAGAACTTCGCCAGGTGGCGAGCCCCGGAGTGACCGCGCACCGGTGCCCCGGCATGCCGCGCCCGCGCCAGCACATGCGGCAGGACGCGCGGGTCGTGGTGCACGTCGTGGTGGGAATCAACGTGTGTGGGGGGCTCGCCGGCGAGCTCGAGGAAACGCGCCAGTTGACGGTCGCACTCCCTGGCGGCGCGTTCGGGTCTGCTCGGGTCCAGCTCGAGGTGCAGTCCCAGGCTCAAGCCGGGGCATTGGCGCGCGAGGGCGACCGCGTCCGCGCTCGCCGGCTGGTCCACGAGCAGGCTCGCGCTCGTGAGGACCCCGACGCGATGGGCCTGGAGGATCCCGCGGTTGATCCCGCGGGTCGCCCCGAAGTCGTCCCCGGTCACGATGAGCCACTTCACAGGCGGGCCTCCGCCAGAGACAGCGACGCTGGCGAGTCTCCCTGCGCGGCGCGCTCCGCAGCCGCGTGGAAGTAGCGTGCCAGGTGCGCCGGCGCGTCCGGCACGCCCTTGAAGCCGGGGATGCTCGCCATATCGACGACGTACAACTGCCCTTCACTCTCGATGAAATCGACGCCGTAGAGATCGATGCCGAACGCGCGGCCGCAGCGCAGGGCGATGTTGCACTGCTCGGGAGTCGGCGTGAAAGGCTCCCCGTGCTTCTCCTCCTCCGTCCGGGCCGGAAACTTCTTCTTGACGCCGAAGAGGCGATCTCCGATCACGTAGATCTTGAGGTCGCGACCCTGTGGTGGGTGGTAGCGCTGCGCGAGGAAGTGGCGTTTGTCCACGGGCACTGCCGCGAGTTCGCCTTCAGTGCGGACGACGCACACCCCGTAGCCACCGGTGCCGTCGTAGAGCTTGACGACGATCGGCCCTTGGTCCAGCAGCGGCTTCAGCAGCTCGGTGTGCGAGACGACGTAGGTCGTGGGCACGGGCACGCCGGCGCCCGCGAGGATCCGCGCGGCGACGACCTTGTCGCGGAGCGCCATCGTCACCGGGTAGGAGTTCACGATCGCGGCGCCTTCCGCGTGCAGCGCTCCCGCCATGCTGAGGGATACTCCGGAGATCTGCTTCAGCACGTACAGGTCGTGCTCCCTGCGCACGGTTTGGAGATCGATGAGTCGTCCCTTGCCGGCGATGACGTCAACCACGACGCCGGCGTCGGTGAGCGCCCGCATGACTCTCGGGAAAACGCTCATGCTACTCGCGGGGTACGACCGCCCCAACAGGAAGGCGATGCGCGGCGCGCTCATCCGGCTCGACCCTCGAGCACACGCTGTCGACTCGCCACGCCCGGTGGCCGCCTCCAGCCCAGCCGCCGAAGCGCGTCCGCTAGCTCCGCGCCGTACATCTGGAGATTGCCAAGGAAGCCGTCGGCCCAGGGGCGCGACAGGTGCTGCGCATCCCACGCCAGCACGGCGAGGGCGCGGAAGACGGTCCCGCAGTCCGCCAGGCGCTCGACATCCGCCGGGCCGCACTGCGGCCACCGGACGCGGACCGCGGACCGATAGGCGGTGAGATCCGGCATCGCGGCCATGTGGCACCCCGGGGCCGCCACCTGCGCGAGGTCGACACTGGGCACGCCCCGGCCGGCGTCTTCCCAGTCAAATACGACGATTTGAGGACCCTGCGGCGACGCCTGCACGCGCAGGTTCTTCCCGTTGAAGTCTCCGTGCGTCAGCGTGGGGGGAAGGCCGGTGCCGGCGCGCTCGAGCCGATCCCAGTGTTCGTCGAGCTGATCGAACTGCCCCAGCAAGCCGTCGAAAAACGCCAGGTCGTCGGCGCTGAATGCCGGATTGTCGATTGACGCGTGAATGAGGTCGCGCGTCGCATGCATCTGGGCGCGGTAGCGCCCGGGGCCGGCATCCGGCAGGTCCGCCCGGCTGGCGGCCGCGCACGCTTCCGTGTTCAGGACCCCCAGCCAGCGACCGGCGGCGACGCGGTGATCCGGTCGCAGCGGGTCGTATTTCTCGCCTCGGATCTCGCCGAGGAACAGCCAGCATGCGGCTGTCGCCGCGCCGTCCTGCGACTCAGAAACTGACCCATAGAAGCGGGGCCCGGGGAGCGGCACGTCCGTCAGGATGCGCTCGTACACGGTGCGCTCGATCAGGCCGGCCCCCGGCTCGCGCCGCTTCGCGATGACGGCCGTCCCGTCCGGCCCGACGCCTTCGAGCCGGTACACCGTCAAATGGTTCCGGGGCCTGTTCGCCTTGAACTTCGCGGGCGTGATGCGGTCGGGGACCGCGCGCTCCGGGTTCAGCCGGCTCCACGCCAGGACCGCAGGATGCGCCAGCAGCGCTTCGCGGCGCTTGGCGGAGCCAAGCTGGACCGCGGTCACAGTCGGCCGCGGCGGCGCCGCGGGCCGACTGGTGTCCGCGACGACGCGGCCGCGCTCGATCGTCAGTAACGCCGCGCACCGCGCCACCGCGCTCGCCCGGTGACTGATCGTGATGACGGTGCGGCCTTCCTGGAGCCGCCCCAGCGCTTCGACGATGGCGGCCTCTGTATGCGTATCGACGCCGCTCGTGGGCTCGTCCAGGATCAACACGGGGCTGTCCCTCAAGAAGGCGCGTGCCAGAGCAATGCGCTGGCGTTGGCCGCCGGACAATTTCAGGCCGCGCTCGCCCACCTCGGTGTCGTAGCCGCGCGGGAGGCGCTCGATGAACTCGTGCGCGTTGGCCGCCCGCGCGGCTGCGATGATCTGCTCCCGGCTTGCGTGGGGGTCGGCATAGGCGATGTTCTCGGCGACGCTGGCCGAGAACAGCACGGACTCCTGCAGCACCACGGCGAACTGCCGGCGGAGATCGTCGCGCCCGTAGTCCCGCAGGTCCACGCCGTCGAGCTGAATCCTGCCCTCGGTCGGGTCGTAGAGGCGCGTCAGCAGACTGATCACGGTGGTCTTGCCGGCGCCCGTCGTCCCTTCGATCCCGACGCTCGTCCCGGCGGGGATGGTGAACGAGACATCATGGAGGACGGGACGGTCGGGGGCGTAGGAGAATGAGACGTGCTCGAACGTGATGGATCCGCGCGCCCGCTCGAGGGGACGCGCGTCCGGGCGCTCGTCGACGTCCGGCGCCTGGTCCAGCACCGCGAAGGCCCGTTCGGCGCTCGCGAGGTAGCCCTGGAGCGTGGCCACCTTGCGGCCGATCGTCTTGATCGGATCGTACAGCTTGCCGACGTATCCGAGCACCAGCAGCAACTCGCCCGTCGACAGGATCCCGGCGCGGACGTGGGCGACGCCGAGAAACAGCACGAGCGTCGTTCCCACGCCGACGAGCAGCCCGATGGCGACGTTGAAGCGGCCCTCGGCGAGCGCCAGGCCGACGCGGCCCCGCACGCCCTCGCCCGAGCGGCGGACGAACCGATCCCCCTCGCGCTCCTCCTGCCCGAAGACCTTGACGACGCGCAGGGCGCCCAGCACTTCGTGGACCACCGCCAGGGCAACGCTCTCCAGTCGCCTCACCTCGCGCGATTGGCTGCGCAGTCGCGGCCGGTAGGCCCGCGCGATCAAGAGCAACGGCGGCGACGCCGCCAGCGCGACGAGTGCCAGCTGCCAATCGAGGAGCAACGTCACATACATCATCCCGGCCAGGGTCACCGCCGAGCTCACCAACGGGATGAACCCTTCGATCACGATGGAGCGGATCGCCGGGGCGTCCTGCTGGATCCGGTACACCGAGTCGGCGGTACCGATCGTGTCGTGGTAGGAGAGCGAGAGTCGCTGGAGGTGGCGGAAGATCCGCGCGCGGAAGTCGAGCTGGAGCTGCTCCCCGGCGAGCACGGTCAGATACTTCTGCGCCGCGACCTGGAGCTGGTTCGCCAGGGCGATCAGGATGGCGAGGCCTGCCACCACGCCGAGCAGGCCCGAAAGGGAGGTCGTCACCACCGCCGCGGGCAGCACGGCGCGCAGTACTGCGGGCAAGGGGCGCGAGCCGAGCACGCTGTCCACGGCGATCTTGAGCGGCAGCGGGCTGAGCAGCGCGAGCGGGCTCGCCAGCAAGCCGACGAGGAACAACACGGCGATGTGACGCCACCTCGAGCGCGCCTGCAGCGCGAGCCGCCAATAGAGCTTCAGGTCGCCGTGGCGACCTGTCGCCGTCGCTCGGTCACGTCTCACGCGCCACCACCCCCCACTTCCTCGAGGAACAGCCACGCGAACCCGGTGCTGTCTGCGCGGAAGGCGCGAAAACGCGGTGCCCTGGTCGATAAGCGCCTCACCACTTTCTCGTAGATCGTCCGGAGTGCCAGCGCTCGCGTCCGCCGCGAGCACCAGGCGATGATCGGCGCTCCGCCCCGTCCCGCCCCGACCAGCCGGTAAACGGCGCATCTCTCCCCTTTCTTGAGCACCTCGATGCACTCCGGGGTGGGCGCGTCGCGCGCGAACTCGCGCCACGCCGCCACCGCTGGATGCCACGCGAGGTTGCCCCAGAGGATGCGAGCGGGGCGTCCGTTCGCGTGGGTCGCCGCCATCAGCAGTCTCCCTTCGAGAGCCGCCTGAACGCCCGGCGAATGGTGGCCATGGCGGCAGTGCACTGCTCGACGCCGCGCAGCGCCACGAAGAGGGCGCAGACACCTAGGGCCACGGCCGCGAGCGTCGCCTGGTCGCGAGCGGCGCCCCAGGCGAGCGCCGCGCAGCCGAGCATGAAGAGGGGTCCGCGTGCCGGCACGTCGGGCCACGAGCGAAGCCGGACGAGCTGTCCGCCGGGATGGTCTTCCACGGCCAGAAGCAGGCGGGCCGCGCCGAAGAATCCGCCTCGCACCTCGAGGTCCCAGCAATCGGACCCGCTGCCTCGCAGCACGCAGACCCCCTCCGCGCGCATCGTGGCTTCGAGCCATGCGAGCCGCCGCTCGTGGGCCTGCCAGCGCTCACTCCAGGTCGAGGTCGTCACGGACCAGAGCGGCGCCGGCGCCGGTGTGCCGTGTTGCCGCCACGGGGTGAGGCCCTCTTTGAGTCGCCCGCGCAACCGCGCGAGCGGTTGAGCGAGGTGGAGCGCTGCGGTCAGGAGGCGGCGCCCGACGCGGGCCGCCCAGCGGCGCGGCTCATCGGAGAAGCGTGCGCGCGCGGCGCCCAGGCACGCCAGCGCGACCGGGGGCACCGTCGCGAGCAGCAGCAGCGGCAACGCGAGCCGCAGGGGACTCCACGCGATGCTGAGCAACGACAGTCCGGCCAGGCTCGCGACAATGAGGTACCATTCGGGCATCCGCGGCAGCGAGCTGAGCAGGCTGGGCGCGGGTTCGTACAGCGACTGGTACGGGGCGAGGCCCCAGATGCCGTGGTACACGCGGGACCGACCCCAGCTGAACACGGCGGGCAGGCCGCTGCCGTAGATGCGACCTGCCCAGCGCACGTGCCCGGGGCCGTTGTACTTCTCGGGCCACTTGCGCTCGAGCATCGCCTCCGCCCGGCCGTACCCGATCTGCTGCTTCCAGTACGCTCGTATCGAGTTGCGGCGGTGGTGCCAGACCATCCCTGCCGGATGGAACCCCAGGGTCCAGCCCCGCTCCCGCAGCCGCCAGCACACGTCCACGTCGTCACCGGCGACGCGGAACTGGCCGTCGAATCCCCCGATGGCCTCCAGGCGCGTTTTGCGGAATGCCATGTTGCACCCGGGGATGTGCTCGGCCTCGCGATCGGTGAGGAGCACGTGCACCGGTCCACCGGGAGCGCGCGCGACACAGTCGGCGACTGCGCCGTCTCCTGCTGGCGCGACGTTCGGCCCGCCCACGGCGGCGTGTGCGGTGCTCAAGAACGTGGCGGCGAGATACGTGAGCCAGTGCGGGTCGGGGGAGGCGTCGTCGTCGAGATAGGCGATGATCTCGCCCGTGGCGGCTTCGAGGCCCGTGTTGCGCGCCTTCGCGAGGCCCCGATTCACGGTCTGGATCAGGCGCACCGGGTGCTGCCGGACGATGGCGGCCGTGTCATCGGTGGATCCATCATCCACGACGATGACCTCATAATCCGGGTAGGCGAGGCGCTGCAACCCTGCGAGGCAGTCGCGGATCGTGCGGGAGCCGTTGTGGGTGCACACGACCACGGAGACGCGGGGCCAGGGCAGCTCTGGCCAGAACGGGACCTGGGCGAACGCCTCGCGTACAGCCTCCAACGCGGCCTTGGGCGACCGGTCGGCGCGCGTCAGGCCGAACGCCCACTCGCCGACCTCCTGGCCGTGCCGATACCACTCGTCGGTCCACGAGAACACGAACACGCCGGCGCAACCGGCGGCGAACGCCGTCCGTACTTGCCAGTCGAGCGACCGCGCCTGAGCACTCTCGCCATGGCGGAGGCTGTCGAGCCCGAGC
>QHTX01000138.1:877-7178 GCA_003220975.1 Gemmatimonadota bacterium | reverse complement strand
CTTTACCACCTGGAACAGCCGCCTTAAGTCCCGCTCGACTCTCCGGGTGCCGAGCCAGCGCGCCACCGATGCCGGGATCTCGTTGCCCAAGGCATAGCACAAGAGCGCCGGGTGCCCTGCGCACGAGCGGACTTTGCCGCGAATCAGCGCCTCGATGTCCGGCGCCCCCCGGCGGTCGATGAGGTAGCCGACATACTGCTCGGCGCTGAGGCCGACCATGACGTGGAGACCATGTCGCTGGGCGATGTCGAGCAGAGTTCGCGGCGGCATCGTGTGGGGAATGCGAACCGTGTTGATCCCATGCGCCGCCATGTCGGCGAAGTCCCGCTCGATCTTACCGACGTCGTGGTATTCGTGCCCCTGGCCATCGGGCTCGAACGCGCCGTAGGTCACCCCGCGGACGTAGAGCTTCTCGTCACCTACGAAGAGGAACTTCCCCTTGGCGCTGAGCCGCGCGACGGCGGGGGTAGCCAGCGGCGGCGCTCCGGGAGCGGCGCGCGGCGCAGGCGACCGACTGACGAGGACGCGACCCGCTCTGCTCTCGACGGTGGCCGCGAGGAGGCGACGCAAGAGTGGCATCGGGTGCCGATGTTGTGTGTGAACGACGGCGATCGAATCGGAATGAAACATCGCAATCGCTGTGCCGAGGTCCGGCGACAGGCGAGCGTGGATGCGCACACGGTGCGCGGGCTGGCGCGTGCCCCGGGGAAGGGCTTGTGACACAATGGTTACGCGATGGTGGACGCAGCGAGTCGACGGTGACGCGCGGCCGTCACCACGCCTTGTCCTGCCGTCACCAGCCTGTAAGGAAACACCTACATGGCGTGGCGCTGACGCCGCATGGCCTCCGAGCGGCGAGAAAGTCGCGTTACCGCAACGACCTACGGAGCGTCTTTATGGGTTTTGCCCCGCTCAAACGACAGTGATCGCCGGACGGGAGGGGGCGCCGACGGATGCACGCTCGTCCAGATCTCCCAGTTCAGAAGGGCTTCGTCCGCGGCGTCCGCGTCCGCCAGATCGCTGGCGGGGATGCGCGAGCGAAACGCCTGCGGGTTGCGCTCGTCCAGGGGCCAGACGTTTAGCAGGTGTGTGAATGGCGTCACGGAGGGACGTCGCGAGAAGGCGTTCCAGAGAGGCGTGGCCGCCACGTCGTACTGGCTGAGCGGCTCCAAGCCGAGGATGAGCCCGATCGAGCGCACCACCGAGCTCGTCGTGTAGAACGTGCTGTCCACGATCCCGTGGCGCGCGTACGGCGACGCGACGAGCAGCACCGAGCGGTGCGCGTCTACGTGATCGGGGCCGTCCTGGGCGTCGTCCTCGAGTACGAAGAGGGCGAGCGAATCCCAAGCCCGCGAGTGGGATAGCCGCTCCACGATCTGTCCGAGCGCGAGGTCGTTGTCGGCGACCATGGAGCGCGGCGTCGGCGCCCCCCCTTGGCGACCGCGCGTGTGATCGCGAGGCAGCGCCATGATCACGAGGCTCGGAAAACGGCCCTGGCGGTCCCAGCTGTCCACCGAGTCAGCGAACAGACGGGCGCGGACGGTGTCGGGGATCGCCAGGACGAAGGCCGGGTACTCGGGCACCGTGATGTCCCGCAGCCCGGAGAGCTCGGAGCGGGTGACGCCGGTCCTCCCCGAATCGACGTTCGTCTCGGCGCGCTCGCCGAAGTTCACGACCCAGAGCTCCTTCCGCCGGGCGGCGTCCCAGAGGTACGCCCCGTCTGGGGTCACGAAGTCTTCCCCCTTGTCGAAATCCCACGGGCGCCGGTGCGAGTAGTTCTGCGGCCATGTCTTCTCGTTGTAATCGTTCGCGAACGCGCGGTCGCTCCATTCGTGGCCGTCGGCCGAAACCACGCCGTCTACGTAGAAATTGTCGAACAAGACCCAGCGCCGCGCGATCGCATGGGCGTTGGGGGTGATGGAGTCGTTGAAAATGGCCAGGCTCGGGTCGCCGTTCCCCTCGGACACGTCGCCGAACACCTGATCGTAGGTGCGATTCTCCCGAATGATGTAAACGACGTGCTTCACCTCCGTCGGACGGTCGGACGCTCGGACCGTCGGACGGATGCGCGCATTCGAATAGGGGCTGAGCGCATACACCTCCCGTGTGTAGCGCGCGAGGGTCGCGCGGTCGGGCGCCGGGATGATCGAGACCGACCCGGTGATGAGGTTGGCGATGTAGCTGCCGTCGGGGTTCGCGTGCGAGCCGGCGCCCTTGCCGTTCGCGACGAACAGCGTCTTCCCATCCGCCGCCACGGCGACGGCCGTCGGGTACCAGCCCACCGGGATCAGTCCGGCCACCTGCATGGTCGCCGGGTTCAGATGCACGGCCGCGACGGCGTTGTTGCCCGCCATGGCGACGTACAGGGTGCGGCCGTCCGGCGAGAGCGCCAGGGCGTTCGGATCGCTCCCCACCGGGGCGTGCGGCGCGAGGGCTACCGTCAGCTGCTCGCGCACCTGGCCCGTCGCGAGATCGACGCGCGCCACGCCGTTCGAGCCCGCGAGCGCGACGAACAGCTCGCCGCCGCGCAGCGCCAGCGCCGAGGGATGGGGACCGACGAACCAGGCGGATAGGCGGATAGGCGGATAGGCGGTCAGATCGATCACCGAGACCGTCGAGTCGCCCCAGTCGCTGACGTAGAGACGAGTGGAGTCCGCGACCACCGTATACGGCCGGTGGCCGACCGCCACGGCGCCGCGGCGCTGGAGCGTGGCGGCGTCGAGCAGGTACACGGAGTCGCTCAAGTTGCCGACGACCGCGACGAGTCCCTGACGCCGCAGCAGCGCGATGCCGGCCGCGAACAGGTTCGCGCCCGAGTCCGCGAGCGCCACGCTGTCCGTCGCCCACGCCGCGCCGCCCTGCCACACGAACCGGTACACGCGGTTCGTGGCCCCCCCGCTCGCCCACACCGTGTCGCGCCAGCCGCCGCCCGCGCGTGCCAGCCCGAGCCACGCGGCCGGGAGCCTCGTCCGCCACACGACCCGCGCGCTGACGGGATCGATCCGCATCAGGCCGTTCTCCCCGTAGCCGTTGTTCGTGACGAGCACGGACCCGTCGGACAGCGTGAGGAGGTTCAGCGGCAGCGTGCCGACCGTCACCTGACGCCCGGCGGGCCGGATGCGCCAGCCCGACGCGAGCTGCGTCGTGCCGTCACGCAGCGGTCCGGGGACGAGGCGGGTGGCGAGGAGCGCAGCGCCCGCGAGCGCCGGCAGCAGGAGCAGGAGGCGTTTGAACATGGCGGGAATATCGCCGCTCGCGCGAGTAGCGTCAGCCCCTTAGGCTTAGCCGCGCGATGACCGGACTCATCTTTCATTTGATTCCCCACACGCACTGGGACCGCGAGTGGTATCTGCCGGCGGCCGCGTTTCAGGCGCGTCTCGTCGCAGTGGTGGACGAGCTGCTCGAGCGCCTGCACGTCGACCCCGGGTACCGCAGCTTTCTGCTCGACGGCCAGACCATCCTGCTCGAGGACTACCTGCGAGCCCGGCCCGAGCGCGAGAGCGACGTGCGCGCGCTCGTGAAGACGGGCCGGTTGCAGGTGGGTCCGTGGTACGTGCTCGCCGACGAGCAGATCCCGTCCGGCGAAGCGCTGGTGCGCAACCTGCTGCTGGGCGCGGCCGACGCGGAGCGGTGGGGCGGAAGACTCGACGTGCTCTACTCGCCCGATGCGTTCGGTCACCCGGCGGCGTGGCCTACGCTGGCGCGCGAGTTCGGGATCCGCTACGGCGTCGTGTGGCGCGGCCTGGGCGGCGAGCCGGGGCAAGAGCGGGACCTGTACCACTGGCACGGCCTCGATCGCAAGGACGTGCTGCTGTGGCATCTACCGCCCGCCGGCTACGAGATCGGCGCCGCGTTGCGCGCCGCGGCGGACGGGCTGTTCGCGGCCTGGGCCCCGGTGCGCGGCGCGCTGGTCGGCCGCGCCGGCGGCAAGCACATCCCCGTGTTCATCGGCGCCGACCATCACGCGGCGTATCCCGACGTGTCGCGCTTGCGCGACCTGCTGGCCGAGCTGGAGCCGCAGAGCGCGTTTCGCGTGTCGCGGCTCGACGAGTTCTTTCAGGCCGCCGCCGAGGGCGCGAAACCCGCCGAGCTGCAGGGCGAGCTACGCTGGTCGTACCGGTACGCGTGGACGCTGCAGGGCGTACACGCGACCCGTGCCCCGCTGAAGCGCCGCTATTCGGCGGCCGAGCTGCTGCTCGAGCGCTGCGCCGAGCCGCTCGCCGCCCTGGCCCGGCGCAACGGCGGCCGCGACCGCCGGCCGCTGCTCGAGCTGGCCTGGCGGACGCTCGCGCAGTGCCAGTTCCACGACACGCTGGCGGGGTGCGCCAGCGACGACGTGGCGCGGGCGATGGCGGCGCGGCTCGCGGAGGTGGAAGCGCTGGGGGCGGAGCTGGTGCGGGGCAGCGTGCACGAGCTGGTGCGCCACGATCCCGACGTCGCGCGCGAGCGCGCCGCCGACGTGCGGCCTGCGCTCGTGCTGTGGAACCCCGCGGCGCGGCCGCGGGGGGGGATCGTCGTGGTGGACATCACCGTGTTCCGGCGCGACATCCTCGTCGGCCCAAGCTCGGCCGGTCGGACGGTGCGCGTCGGCGAGGGGTATCGGCCGATCTCGCTGGTCGGCCCCGACGGACGCACCGTCGCCGTCCAGCTGCTCGACCGGCGGACCGCCACCGAGCGCCTCGACGCGATGCGGCACTATCCGGACTGCGACGAAGTGGACCAGTTGCGCGTGGCGTTTCGCGCGCCGACGGTGCCCGGGCTGGGAGTGAGGGTCGCCGGGCTGGCGCTCGCCGAGTCGTCCCGCAGGCCGGCGGGCGAGGGCGCTGCGGTGCAGGGTCGCTCGCTCGTGAATCACTGGATCGAGGTCGCGCTCGAGCCCCCGGGGTCGCTCGCCTTGCACGACCGCCGGACGGGCGAGCGCTTCCACGACGTGCTGCGGCTGGAGGACGGCGGCGACGCGGGCGACACGTACACGTATTGTCCTCCCGCCGGCGACCGGACGGTGCGCGTCGCGGGACCGATCACGGTGCGCCGCCTGGCGGCTGGGCCGCTCGTCGCGGCGCTCGAAGCGCGGTACGCGATTGGGCGACGGGTCGCGGTGCGGCTCGTGGTGATGCTGCACGCCGACAGTCCCATCGTGCGCTGCATCCTCGAGATCGAGAACTCGGCCCCGTGGCACCGGTTGCGCGCGCGCACGCCCACGGGGCTGGGCGGAGCCGCCGCCGTGGCGGGGACGGCGTTCGGCAACATCGCCCGCGCGCCGCTCTCGAGCCAGGCGGCCGGCTATGCGCTCGAGACCCCCGTCGCCACGGCGCCGGCGCACCGCTTCGTCGCGGCGGCCATGGGACGGCGCGGGCTCGCGCTGCTCGCGCCAGGATTCTTCGAGTACGAATGGACGGCGGCGGGCGACCTCGTCGTGACGCTGTTGCGCGCCGTGGGTGAGCTGTCGCGCGGCGATCTCGGCACGCGGCCGGGGCACGCGGGCTGGCCCATCGCGACGCCACTGGCGCAATGCCTCGGCACGAGCCGGGTCGAGCTCGCGATCGTGCCCGTGTCGCAGGCGGAGCTGGAGCGGGGAGACGCGGTCGCGGCCCTGTGGGAGGACGTGTTTCTGCCCGTGCGGGGCTTCTGGCTGCGCGACGCGCTCGACCTCACGCCCGCCCCGGTGGACGTGGTGCTCGAGGGCGCGGGGCTCGTGGTATCGGCGGTAAAGCCCGCGCAACAGGGGTCGCCCCTCGTGCTGCGCTGCTACAACGCGACCGACCGGCAGGTGGCGGGCGCGTGGCGCTTCGGAGCGGGCGACCTCGTGAAGAGCGCGCATCGCGTGCGGGCCGACGAGCGCGAGTCGGTGGCCCTGGTGCTCGAGGGGCGGGGGCAGACGGTGCGCTTCACCGCCGAGCCGCATGAGATCGTGACGATCTTGGTGACTTGAACGCGGAACGCGGAACGCGAAACGCGGAACTGCAGGTCCCGGGATGTTCCGCGTTCCGACTTCCGCGTTCCGGGTTGGGGAGGAGTTCCTGCAGGAACATCACCTGACCGTGTCCCGCACGGCACGCTACTTCACCTTGGGCGAGAGCCCGCGGGGGGTGGAGGAGGTGTGGTTCGCCTGTCACGGCTACGCCCAGCTCGCCGGCCGATTCCTCGAGAAGCTGCGGGTGCTCGAGGACCGGAAACGCTACGTGGTCGCCCCCGAAGGGCTGTCACGCTTCTATCTGACCGAGAGCCCCGCGGAGCGCCGGGTCGGCGCGAGCTGGATGACCCGCGAGGACCGGCTCCACGAGATCGACGACTACGTGCG
>QHTX01000138.1:0-825 GCA_003220975.1 Gemmatimonadota bacterium | reverse complement strand
CCGTGAGGTGCTCGGGCGGGTCGAGGGACCCGCGGCGCGCGTGGCCGCGCTGGGGTTCTCCCAGGGCACAGCGACCGTGAGCCGGTGGGCGGCGCTGGGGCAGTCGCGCCTCCACCACGTGGTCCTGTGGGGTGGGGAGCTGCCGCCCGATCTCGATCTCGCCGCCTCGCGCGACCGGCTGCGTGACGTGCACTTCACGCTCGTGTACGGCGAGCGGGATGAGTACATCACGCGCAAGGTGGTCGACGGCATGGTGGCCCGCTTACGCGAGCACGACATTCCGCACAGCGTGCGTCCGTTCGACGGCGGCCACGGGTTGGACGAAGGGGTGCTGAGAGAGCTCGTGGCGCGCACGTAGGGCCACGGCAATGCCGTGCCCCTACGTTCAGCGCCGGATCGCCCGCCCGGGATACACCCCGCCCACCGACGCACCGTTCCGCACGACGAAGGTGCCGTTCACGAGGACGTGGATGATCCCCTGGGAGAACTGGGCCGGGTGCTCGTAGGTCGCCCGGTCGAAGACCGTCGCAGGATCGAAGACGGTGAGGTCCGCGTCCGCGCCCACCTGCAGCCGCCCTTTCGCCCGCATCGCCGGTGCGGCCCGCTCGAGTCGCTGTGCGGGCATCAGCGTCATCTTGCGCACGGCGTCCATCAGACTGAGCACGCTCGAGTCGCGCGCGTAGCGGCCCAGCACGCGCGCGTGCGTCCCCGCGAGGCGCGGGTGCCCGTGCGGCGAGATGCCGTCGCTCGCCACCATGACGAGCGAGTCGCCCAGCGCCAACCGCACGATGCTGTCCGGTATGAGGAAGAACACGACCACGGCCC
>QHTX01000137.1:13523-18857 GCA_003220975.1 Gemmatimonadota bacterium | reverse complement strand
GTCGTCCCCCGTGGCGTCGGTCAGGGGCGTGCCGTTCCAGCGCATCGATCCAGCGACGTAGGACGCGCCCGCCGGGACAGTGTCCGCGAGCGTAACGCTCGAATCCGTGCCACTGCCCGAGGCCGCGTAGGCGAGGGTGTAGGTGAGCACGTCGGCCGCGACCGCCGTCGGCCGATCCACCTGCTTGGTGAGGCCGATGGTGACCGCCCCACTCGCCGACACGTCGAGCCGATCCTGCACCGAGCTGCTCACGGCGGGGTTGAACCGGCTCGTCGCGGTCACGGTGATAGTGTCGCTCACGCCCGGGCTCGCGCCGGCCGGGACGGCGACCTGCGCGATGAGGGACGCTGCCGCGCCGTATCCCAGGGGGACCGGCCCCGTGAGCAGCGAGTCGCCCGCGTCGAGCAGGCCGTCCCCGTTCCAGTCGCGATACAGCGTCACCGGCCATCCGCGGGCCGAGGCGGCGGCGACGGGGAAGGAGTCGGGACCATTCCCCGTGTTCGTGAGGGTATGCGCGAACACGACGGCGGTGCCCGGCGCGCCGCTGTTGACGCGCGGCGGCTGCAGGCTCACCCCGGCCACCTGCCCCACCAGGATCGCGACCGTATCGGACGCGACGGCATAGCCCGTCCCTGCGGAAGTGAAGGTCAGGGTCGCCCAGTTGGAGAACTGGGTGCCCGCTTGCGTTCCCTGGGCTTCGAGGGCCGGTGCGGCGAGCAACCCCACAGCAAAGAGGAAGGCGGCCGCCCACCCCGCGGCCGGCTGGCCGCGGCGGACGTACCGCCCCCTCCCCACTGCACGGGTACCGAGCCGCATAGGCGCCGGCCCCTAGTTGATGCTGACGCGCAGCTCGAACGTGGCGCTGGCGCTTGCCGCCAGGACGCCGCCCGTGCCCGTGTAATTCCCGGTCACGTTCTGCCCGCTCACCGCGATGCTCCAACCGGTGCTCGAGCTCGTCGAGACGTAGGTCACCTGCGCCGGCAACGCGTCGGTCACCTGCACGCTGGATGCGGAGGTGCCGCCGTTATTGGTCACGGTGAACCGGTAGCGGATGATCTGCCCCGGGACGACGCTACCCGAGACGGGCGTGACCCCGTCATCGAGGAACGCTGCTTTCGCGAGCGTCAGGTTCGGCTTGATGACCGTCAGGTCCATGAAGCCGTCGTCGAACGTCGCGGGCTGCGCCACCGACCGGCCGCGCAGATACAGCGTATCCACCGAGCCACCGGCTACGTTCGCCACGTTGTATACGACGGTGATCGGCTGCGACGCCGCGGGGGCCAGCGTGATGCGGGTGCTGTCACCGGAGACGCCGTTCACCGAAACGATGGTGATGACCGGCGAGCCAGGGCTCGTCGCGATCACGTCGATGTTGTCGTTCCCGTTGCCGTTGTTCTGGACGGCGAACGTGAACGAGTAGCCGTTTCCCGGGAGCCGCTGCACGTTCTGGCTTCCGTCGGGCGTCGTCGCCACGGCGTAGGTCGTCGCCGGCGTGATGGTGCTGGCGGCGTTGCCGGACGTCGCCGGCGTGCGCCGCGAGTTGGCGGTGAGCGTGTAAACGGTGCTCACGCCGCCTTGCCCGCTCGCCACGTTATAAATGATCTTGAGCGTGATCGAGCCGCCCTGGGCGATCCCCACGCTCGAGAGCGCAGTATTCAGGGCTGCGAGCGTTGCGTAGGTCGTGCCGCCGTAGCGGTACCCCGTCACCGTGATCACTCCCGCGACGGAGATGTTCTCGGAGATCGTCATGCTGTCCGTGCCGTTCCCCGCGTTCGCCACCGTGAACGTCATCGTGTCCGCGGTGCTGGGCGAGGCGGAGCTCGGCGTGGGGGTGTTGGCGGTCACCGTCACGCCGGCCTTGAATCCGACCGTCACTGACACGGAGCCCGAGACCGCGCTGTAGGCGTTGTTGTTGGCATCCGTGTAGGTCGCGGTCGCCGTGTTCGTGATGACCGTGCCTTCCGGCGTTTGCGCCAGCGCCCGGCCCGCGACGGCCACCAGGGCCAGCGCGGCGAGCACGAGGCTGTGAGTCCACTTCAGGTGCGCGTACATCTGATCCTCCTATCGGTCGATTGCATTGCCCCGATGGCTACTTCGCCACGCTTGGGGCTTCACTGATCTGAGTGCGAAACTCGGCCATCACCTTCGCTCCCGACGCCAGAGATCCGAGCACCGTCCACCGGACGTGCGTGTACCGCTCCCGCGCCGCAGGCTGCTCCACCGTCTTGCCGTCTTGGACCACGGCGATCACCGGCCGAGCCGAGTAGCTCTTGCCGCCGTCGATTGAGTACTCGACCCGCACGGCGTGATCAGCCGCGGCCGAGCCGAGCACGTAGACCGTCCCTTGCGGGATCGGGTCGACGAACTGGATGTTCTTCACAGGCCCGGCCGTCACGTTCGTGAAGACCAAGGCGTAACGGATCACATCGCCCGGCTTTGCGAACGCGCCGTTCTCCCGGGCGCCCGCGCTCTCCGCGGACACGTTGTGCGCGGTGATCACGAGTGCCTTGGGGGCCTGGGCTTGAGCAGTCGCGGACCGCGGCGAGACCAGGGTGCCGCACACCGTCCCAACCACCAGCAATCGCAGCAGCGTCATGGTTGACATCTCCTTGTGAGTCATCGCTTGCCTCGCTTTCCGTCGGACCGGTTCGCGTCCCCGGTGTCCCGTGTGGTGCCATCGGCGTCGGCCTTGCCGGGACGGGCATCGCCCCACCGGAAGACCATGTCGCACTTCGGGCACACCACGAGCTCCCCGAGGACCTGGGGACGGCCGAAGAACTTCAGCGTCGAACAACGGGGGCAGCGCAGAACCATCGGCGCGCACGCTCCTTTCGCGGCTCGGCAGGGGCAGGTACCATGCCCCTTGCCGTGCCATTACTTAACATGATGGCATATAGTGAGTTGTGAGCTTCGGCGGATTGAAGAGCGTTCCGCAGGCTGGGAGCGCCGTTACCGCACGGTAACGAGCGAGGTAACCGGAAACCCGGCCGGGCCGCGCTTCAGCGAATCTGCGCGACGAACTGAAGCGTGCCCGTGTTGTTGGGAGCGGACGAGCTCAAGGGGTTCTGCAGGCTCCAACGGATGCGACTCACGCAACGATCGTAGTTAGTGGGGGCGCTGCACGCACCGCTCGCCGGGACATACGTCCACGTCGCGCCACCATCGCTCGAGTAGGCGACCAGCACCGACACGCCGGGAGGCAGGGTATTCACGACGCTTCCCACCTTGAACTGGAGCGTGGAGGCGAGCGTGTCCACGACCACCACGCTCGTGGCGTTGCCGCTCCCATTGTTCGTCACGGTCACTGTGTACGTCAGATCGGTGCCGGGAGGTGGGCTGGCCGACGGCGCGACAGCGTTGTTCACCGTCAAGTTCGGCGCCACCACGCTCAGGACCACGTCATTGCCGGTGCCGCCAACGTAGCTGATCTGGAGGCTCTGCCCGCTCAGCACGACGGTGGACCCTTCCGGCAATCCCGCGAACGTCCCGATGACAGCGTCGCCCCCGTCGTTGTTGATGATCGTGAAGCTTGTACCGTTTGGAGGCGAGAAACCCAGGGTGCCGCTCAAGGTGGCGCCGCCCAGGTTCACGCTCCCGGTCACGTTGAGTTGGTCGTAGCCGGTGCCGGCCGTCGTCCCGTTGAGCTGGACGACAAAACCGGGGCTGCCGCTGCTCCAATTCACATTGCCGCTCGCCAGAATCCCTACTCCCACCCCGGGGGCAACCGACCCGCCCGAGCCCGTCGAGGTGATGGCTCCCACCGTGCCCGTGCCGCCCAAAGTGCCCCCGTTCAAGCTCACGGCGCTGGAGCTTTGCGAGCCGTTCACGAGCAAGGTCCCGGCGCTGACGGTCGTGGTCCCGGTATAGGTGTTGTTGGCGCTCAGGGTGACGGTACCGGTTCCATCCTTGGTCAGACCTCCGGTACCGCTGATCACCGTGGTGCTGACGGTGGTGTTGCCGGCGCCGCCGACGGTCAACAGGAAGCCGCCGTTGGTGATGCCGCCCGACACGGTGAGCGTACCCGCATCGGCGTTCACGCGCGCCGCGCTGCCCAACGTGATCGCCCCGGACCACGTGTTCGTGTTAGCCACTTGGCGCAGCGCGCCGCCGCCGGCGATGCCGGTCCCGTTCAGCGTGACCGGCTCCGCGACCACGAGCCCGCTCCCTTCTAGCTGTAGCGCGGCCCCGCCTGCCACGGTCGTCGCTCCCGCCGTAGCGCCCAGGGCCGTGTTGTTCTGCACGTCGAGCACGCCTGCGCTGACCGTAGTCGCGCCGCTGTACGTGTTGGCGCCCGACAACGTCAGCGTGCCGGTCCCGGTCTTGGTCAGCGCCACGGTGCCGCTGCCGTTCTGAATGAGACCCGAGAACGTCGTCGAGGCGTTGTTGCCGCCGGCTGTGAGCGTCACCGCCCCCGCCGCGCCGCTCGTCACCGTGCCGGCGCCGGCCAGCGAGCCGATTCCGTCGCTGAACCCGCGCAGGTCGAAGGTCGCCCCGCCGGACACCGTCACAGCGCTGCCCGAGGGCACCGCATTGGTCGCGCCCAGCTGCAGGGTGCCCGCACTGATGGCGGTCGCCCCGGTATAGGTGTTGGCGCCCGACACGATCAGCGTCCCCGTGCCGGCCTTGGTCAGTGGGCTGGCGCCCGCGATGATGCCGCCGTAGGTCAACGTCGTGCCTGGATCGGTGGAAATCGTCCCCGCCCCGGTCAACGCGATCCCGCGGTTGGCAGCGACGGTGAAGCTGGCAGTGGTCCGCAGCGTGCCGCCCCCGAAGGTGAGCTTGCCGGCCGTGGGCGCGCCTGGGGCGGCACCCAAGCCCGCGTCCGCCGCGATGGCGATCGTACCCACATTGATCGTGGTCACGCCGGTGTAGGTATTGGCGGCGCTCAGCGTCACGGTGCCGGAGCCGCTCTTGGTCAGGCCGCCGGCCCCGCTGATGACGCCGCTTATGGTGAGCGTGGTTGCGGCATTGCTGACAGTTACGGTGCGTGTCGCCGCGAACGTCAGGCCGAGGCTGATGGTATTCGTGCCGGCCACGCTGCTATCGGCCAGGCTTCCGGTCAGCGTGGTGGCGTTGCCGCCGACCGTATAGCCGCTGCCCGAGATGGTTATGGAATTGAAGCTCGTTCCCTTAAGGTTGTTGTTGTTTGTAAGATTCGCAGCGCCGCTCGGGAAGACGAGATTCTCCCCTCCATTTCCCGTGGGAGCGGCGCCACCTAGCCAGTTGCCATTGGTCTTCCAATTCGGATTGCTCGCGCCGGTCCAGGTGAACGTTTGCGCCGCGCCTCTCGGGGCGAGCGTCAGCAGGGCGAGTAACACGAGTAGGGCGGCCATG
>QHTX01000137.1:9867-13416 GCA_003220975.1 Gemmatimonadota bacterium | reverse complement strand
AATCCACCCTCGTCGTAGGCGGTGCGATACGCTCCCTCAAGAGGCCGGGCAGGGGGCGCCGTGCCGTGCCGTCGCAAGGCGCGTACCCGCCTTGGGGGTGACGCTACCTCCATCTTTCACAGCGGCTTAGGTGATTGTAGCCCCGGGAGGCACGCGCCGGTGCCGTTACCAAACGGTAACCGGCGAGGTATCACGATCCGGCTTCGGGCTGAGGCGCGTCGGCCAGGAGACCGTACTTCTTACGCTTCTCCCACAGGTTCTTGCGGGAGATGCCCAAGATCTCCGCGGCCCGCTGGATGTCGCCGCCGGTCTCCTCGAGCGTGAGTCGGATATACTGGCGCTCGGCGTCGGCGAGCGTGAGGCCCTTGGCCACCTGGAACGTCTTGCCCCCTCCCCCCGCGCGAGCGTCGCGGGGCTGGAGCGGGCCGAGCGGCGGGAGATCGGACCGCTTGAGGGTGGGCCCGTCGCTGAAGATCATCGCGCGCTCGATCACGTTGCGTAGCTCTCGCACGTTGCCGGGCCAGTCCGAGGCCTGCAGGGCCTCGAGCGCCGCGGTCTCGATCGCCTCGACCTTCTTCTTGAACTCCTGGTTGAACAGCTGACGGAAGTGATCGGCGAGCAGCGGGATGTCGCTCCTGATCTCGCGCAGCGGCGGCAGCGTAATGCTGGCGACGCTGACGCGGTAGAACAGGTCCGATCGGAACCGGCCGGCCTGCACGAGCTGCTCGAGGTCGCGGTTGGTGGCCGTGACCAAGCGCAGGGATACCTCCAGCTCCTCCGTGCCGCCCAACCGCCGAAACCGCCGACTCTCGAGCACGTTGAGCAGCTTCGCCTGCAGCTCGGGAGCGAGCTCCGCGATCTCGTCGAGAAACAGCGTGCCGCCGTCCGCCACCTCGATGAGGCCGCGCTTCGCTTCACGGGCGTCGGTGAAGGCTCCCTTCTTGTAGCCGAACAGCTCGGCCTCGAGCAAGCTTGGGGGAAGCGCGGAGCAGTTGATCTCCACGAACCGCCCTACCGAATGCGGGCTCGAGTAGTGAATGGCGCGGGCGACCAGGTTTTTGCCCGTGCCGCTGTCGCCGAGCAGCAGCACGGTCGGGCGTGGGATGGCCGCCATCTTGCGGACGAATGCGCGCACCCCCTCGGCCTTGGGATGCCCGCCGAGGATTGCCTGGACCGAGTACTCCCTGCCGCGGGCCTGCTCGAGCGAGGCCCCTTCCTCAAGCAGCGGACGCTCGGCGAGCGCGCGGGTCAAGAGGGTGGTCAACTCGTCGATGTTGACGGGCTTGGTGAGGTACTCGGTGGCCCCGGCCTTGAGCGCCTCAATGGCGGTGGCGACGTCGGCGTGCCCCGTGAGCACGAAAATGGGAAGGTGACGGTCGGCGGTGCGCAACCGTCGGGTTACCTCGACACCGTCGAGGTCCGGCATGACGAGGTCGGTGATGACCGCGTCGGCGGGCTCTTCGGCATGGCGCGCCAGCAGCGCGTCCGGGCGGTCGAACACCTGGGTCCGCAACCGCCCCGGGCCCAGGTTGGCGGCCACGAGCTTGGCGTGCACCAGATCGTCGTCGAGGATGTAGACTTTGGGGTTCATGCGTCCAATATTCTCTCGTGCGCCCGCTAATATTGGCGACATCCCCGCGCGCAGCCAGGACCTATGGCCGAACCCTTCCGCGCGCTGATCATCGATGATGACCCCGACCTGCTCCGGCTCGTGCGGCGGACGCTCGAGTTCACTGCCGGCTGGGAGGTGGTGACGGCTGGGTCGGGCGCCGCCGGCATCGAGCTGGCCCGCAGTGCGACGACGCTGGATGTGATCCTCGTGGACGTCATGATGCCGGAGATAGACGGGTACGAAGTGTGCCGGCGGCTAAAGGCGGACGCGGCGACGGCCAGGGTGCCGATCGTGCTGCTCACGGCCCGCCGCGATCTGAACCAGGCGCGCTTGGCGGACACCGGGGCGGCGGGCGTGGTCCTCAAGCCGTTCCAGCCCGAAGAGCTGGCGCGCCAGGTCCGGGAGCTCTGCCTCTGACGAGCGTCGATCCACTCGCTGCGGTGCGGGCCGAGTTCGCGGCCGGGCTGGCGGCGCGCATCGAGACGCTGCGCGCGGCGCTGCACCGGCTCGAGCGCGGCTTTCGCAGCGAGGACGCGCAAGCGCTGTACCGTGCCGCGCACTCGCTCACGGGGACGGCCGCGAGCTTCGGGGCGGAGGGGTTGGCGCACGTGGCGGGCGATCTCGAGGACCTGGCCCGCGGCTGGCTGGAGCGCGGGGTGGCGTTGCCCGAGGAGTGGACCGCCGCCGCCGCGGCCGTCGGGGAGCTCGACCTCGCCGCGCGCGAATACCGCGCTACGGTGCAGTCGGGCAGCGCCCGCTCGTCGGCGGCTCGCCTCGCGGTTGTCGGGGAGCTGTCGTCCCTGATCAACGCCGCGGTGGACATGCGCGAGATCTTCCAGGGCGCGATTCAGAAGGTCCAGCGCGTGCTCGACTTCCGGCGGGCCAGCGTAGTGCTCATCGACGAAGCGGCGACGCACTACTACGTCCATACGCTGTACGACCGGGCGCGTGACGGCTTCGTCCCAGGGGAAGCGATGTTCCCCGTCGAACAGGGGGTGACGGGGCAGGCGATTCGCGAGGGGCGGCCCATCCGAGTGGACTCACTGCCGGGCACTGAGGGCATCCTGCTGCAGGAAGGGAAGCGCGTTTCGGCGATGATCGTGCCGTTGCACGTCGGGGACCGCGTGATCGGCGCGCTGAATTTCGGGCACGAAAGCGAGGGCCATTACACCGAGGAGGACCTCGACTGGGCGGTCGTCCTGGGCCGGCAGATCGAGACCTCGCTGTACTACTCCAAGCTCCTGAGCACGATCGCGCAGCAGCGCGAGGCCCTGGCGCGGGAGCATGCGACCGTGCAGGCCCAGCGGAACCAGCTGGAGGCGCTGATCGATGCGAGCGACGCCGCGATCATGCTGGTCGGGCCCGATCACCGGATCGCCTATGCGAACGCCGAGATGGCCACGCTCGTGGGCATTCCCCGGGAAGCGGTGCTTGGGGCGAGCCTGGAGAGCCTGCAGCGCTTCTTTGCCGGGTCCTTCGTCGAGCCCGCCGCGCTCGCTGCGCAAGGGGAGGCCCTGACGGGCGAGGCGACGCTGCACGACCGGGTGGACCTCGGGTTCCCCCGGCGCGCCGTCTACCAGCGCGTAGTAGCACCCGTGCGGGACCGCGGCGGCGCGCCGCTCGGGCATATCGTACTATACCGGAACGTGACCCACGAAGTGGCAGTGGAGCGCGCGAAGTCCGAGTTCGTCTCCGTGGTCAGCCACGAGCTCCGCACCCCGATGACGTCGGTGAAAACGTCGTTGTCCCTGCTGCTCGCCGGAGCTGCGGGGCCGCTCGAGTCCGCCCCGCGAGAGCTGCTCGAGATCGCCCTCCGAAACGCCGACCGGCTGATCCGGTTGGTGAACGATCTGCTCGACCTCTCCCGTCTCGAGGCTGGGCGTATGGAGTTCCGGCTCGAGCCCGTGTCGCTCGAGGACAGCGTCGCGGCCGGGCTG
>QHTX01000137.1:480-9769 GCA_003220975.1 Gemmatimonadota bacterium | reverse complement strand
GTGCGGTGGTGGCGCGAGCAGGGCTGTGCCGTGGCCCAGATCTCGGACCAGGGGCCGGGGATCCCGACCGACAAGCTCGCCGCCATCTTCGAGCCGTTCACGCAACTCGACAGCTCGACGACGCGGGAACACGGCGGCGCCGGGCTGGGCCTTACCATCACCCAGCGCATCGTCCAAGCGCTCGGCGGCGAGGTGTGGGTGGAGAGCGAGGTCGGCAGCGGCGCGCGGTTCTTCGTCCGCTTGCCACTCGCTGCGCCGCACCAGCTCGCCCCGCTGCCGGTCCCCGCCGCGGCGCCGCTGCCGCAAGAAGCGAAGGTGCTCCTCGTGCACGGCGACGCGGACTGGCGGCGCCTGACCGCGACGCGGCTCGCAGCCGAAGGCTGGAGCGTCTCGCCAGTCGCGACCGGTGCGGAAGCGCTCGCGTCGCTGGAACAGCAGCCGGTCGACCTCATCCTCGCGGCGCTGGAACTGTCGGACATGCACGGGCTGGACTTCGTCCAGCAGGTCCGCCGGGGTGCCGCGACGTTCGACACGCACGTGCTGGTCGTGTCCGACGCCGACGCGTCGGATACGGCCCTCGACTATGGTGCCGAAGGATGCGTTCCGGCGGACCCGCAGGCCAGGCTCGACGGCTGCTCGCGGCGCCGCGGCAACCCGTAGTGCTGCTGGTCGACGACGACCCCGCGGTGCGCGACGGCGTGACCAAGCTGCTGCGCCGGGCCGGCTACGCGTGCTTCGGCGTGAGCGACGCCGCCGCCGGCCTCGCGTTCGCGCGCAACCGCCGGCCGACTGTGATCATCACCGACGTCCAAATGTCCGGCATGAACGGCCTAGCGTTCCTCGAAGAGGCGCGCCGCCGGCCGGAGCTCCGTGACGTGCCGGCGATCATACTGAGCGCGCATGGGGGCGACGTCGTGTCCGATGGAGCGCGCCGGCTCGGCGCGCAGGTCGTCGCGAAACCGTTCGACGGGAAGGCGCTCGTCACCCGGATTGGGGAAATGGCAAGGAAAGGCGCGCGCGCGCCATCGTAACGGCGCCCGTTGCGCTCACGCCACTCTTGACGGCGCCAGCGCGCATTCTTCAGTATGTGGGACCCCTCGACGCAACGCAGGTGCGCGCCCAATGGCTACCGAGCTCAAGGCAACGCCACCGCAGCAGGACACGCCCACCAGCCGGTTCAAGCAGTGCCTGCGGGAGCGGCTGCGGCTCGCCCGCGAGCTGGCGGCGTTGCGCGCCCGGTTCGCGGCCGTGGTGGACGACTATGAGCGCGTCATCCGGACGATGCAGGCGCTGGCCCCGTCGCTCCACGTGGACGCGGGAACCGTCGCGCACCCGACCAGCCCCGACTGGGGACCGAGCGCCCTGATCGCGTTCGCCGACGGACACTTCCTGAAGCACGAGCAAGAGGCGATCGACCTGATCCTGCGCAAGCTCCCCTAGTGCCCCTGGGGAACCTTGCTGCCGCCCGCATCGTTAACGCGTCGTCCGGAGGAGTGGGAGGACGCCAATGCCCGCGAAGAAACGCCGGCTGGAGTCGCGGCAGTCGTCGAAGGCCTGTCACCACGTGCCGCAATACGAAACGGACTGGGTGGGCCGGACCTACGTCGGGTGCCCGATCTGCAACCGCTGGAAGGTGATGAAAGCGAAACCGGCGCCGCCTGACGGCAAGCGTCTCGCGGCGTGAGACGAGCAGAGGGGCCAGGAGTTGCACTCCTGGCCCCTTTGTCCTACTCACCGTACGGTATCCAAATGTTCTTGACCTGAGTCGCTTCCCTCAGGAATTCCCGCCCTTCGCCCTGCACACTGTCCATCCAGTTCCGTGCGTGCCACTCGGCCCATGTCCGCTTCATGTTCCCCGCCGACGCCCGTTCCACTTCTGCCGCGGCGGCCTGGGTCCCGAAGTACCACACGCCGTCCACGTCGTCGTGCTCGGCGAGTACCTTCACCAGTGCGTCCTTCGCGCCGGTCACGATGTTGACGACCCCGCCCGGCACGTCCGACGCGTCGAGCACGGTGTACAGCTCGGTGGCCGCGAGCGGGTGTGCTTCGGACGGGATCGCCACGACCGTGTTGCCGGCGGCGATCGCCGGCGCCACGAGCGACACGAACCCGAGCAGCGGGTATTCCTCGGGGCAGGCGATGCCCAGGACGCCTACGGCCTCGTTCATCGCGAGCGTCACGCCGCGGATCGGCACTTGGTGCACCGCGCCGTCGTACTTGTCCGCCCAGGCGGCGTAGCTGAACAGCCGGGCGATCGCCGCATCGACCTCACAGCGCCCGGTGGCGGCGTCGCTGCCGATCATGGCGGCGATGCGCGCCCCGAACTCATCCGCGCGCCCGGCGAGGTTCTCCGCGATGTAATAGAGGATCTGGCCGCGGTTGTGGCCGCTCGTGCGTGCCCACGCGGCAGCAGCGTGGGCCGCCTCGACCGCGTTCCGGATGTCCTTGCGATTTCCCTCACCCACTTCGCCGAGCGACTGCCCGTCGGGGGCAGCGATGCGGCGCGCGTACGGCGCGTCGGGGCGCGCCTGCACGCCCCCGATGAACATCTTGTAGGTCCGGTCGATCGGAGGGAGCAGGGAGCTGGGAGCAGGGAGCTGTGGTGACGAACGGCGCCTCGCCGCGGCCTTCCGCGGAGCCTGCTCCCTGCTCCCTGCTCCCTGCTCCCATTCACGTTTCACGTACTCCCACATCCCCTCTTTCCCGCCTTCCCGCCCGAAGCCCGATTCCCGGTATCCGCCGAACCCCGACGCCGCGTCGAACAGGTTGGTGCAGTTGATCCAGACCACGCCCGCCTTGATCTTCGGAGCGACGTCGAGTGCCAGGTTGATGTTCTCCGTCCACACGCTCGCGGCGAGCCCATAGGGCGTGTTGTTGGCCAGCTCCACGGCCTCGGCCGGCGTGCGGAACGTCATCGCGACCAGCACGGGCCCGAAGATCTCGACCTGGGCGATCGTGGCCGCGGGCGACACGTTGGTGAACAGCGTCGGGGGGTAGAAGTACCCCTCTGTGGGGCACGCCCACGACGGCTGCCACATCGTCGCGCCTTCTTCCACGCCCTGACTCACCAGCCCGCGGATGCGTTCGAGCTGCACCGGCGCCACGATCGCGCCCATGTCCACCGCCTTGTCGAGCGGCGGGCCGACCCGGAGCTGCTCCATCCGCGCCCGCAGCTTCGTGACCAGCCGCTCGGCGACTCCCTCGTGCACCAAGAGCCGCGATCCCGCGCAACAGACTTGACCTTGGTTGAACCAGATCGCGTCCACCACGCCCTCGACCACGCTGTCGAGGTCCGCGTCGTCGAACACGATGAACGGGCTCTTCCCACCCAGCTCGAGCGACAGCCGCTTCCCGGACCCGGCGGTCGCCTTGCGGATCACGCGGCCCACTTCGGTCGAACCCGTGAAAGCGATCTTGTCGATGTCGGGATGCTTGACCATCAGCTCGCCCGTCTTGCCGTCGCCCGTCAGGACGTTGAGCACGCCCGGCGGCAGCCCGGCGGCCTGCGCGATCTCGGCGAGACAGAGGGCGGTGAGCGGCGTGAATTCGGCGGGCTTCAGGACGACGGTGTTTCCCGCGGCCAGCGCCGGCGCGACCTTCCACGCCACCATCAGCAGCGGGAAGTTCCACGGGATGATCTGTCCCACGACCCCCACCGGCCCGTAGCCCGCGAACTCGGAGTCGAGCAGCTGGGCCCAGCCTGCGTGGTGGTAGAAGTGGCGCGCGACGAGGGGGATGTCGAGGTCCCGCGTCTCGCGGATCGACTTGCCGTTGTCGAGGCTCTCGAGCACGGCCAGCAGCCGCGCCTGCTTCTGTACCTCGCGCGCGAGGGCGTACAGATGTCGCGCGCGGGCGTGCCCGGACAGGCCGGACCAACCGGCGAGCGCCTTGCGGGCGGCGCCCACCGCGGCGTCCACGTCGGCCGGGCCTGCCTGCGTCACCCGCGCCAGTTTCGCGGTCGTGGCGGGGTTGATGACGTCGAACCCGTCGCCGTTCTTCCCCTTGGTCCACTGGCCGCCCACGAACAGCGCGAAGTCGCTGCCGTGGTGGGCGATCCACTCGAGCGCCGGCTTGTCGCTCTCGGGCGCCGGCCCGTACGCCATCGTTTCGAACAGCTCGGAGACCGTCGTCATACCATCGGATGGCGGTGCGCCGCCGAGTACCGCCCCGTCACGAAGTGCTCGAGCTGGCGCTCGATGTCGGTGAGCAGCGCCGACGCGCCGAGGCGGAACAGGTCGGCGCGGAGCCAGCGATCGCCCAGCTCTTCCTTCATGAGGATGAGCCATTCGAGCGCCTGCTTCGCCTTGCGGATGCCGCCCGCCGGCTTGAACCCGACCGCGCACCCCGTCCGCTCGCGATAGTCTCGGATCTGGCGCGCCATCACGACGCCGACGGGGAGCGTCGCGTTCACCGCCTCTTTGCCGGTGGACGTCTTGATGAAGTCGGCGCCCGCCATCATCACGACCTGGCTGGCGCGAGCCACGTTCGCGAACGTCGCCAGGTCACCGGTGCCAAGGATGACCTTCATCAAGGCCGGGCCGCAGGCCTCGCGGAACGCCCGTATCTCGTCGTACAGCGCCTCCCACCGGCCCGCGAGCGCGTGCGCCCGCGTGATCACGACGTCGATCTCGTCCGCGCCCGCCGCCGCCGACGCCTTGATCTCGTCGATCCGCTGGGGCAGGGGATTGAGTCCCGCCGGGAAACCGGTGGAGACCGCGGCCACCGGGATACCGGAGCCGGCGAGCGCCTGGACCGCGATCGGCACGAAGGCGTGGTACACACACACCGCGCCGACCGTGATGCCGAGATCGGCGACGCCCAGCGCTTCGAGCAGGTCGCGACGCACCGGGTGCTGCGCCTTGGCACACAGCCGCAGCACGTTGGTCGGCGTGTCGTCGCCCTGCAGCGTCGTCAGGTCCATACAGGTGATCGCCCGCAGCAGCCAGGCGGCCTGCCATTCCTTCTTGACGGTGCGGCGGGCGGGAAGCGTCGCGGCCCGGCGCTCGACGGCGGAGCGGTTGATCCGCAGGGCGCGCACGAGATCGAGGTCGAGCGGAATCCCGGCGTTGCGCTGCAGGCTCGATGGGGTCGCGGGAGGCGTCGTGAACACCCGCAGCGCGCGCTCAGGTGAGACCGGGGGGGCGCCCTTCAGTTTGGTTTCCATAGCCCGGCTTCCAATCTAATCGTCACTCGTGCCGGTCGGGCTTGTCCTCCTTCGGCTTGTCCTCCTTCGGCTTCTTCTCCTTGGCAGTGTCTTTCTCGGCCTTACGGTCCTTTTCCGGCCGCTGCTTGGCGGCTGGCGGGGGGCGGCGCTCCCCCTGCGGTTGCAGCCGCTCCGCAGCCTCGGGCCGCGCGGCGGGTGCGGGCGTTGGCGCGGGAGCCGGTGTCGCCGCGGGCGCCGGGCGTTCCGCTTTTACTGGCCGCTCTGCGGCTCGGGCCGCCGGTGCCGGGTGCTCGGCGCGCCCGGGCCGCTCAGCGGGTGCCACGGTTGGCGCTGGGTGCTCGGCGCGTCCGGGGCGCTCGGGGCGTTCTGCCGGCGGGGTGGGCGGGGTGGGCGGGGTCGCCGGCTTCGGGCGCTCCGCGCGGCCCGGATGCTGCTCCGGGGCAGCGGCGGGCGGCGCAGGCCGGTCGGCCGCAGGGCGGTCGGCGGCAGGCACCGCGGGGGGGCGCTTCTCGAGTTGCGGAGCTGCCACGGTGGGCGGCGGAACCGCGCGGGCCGGCGGAACTCCTTCGCGCGCCGGCCGCAGCGTCGGCGCAGGACCGGCTCCGGCCGCGGCCGGGACCGCCGGTCGCACGAACACATTGGGGCGCGCGGCCGGTGTACGCGCGCGCAGCGAGGCGAGCGCGGCAGCGTCGAGCGGGCGACCGGGCTGCGCTCGGAGCGCCTGCTGGCGCGCGGCGAACGGCACGGGCGGCGGCGGAGGCGTGCGGCGCACCACGACGGTGCGAGTCGTCACCACGGCGGGGGGCCGTCGCACCGTCACGATCTCCGGCTGCGCCAGCACGCTACGTCGGCCGGGCGCCACCGCTGCTGTCGTGCCGATCACCGTCGCCTGCTCGATCCGCTCCCGCGGCACCACGAGAACGCTGCGCCCGACCGGCCGCGACTGCACGAAGGTCTGCTGCGACACGACGGTCACCGCTCCGGGCGCGGCCCGGTTGCGGTAATTGATGTTCGTGACGTTGATGTTCGTCACGTTGATGTTCGTGACGTTCACGTTCGTCACGTTGACGTTGCGGATGTACGTGTTGCTCACGTGGTAGGCGGGCACGTACGGCTCCTCGGGCGCGAGCGGGAACCACGCGACCCCAGCCACGCCGCCGGACGTGATGGCAAGGCTCCAGTTCCGGCCGCCCACGAACACGACGAGGGCGGGTGCATACACCGGCCGCGCCACGACGTGACCCGGGACCCAGACCCAGCTGCCGTCCCAGTACACCCAGCGGCCATAGTGGAAGGGCGCGAAGCCCCACGACGCATCGTCGATCCAGGTCCAGCCCCACGGCTCGACCCAGGCCCAGTGGCCGTAGCGGTACGGCGCCCACCCCGCCATCACGGGATGCGGCACCCACACGGGCCCATAGTCGGGGGTGTCACGCCAGTCGCCGTGCTCGTCCAGGTCCTCGTAGCCGATCGTCTCGCGCGACACGTAGCGCGCCGAGCGCGAGTCGTCCCAGCGACGGTCGCGGGAGGCGCACCACTCCTCCCAGTCGTTGGGCGGCAGGGCGTCGCGAATGTCGTAACTGGGGGAATCGGTGCCGGAGACGACGGCGGCCTGGTCGCGCTTCACCGTGAACGCCGAGCCGGCGGCGGTGACTTCGGCTTCACCGCGCCGCACCGTCACCGTGGCCGTGTCCCCGGTCGAGTCCACGTCGACGCGATAGCTGCCGGGGCGGAGCAAGGACACGGCGCCGTTGGGCGTGTCGATCTCGAAGCTGTCCTCGTCGTCGAGATTGCGCAGCCGCACGCTGAGCGAGCCCTGCGACAGGCGCACCTGGGTCGTGTGGTCGTCGAGCGCGAGGAACCCGGACGCGGTGTATGGCGCGAGCCGCAGGGCGGTCGAGCCGAGGGTGATCTCCGCGCGCGCGTCGGCGTCGGTCCACAGGTGGTCGCCCCCGTGCAGCGGGTAGTTGACCGTGGCGGCCGCCCAGTCGTCCGCATCGCCCGGGCGGAACGACACCGAGCCGCCGAGGTAGCTGAGCCTCCCCACGCGGCTCGGGGGATCGACCTCCGGTCGGTCACCGCCTTGGAAGGCGGGCAGGGCGCCGAACAACACCACGGTTGCGAGCACGCGAGCGATGCGCATGATGGTCTCCTCTCTCGACCCTACGATAAGGTACCCTGGCGCCTCTTGGAAAGGTGACGATCGAACCGCGGTCGTTGTGAGCGATGTCACGCGTCGCGAGGTCGCCGCAGTCCCGAGTGTGACCGCTGGCCTTGCAGGGCGTCTTTAACGTTGGTACGCGGGCACCGACGGTGACGTGCGGCCGCTCGGCCCGTGTGCCCCGGAGGATTGTGATGCGCCCGCACAGCTCTGCCGCCACGTCCCAGACCCCCCTGCCCGACGCGCTGCTCGTGCACCGCGTCGCCGCGTTGAGCGACAAGAACGCCCTCGCCGAGCTCGACGCGCGCTACGGACTCACTCTCTACGCCCTCGCCTACAGCTTTCTATTTGATGGGGAAGCCGCCGACGTCGCCGTGGCCGCCGTGTTGCGCGAGGTGTGGCGCAGCGCGGCGTCGTTCGACGCCGCGCGCGGCAGCGTAGGCCGCTGGCTCGCCGCCCTCACCCGTCGCGTCGCGTGCGACCGCCTGCGCGGCCAGGCACGGCCCGCGCTAGGCCCAACCCTGATCGTCGCCTAGGTTTCGACCGATAGCCGGCGCGTGTTAGGTTCTTGAGCAGTCTGCGCGCGCCCGTAGCTCAGGTGGATAGAGCAGCAGCCTTCTAAGCTGTTGGTCGCAGGTTCGAATCCTGCCGGGCGCATCAAGGTTGGTCAGACAACCGGTCGCCACAAGAAGAACCACACCGCGAAAATTGCCTGGCACGCCGCGAACGTACCCGCCACCCGGGCCAGCCGCGGGCGCGGCACTACCAGCGCCAGCCAGAAGAACATGGGGAACAGGACCGCCGTAAACCTGCCGACCGAGATGAACAGGTGGGCCGCCACCGGTGGGAAGATGTTGATCGCGATCCAGAGCGCGTAGGCGATCCCGAGACGACGGGCGACCGGCCGGATCGCCGCGGCCGCCACGAAGAAGGCGACGATGTCGCCGATGTAGACAATCACTTCGGTGTACTTGACCCGCAGATCCTCCGGGGTTCGCACCGGGTCGGGCGCGGGGCCGCGTCCGAGGAGCGGCATCCCCCACGCGCGCTGGCCGTGGACCCACGCCAACGAGTCGCCGAATCGCAGGTAGAGATAGGCTGAAAAGATCGCGACGCCCGCAAGCGGCGCGAGCGCGACGAGGCAGGCCGCGACGCGATCTTTCGACCAGCGGCGTACGGTTGCGACCTCCTTCGGCACCGGGGCAGTCGTCGCCAGCCACAAGAGCGGGAGCGCGAGCCAGAACCCGTTGGGGCGGGTCAGCCCCGCCCCCAAGCCTGCCAGCGCTGCCGGCAGCAGGTATCCCCGCCGCATGGCGTAAAACGCGCTCACGGTCAGAAACAAAAACAAGGATTCCGTATAGGCCACGGAGTAGAACACCGCATAGGGGTACGTGGACATCAGCAGAATCACCGGCCACGCCTTCTCCTCGCCCAGCTCGTGGGCCGCCAACCGGTACAGCACGCTGACGGCACCGGCAAATGCCGCCAGCGAAACGATGGTGCCGGCCAGCAGCGGATGGCCGCCCAAGAGTGCGCCCCCCAGCGCATCAAGAGCGGATACAATGGAAAAAAGACGACGTTCTGATGGAGAAAGACCGCCGGGTTCCAGTGGTAGCCGGTGGTGGCGATGGAGTAGTAGAAGTCGGTGTCCCACCGTGCCTGCAGGTTCACGAGCTCGTTCGGCGACACGCGCCACAGCGCCTCGGCGGTGGGCGCCGGAACCGTTCCCACGAGCGTCACGGCAAGGGCACCCAGCAGCAGCACCGGCAAGCGGGTGCCGATCAAGGCCGTGAGAACGGAGGATCTCAAGCAGCGAGCTTGGGGCGGCGGTTACTGGCGGGCTTCGAACCGGTCGAGCGCGAACCGCAGCCGGAACATCGCCGCGTCGAGATCGCGCAGACTCTCTTCGTCGAGCGTCCCCGACTCGGCCACGTTGGTGAGAAGCTGCAGCGCGTTGCGGATGT
>QHTX01000137.1:0-470 GCA_003220975.1 Gemmatimonadota bacterium | reverse complement strand
CCCGCTGCGGCGCTCCTCGCCGGAGCGCCGCTCCGTGGGCACGAGCGCGGCGACCCGGCGCCGGTCGCCGCGTGCCGCGGCCCGGCGGTTCGCGACCGAGCGGCGGTCGGCGGGCATGGTGGTCTCCATCGGTCCCAATGTGGCGCGCGGTCCCGCGCCCGGCCAGCGCGGTGCGTGCCGGGCGCGGCGCGCGAGCCCGTCGAGAGCCCGTATGTTCAAAAGGGAGGCCCCCTTGACTCGGGTCGGACCCCCGGGTAGGATTGGCGTCTGCGCACGAACTTTTTGCGCACGGCTCTTTGAGAACTGATGGTCGAGCGTGTGGAGTGCGGACCCGTTTGAACGCCGCGCGGTCAGACGCGTGGCGCGAGGGTTTGACTCTGACGTGATACGGACGACACACGAAACATCAGTCGTTCGCGTGAGCTGTTCGGATTCTTCATTCATTGGAGAGTTTGATCCTGGCTCAGGAC
>QHTX01000149.1 GCA_003220975.1 Gemmatimonadota bacterium | reverse complement strand
GTCCGCGATCTCGCTGCGCTGAATCAAGGGGTTCGCGAGCAGCCGAATGAGATCCGTCTTGCGGAGCGGGGCCGCGTTCTGCGCCACGGCTGCGGGCGCCCAGCCCGCGAGCAACAGGGCCGCCAGCCGAACGGAGGCTCTCACGGCCGGGGGCAGCGCGAGCGCTCGAAGCGGCGCTCCACGGCGTCGATGTCCGAGTACAACGACCGGTCTCGCGCCCCGTGGGCGGAGTCGAGCGCGGACGCCTGCTTGCGGGCGGCGTTGTAGGCGATCCACCACTCTTCCAAGACGACGAGTCCGCGCCCCAGCTCGGGGCAGCCCATCTGGTGGTGGTCGAACAGCCGGGCGCGCGCGTCGAACGCCGCGACGGCGAGCGCGAGCGTGTCGGCCACTCGATCCACGCGGTCCGGGGCCGACGGACTCGTCACCTCCGCCGCCGCGCCGAGCGCCACCGCCGACGGGCGCGCGACGAGGCGGTACAGCAGCCCCAGCCCGGCCGCCCCCAGCAGAGCGCCGGCCACGTAGGTGGCGGCGCGCACCGCGCGCGGAGCCGCGAGGCGCGCGCCCCCCTCCCAGGCCCGCCCGGGGAGAGGAGGCTCTTCCGGCTCGTCTGGGAACAGCACGTGCGCGGTTGGCGTCACCGTGGGCGCCACCGCCGGCGGACCGGGGTGGGGCCGCTTCGCCCGCAGGCGATCGGAAGGCACCGTGTCCTCCGCAGTGCGGTAATTCTGCCACGGGAGGTCGGTGACCCGTCGCCCATTGGACAGCAGCGACCGATCGTCGTCGAGCCACTCGTAGAACGGGAGGGGCTCGCCCGGCCAGGTGTCGCTGGCGGAGCTCCGGAACAGCCCGCCGAGCGGCTTCTCGCGCGGCACCACCACCAGCGCGATCTGCCAGGGCTCGAACAGGGCGTGGTGCGTGTCGGCGTCGTTGGGCGACAGGCCGGCGTACGGGAAGAGGTGACTGTGATACCAGCCCACCACCTGGGCGCCGCTCTTGCGCAGCTCCTTCTGGACGGCGGCGAGCGCGCTGTGCACCACGGGCTTGGTGTTGTCCCCGGCCACGCGCCACGGCAGGCGCATGGTGCGCTCGACGACGAGGTACCCGCCGCCGTTGTCGGGTGCCTCGAACACGCCGCCCAGCAGCAGGCCGAGCGACGCCGCGCCCGCACCCGCCCCCACGTGCTCGTGAATCGCGGCCAGCGCGCTCTGGGCCACGAAGATCGGGAACGCCCCGCCGTCCGCTTCGGCCCACGCAGTCACGTCGTGGGGCGTCCAGAGGATGGAGGACGCGATGGGGAGGGGGCGGAGGGAGGGGCTCTCCGCAACGGGCTCGGAGCGGTCCATCAGGTGTGTGGGGCTGCAACTTCCTCGCCGCTAAGCGCGCCGGATGCCCGGGGGAGCCAACAGGGGAAGCGCTGGGAAAGTGTTGCAGGATTGCTACACCCTACAGCAGGCGACGATAGACCTCCGCCGTCTGCTCCGCCGTGCGCTGCCAGGTGAACGTTCGGGCCCGCGCCCGGCCACGCTCCACCAGCTCCTCGCGCTGCATCGCGTCGTCCGACAGGCTCTCGAGCGCCTGGACGTACGCGGCCGGATCGCGGCCCTCGACCACCACGATCGCGTCGCCGCCTACTTCCTTGAGACCGCCGGCGCCCGAGGTCACGACCGGCAGGCCCGACGCGAACGCCTCGAGCACGGGGAACCCGAAGCCTTCGTACAGCGACGGGAACAGCAGCACGTCCGCGGCGCGATAGGCGCGCCGCAGCGTTGTCTCGTCGGCGAACGGCGCGCTCCGCACGTACCGCCGGATTCCCANNGATCAGCTGCTCCTGGTCGCCCGTGAAGCGACCGCCCACCTGCATCAGGTACACGTCCGCCTCGGTGCGCAGCCGCGCCGCGGTGTGGATCACCAGGGGGACGTTCTTCCGCTCCACGGTGCTCCCCACGTGCAGCACCACGAAGGCGTCCTCGGGGATGCGCCAGTCGGCGCGCCCGCGGGCGCGCGCGCCGGGCGCCTCGGAGAAGAACGCGCGGTCCACCCCGAACGGCACCACCGTGATGCGGCCGTCGTCGCCCAGCCAGGTCGCGAGCTCGCGCTTCAGCCACTCAGTGCCCACGATGTACGCCTGCGCCAGCCGCAACGCCTTGAGGGTGCGCCGCAGGAAGCGGTTGCGCAGCCCCTCACGCCAGCCGTCGGTGGGGGAGCGCAGGATGATCACCGGCATGAGATCGTGCACCGTCACCACCGCGGGGCGGCGGTGCACCCGCGTCACCATGTGGGCGTAGGTGTGATCGAGGATGTGCACCAGCTGCGCGCGCTTCGCGTCGCGCCTGAGCCACCACGGATAGAGGAAATAGCGCGCGAAGTAGCGCTGCGGCTCGCGCAGGGGGCCCGGTAGGACGAACTTGATCGGGTCCACATCCTGTGCCCACCAGCGGGGATACCCCCCCGAGTGCCGCCGGCCGTTGCCGAGTTCGCGCGTGATGTCGCCGATCGACGCCGCGAGCCGCACCTCGAACCCCGGGTCGGCGCTCTCGAGCCAGTCGTACAGCCGATGGGCGTAGCGGTCCATCGAGGGCCAGCGCTCCAACGGCAAGTCGGGGACGAGCAGGACGCGAGTCATAGCCTTTGAGGGAGCTGGGAGCAGGGAGCCGGGAGCAGTGGCTCGCAGTGGACCAGCCCCTGCTCCCAGCTCCCAGCTCCCTGCTCCCCTTCTTTCACGTGAGTATCTCTTTCCAGAACGTTACCGTCCGCTCGGCTACTGCGTCGTCACTGAAGAGCTTCATCGCCCGCGCCCGGGCCGCCTGGGCGAGCGCGCGCCGCTCCGCCGCCCCCTGAGTGCCCGGCGCCGCGAGACGACGCAGCGTTTGGGCCAGCGCGGCGGGATCGTCGGGCGGCACCACCACGCCGGCGTCGCCGATCACCTCGGGCGTTGCCCCCGCGCTCGTCCCGACCACCGCGACCTCCTGCGCCATCGCCTCCGCCACGACGTGCGCCGCCGGCTCGGCCCAGGTGGCGAGCGCGCGCGACGGCAGCACCAGCACGTCGAGGTCGGGCCAGACTTTGGGGACTTCGTCCGCCGGCAGCGCCCCCAGCCAGCGCACCCGCGCCGCGAGCCGCAGCTCGGTCGCGAGCCGCTCCAGCCGCTCGCGGTCGGGCCCGTCGCCCACCACGATGAGACGCCAGCGCAGGGCGCGCATCTCGCCCAGCGCTTGCAGCAAAGTATCGAGTCCCTTCTCCGGCACCAAGCGGCCCACGAACCCGATCGCGAGCCCGTCGTGATACCCGTGCTCGGGGGTGGTGGGCACGTGCACGCCGAGCTGCGGGATCACCGCCACGGCCAGCCCGGGCACGAGCCCCCGCACCAGCGCCGCCGCCGCCTCGCTCCCCGCGATCACGCCCTTGAGCCGCCGCAGCGTGCGCCGCTGGCGCCAGCGGGCGAGCGGCGGCAGGGGCAGCGCCACGTTCTGATGTGTAAAGAGCACGGCGGGAAGCCGCAGGTGACGGGCGACGCGGACCACCTGGCGCGCGGCGCGCGCGGTGGGCTCCGCCTCGACCTGGATCAGATCGGGCCGCTTGTCGCGCAGCAGCGACAGCAGGGCCCGCCCGCCGAAGCGCAGCACGTCGGGGCTGCCGGGGTGGCGCACCGGCACGGGAAACACCTCGACCCCGTTCTGCCGCTCCCACGCGACCTCGAGCGTGCGGCCCAGCACCCCTTCCTCGCGCCACCGCTGCGGCACGCCGACGGTGACGTCGAGCCCGCGGGCCGCGAGCGCGCGCAGCTTGCCCCGGTTGGCAGGGGTGATGTAGGTGTGCGAGATGACGAGGACCCGACGGACGGTCGGACTGGCGGACGGTCGGACTGTTGAGTCCGTCATCTCAGGCATGCAGTCCGTTGACCTCCGGTAGAGGCCGGCGCGCCTCGGCGCCGGCCGCCGGATTCTCTGACAACTTACGCGCGGCAGGCGCCCCCTGGCAACGGCGGGCGCGGCCGGCTTGGCGAGCGGCCCCCTAGTGACTCGGCGTCCACAGCACGGCGCGCTCGTGGTCGCCGATGCTGATACCGGCAATCTGGCCGCGGCTGTTGATGCCGTGCGCTTCAGTCTGCGCGTCGCCCGGGAAGGTGCCGAGGTCCTGCATGCCGCTGCGCTCGTCCCACACGAACGCGTGCTCGATCGCAC
>QHTX01000136.1:12442-16064 GCA_003220975.1 Gemmatimonadota bacterium | reverse complement strand
CTCGCGGGCGCCAAGCCGCCACGTTGGCGCTGGGCCAGCGCCGCCGCGGTCGTCGTCATCGCGGCCGGCGTCGCGCGCGTCCTGTGGGGACCCCCCCCGGCGCCGTCCGAGTCGCCGCCGCGCCTCGCCGTGATGCCGTTCGCGGTGCTCGGCACGCCGCCCTACCCGGCCACCCAGCTCCCCGAGTACTTCGTCTCCCGCTTCCGGCCGGTGGAGCGCGTCATCGAGGTCGTGTCCTTCGGGCGCGTGGTCGCGCAGATCGGGACGCAGCCGCCCGCGGCCGCGGAGGCCCGCGATCTCGCCGGGCGGCTGGGCGCGCGCTTCTTCGTCCAGGGCAGCGTGTCCTTCGGCGGGCCGACGGTAACGCTCACCGCCACGCTGTACGAAGGCAGCCGCGCCCGGCGTACCGGCACGGCCACCGGCCGCGTGGGAGCGGACGAGTCGGACGTGATGGATCGCGTGTGGGCGCAACTCTATCCGGAATTCACGCCGAGCCCCGACGTGACGCTCCCGAACGGCGGCCCCGAGGCGCTGGCCGCCTACCTCAACGCCGAAGCGGCATTCCGCCGCGGCGACTACCGCACGGCGCGCGACGAGTACACGCGCGTGATCCGCGCCGACACCGGGTTCGCCATCGGGCGGCTGCGGCTCGCCCTCGTCGCGGCCCAGGTGGACCCTACGGAGCAGGGGTTTGGCGCATCGCTCCGGGGCGCGGTGCTGCACCAGCGCGGCCTCTCCTCCGCCGACAGCCTGTTGCTCGACGGCTTCGCGGCGCTGCTCTCCCGCGGCGACGGCCTCACAGCCCTCGCCCGCTTCAAGAGCGCCACCGAGAGCGCCCCGGCCTATCCCCAGGCGTGGTACGTGCTGGGCGAGTTCTACTATCACTTCGCCGGCCTGTTCGACCAGAGCGTGGGCGAAGCGCGCGTCGCGTTCAACCGCGTGCTCGACCTCGATCCGCGGTTCTCCCCCGCGATCGGCCACCTCATCGCCCTCGCGCACCAGGCCGGCGATCGCGCCGAGACGGAGCGGCTGATCCGGCAGTACCTCCGGATCGATTCGACGTCGGTGGTGGCCGAAGCCGTGGGGATCGCCGACACGCTCATCCTGGGCTCGCCCGCCGACCAGCTCGCGCTCTTGAAGCACGTGTGCGGGCACAGCTTCCTGGCGCTCCAGTACCTCGCGTTCCAGGCCGCCGCGTTCGGCACGAAGGCGCAACGTGAGGGACCGGCGCGGGCAGTGCTCAAGTGCCTCCCCCAACGCGGCGCCGGCGACCAGGAGCGCGTGCGCGCGCTGCGCATGGGACTCGCGGCGGACCTGGCCGCCGGCTGGGTGGACAGCGCGCGCCATCGGCTCGCCGGGGTCGGAGGCGAATGGGCGGAACGGGAGCGGGATCTGTGGGTGCTGACGGCACACGACGCCGGGCTGCCGGCGCTCGGCGATTGGGAGCGCGCCGCCGCCCGGCTCTCGGCCCGGCCGCGCGCCGTGCAGGACACGGACGTGACGGCCCACTGGGCGCTGGCGCGCGCCGGCGTCGAGCGGCGGCGGCACGCGGCCGCGCTGGCGCGACTCGCCGCGGGCGGCGCGCCGCTCCCGACCAGCCTCGCGGCCGATCTGCAGGCGCACGCGGCCCTAGCCCGCGGCGATTCGAGCGCGGCGCTGCAGCTGTGGGACGGCGCGACGCGCCGTTACGCCGTGCTCAGCGCGCCGCTCGAGCTCGTCGCATCGCTCTGGCCGCTGCGCCTCGAGCTGGTGCGCGTCGCCGTGGCGCGTGGCGACAGCACCGCCGTCGCGCGCGGGTGCGCGTCGTTCGACGCGCTAATGGGTTACGCGGACCAGGTCGCCCAGCCGCAAGTCGAGGAGCTCTGCCGGGCGACCCCGGCGCGCTGAGGCGCCCGGCCTACTGCGCCGCCTGCGACGCTCCTGCTCCAGGGACGTAGAACGTCCCCACCACACCCGCATGATCCGACGGCCAGAGGCCCGCGGACGTGCGATCACCCGGCCGGTCGCCCACGACCTCGCGATGCACGGGCACGGCACCATCAGGCAGGTTGCGCGTGAAGACGAAGTCGAGGCGCTGGTCGAACGTCTGCTGCGGATTGAGGAGATCGGCTCGCTCGCAGCACGTGAGGCCAGGCGCCTCGCGGTCCGGTGCCTTCCAGTTATCCGCGAACCCCGCCCTGAGCACCATCCCGTAGGTCGGCGTGGCACGCGTCGGGTCGGCGCCGTACGCGTCGGAGTTGAAGTCACCGACGAGAATCGTGGGACGTGACTCACCCGCCAGCAGGCCCAGCAGCTGCTCGGTCTGGGCCAGTTGGATATCCTGGACCTCCTGGCCGGCGAGGTGTGTCACGACAAAGCGGTAGCCCTGACCCGCGATGGTTGCCTCCACGGAGCTCCAACCCTGGTACACCGCCGTGGTCACGTCGCCGATCGCGACGGGCAGATAGGCGTCGTACACACCGAACTGCGCGTTCGCAGTGGGAACGTCGCCGCGCACCAGGACGGCATCGCCGTCGGTGAACCGCACGCCCGCGAAGATCGGCAGCCCCGAGGCGTCGAACCCCGCGATCACCGGAACCTGAATGTCCGTGGTGCGGTCCACGGCGGCGGCCCGGGCGTGCAGCGAATCGAGCACGAGCTGCAGGAAGTCGTAGGCGACGTGCGTCGCCAGCTCCTCGAACGGCTTGTCCGTCGTGCGGTACAGCGCCAGCTCCTCGAGGCCCACCAGCTGGGGCCGCCGTCCGGCGATCGCCGCCGCCAGCGCTCCCGCGCGCGCCGGGACGTTCGTGGCCTGCACGTTCGCCCACTGCTCGGTCGCGATCTGGATCGCCTCCTCGGGAGAGCCCGCCTGGACGACGCGCTCGATCTCCGCGCCGACGTAGACGTTCCACGTGAGCGCCGTGAGGCCCGGAGCGGCGGACGCCACGGCCGCCGCGTCGCCCAGCAGGCGAGCAGCGGGGAGGCCGACCGGAGTGGAGTCGGCGCACCCACCCAATAGGGTGCCGACGAGTGCGACGGGGACGAGAGCGCGGGAATGCATGTGACCCTCCTTGGGGGACGGGCGACACGTTCGCCCGGTCCCGTCAAGGAGTGGTCAAGCAGGCCGGCAGCTGATCGGGGAAGCTCGTCGCGAACGCGTTGCCGCTCCAACAATTCCCCGTGCCGGCCTGGATCCAGAGGAGATCGACTGCCGGCAGGAAGGGGATCGGGGACGGCGCCGCGCCGTTCCCGGTCACGACATTGTCCCGGACGCGATCGAAGTCCGGATCGGGTTCGATGTCGCCGAACGCCTCCGGCGGCAGTCCCGCGAGCTCCCCGAGCACGAGGGTGCTCGCCACGCCGATACCGACGAACTGATTGCCGGTCACCGTGTTGTCCTGGACTTTCACGCGGTCCGCGCCGACGACGAGGATCCCCGAACCGGTCGGCACGAAGGACGCGAGGTCGCCGGGCGGCGCGAAGTTCGAATGGTTGTTGTCGTGGACCCGATTCCCGGAGACGAGCACGTCGCTCGAGGTCTTGACGTCGAGCCCGGGCAGCAGCACGACCAGGATGCCCACGACGTTGTCGTACGCTTCGTTCCCGAGCGCGCGCACGTAGTGCGAGTTCTCGAACTCGATCC
>QHTX01000136.1:11826-12393 GCA_003220975.1 Gemmatimonadota bacterium | reverse complement strand
CGTAGATGCCGGTGTCGTCGTGACCGGACGCGCGACACCGCTCGATGACGCCGTCCGACGAGTGCACCGGGAAGAGCCCGTACTCGCCGTTATCCTGCGCCGTGACCTCGGACAGCAGGAAGCCGTGGATCCCGGAGAGAAAGACGCCGTTTTCGGCGAAGCCGCGCACCGTGACGTTCACCAGCGCGAAGCCGTCGCTCCCGGGATCGACGCTGATACCGTTCTCCTCGCCCCCCGGGTTCACGATGACTACGCCGTCGCCGCGTTTGGTGCGCTGCCCGACGAGCTTCAGTCCGGGTACGGCCACGTGCACGGCCTCGGCGTAGATCCCCGGCTCGATCTGGATCACCGCGCCGGGGCCCGCGGCGTTCACCGCCGCTTGGATCGAGCCGCCCGCGGGAACGATGATGTCGGGCCGCCCGAAGCGGTCCGGCGCGAGCGGCGGCGCTGAGAGCGACCGAGCCCCGTCGCACGCAGCCACCGCGAGGAGTGCCAGGACAGTCGTCCGGTACGTCATAGGGCCTCCTTCGTTGAGTCCTTGATCCGCTGGCGCTGCCCCTCCGTGAC
>QHTX01000136.1:0-11787 GCA_003220975.1 Gemmatimonadota bacterium | reverse complement strand
GCTCCGCGGTGAGCCACCGCTGCCACTCGAGCTCGTCCAGGGCGGTGGCGAGCGCCTCGCCGGCGAGGCCGGCCCGCTGCCCCAGGATCGGTCCTGGCACGCGGCCGTTCAGCACCGCGGCGACGACGAGGACGCGCTGCGCGTCCGGCGAGAGTCGCCGGAACTCGATCCGGATCGCCGCCACGATCGCGTCCGGTAGGTCCCCCGGCAGCGTCTGGTCGAGGGTGTGCAACGGCTCCGGCCAAGCGCCCCCGGTCTCGCGCAGGTCGAGTCCCGATGCCACGGCGTGCAGCAGCTCGACCGCGAGCAGCGGGATGCCGGCCGAGTCGGTAGCCACGCGGCGCGTGATGCGATCGAGCTCCACGTCGCCGAACGCGGGCAGCGCCCAGCGTGCCAGCGTGCGCAGGGCGTCGGGGGCGAGCGGGCCGAGCCGCACCGCCGTGCCGGCCAGCTCTCGCCCGATGCGCACCCGCAGCTCGTCCAGCTCGTCCCGAGGCGGCTGCGCGGCCGCAGTCAGCAGGAAGAGCACCGGCGCCCGCGCGAGATCGCGGCCCGCCGCGCCGAGCGCAAGCAGGGACTCTCGGTTGCTCGTCGGCGACGGCCTGGAGCACGTCGGAGAGGGCCCGGCCCGGGGCCGCCGCCGGCGCCGCCGGGGGCCCACCGCGCAGCTGCGTCAACGCCGGCGGGGGAGCCGCCGCCACGCCGGGGGCGTCGAGCAGGCCGCCGCGCGCCAGGCCGAACACGCCGCTCCAGGCATCGCTCCGGTCGGCTTCGACCGCCCGGACAGCCGCCACGACGGCGCCGTCGAGCCGCGCCCGCGCCACCAGCTCCTCCGCGAGTCGGGTTTTGCCCATCCCCGCGTCGCCTTCGACCACCGCTACTGTCGCCCGCCGCTCCCGCCGGCACGCGGTCCAGGCGTCCACGAGCCGCTCCAGTTCCGCGGCGCGCCCCACCAGCGGCCCGCGGCGGGCTTGCGTCGTGCCCGGGCCGACGGTCTGCGGCAGCCGCCACGCCTTTTCGAGCCTGATACGCTCAGCGAGCGCTCGCGTCTCCGTGTCAGGCTCAGTCCCGACGTCCGCCTTGAGGCGCGCGGTCGCCGGCCAGGGCGAGACAACGCATCACCGCCCGCACTGTAGTATCAGAATGGGAGTCGCGCTCGAGGCCCCCTTGGGCCGCCTGGGTGGCGTCGGCCAGCGCGCCGGTCGCGAGCAACTGGTCGCAGCAACGGACGAGCACGTCAACCGAGCGGCGTTTCCAGTGCGCACGCTCCGCCGTTAACCAGTTCTCGAACTCCGACGCCCCCTTGATGCCAAAGCCTTCGAGGAAGTCCCCCTGGATGAGGGCCGCCGCGCGACGGTGATCCCCGGCGGCGACGAACCCCTCCAGCAGATCTACGTCGAGCTGGACCGCGCCCGGGTTGAGGCGCACTTGCGCGGCGTCGGAGTCGAGTCCGCCCTCCCCCATGTAGGGGCGGAGCGTGCCCACCGCCTGGTTCAGCGAGTGCCGCGCGTCGTCCTGGGGCTTGTCGCCCCAGAACACGCCGATGAGGTGGTCGCGGGTTCGCGCGCGCTTTGGCGAGCGGGCGAGGTAAACGACCAGCGCGATGTTCTTGCGCCACATCAGCTCGGTCGGTGCGCCCGCGCCATCCACTTCGACGCTCACCGGGCCGAGCGTGCGGCACACGATCATGGTGCCCCGCAGTGCAGCTGCTTCACCCGCTGAGCCGCGCTGTCGGCGCGGGCGCGGAACGGCGTGTCGCCACCCGCCCACGCTCCAGCCACGGCCGCATACGCTCGGCACGCGCCGGTTTCCCCCGCCTGCTCCAACAGGACGGCCTGGTGCCAGCGCGCCAGCGTGCCGAACGCCCAGTCCATGTCCCCCACCTGAGGGGGGCCCCCCGGCCGGTCCCACGCGTCGTTGTTCTCGTACCAGTCCAGCTCGGCCACCGCGCCGGCGACGTCGTGACGCCGCTCGTGCCAGCCGGCCCGGAGCAGGTGCAGCACCACGCGGAACAAGGGATCGGCGCTCACCGGGTCGCCCAGGCTGTCCGCCGGCAGCGTCGTGAGGGGGTCCGTGGCCGCGAGTGCAAGGTCCACGTGGCCCGCCCGGGCCAGGGCGTCGGCGGCGAGCACGCCAGCCAGCGGCCGGCGCCCGGATTCCCCGGTCACCATCCGCACATACGGGGCCGAGTCTGCGTGCGCGCCGCAGTGTCGGGCGAGTAGCAGCAGCATCCACGCGGCGCGGCGCCGCGTCGCGTCGGTGCTCGCCCGGGACCTCGCATGCTCCGCCAGCGCGCGGCTCAGCTCAGCCCAGCGCGCGTCGCCCTCGGCGCAGTCCGCGTCCACGAGCAGGAGCGCGCCGTCGAGCTCCGGCGCGAACACGTTCAGCTCCGGCCCGCCGCCGCGCAGCTCGCGCGCCGCCGCGCGCGCCGAGTCTGCGAGCCCCAGGGCGACATACCCCGAGACCTGCGCGATGAGGCCGGACCTCGCGAGCTCGGGCTGGTCGCGCAACGCCGCGAACCGTCGGCCGAACTCGATCGCGCCCCAGGGCGCGTCGAACGTCATCAGATAGCGAGGTCCCGCAGCCAGGTCCGGATAAGACCCCGCTCCGGGCAGCGTCTGGTCCAGGGCGTGACGACAGGCCGCACTGCCGTCAAACCGGCATGCGAGCCCGACCTGGAACAGCGCCCGGAGCTGCTCCGAGAACGGGTCACGCGGGGGTCCAGACCGCTGGAGGCTGTCGTACGCTGCCTTGGCGGCCGCCTCCTGGCCGTCGGCGGCGAGCACCCAGACGAGGTGTTCCCAGGCCGGCATGAAATCGGGCCGCAGGTGCACGACCCGCTGGAACGCCTCGATCGCCTCGCGACGCGGATGCCCGACCAGCGGCCCGCGGTGGTACAACTCGTCCGCCAGCATGAACTGAGCGGGCAGGAAGTCCCGCCGCTCATGAGTGAGGGAGATCAACATCTCGAGGCGCTCGAGCAGCGGGCGGCGGGAGGCGCGCATGAGCCGCCGGTAGTGCGGCGGGAAAGAATCGATGTGGCCGAGGTACCGCGCCGCTCTGGCCTCGTCGAACTTGCGGCCGAGCCACCGGTCCACGTCGGCGTGGCGCCAGGCGCACAACCAACAGGTGGAGTCGATCCGCTCGGCCTCCTCGTAGGCGCGATCGGCGTCACCCCAGCGGCCCTGAGCGAGCAGCCGTTCCGCCGCGAGCCACGCCGCGAGACCAGCCGCCGTCTGGGGGAGCGCGGTCCGCGGCAGCACCAGGTCCAATGGGTTCTCGCGATTCCAGATGTCACGCACCAACCCGTATGCGAGCGTGTCGGCCACGCGTTCGAGGTGGCCGGTCTCGCCCTGCGCCGTGATCACGGTGGGGTCTGTCGCCTGCCGGCCCACCTGCGTACCCACCGCGATGCGCAGCGAGTCCCCGCGCGCGCACACCGTCCCGCGCACCACGACCGTCGACCGGGTTCGAAACCACGACGGCGCGGAGGGCCCTTGGGCCGTAAAGTCCAGGTACCCTTGCAGCTCGCGCACCAGCGTCTGGGCGACGCGCTCGCCGCTCCGCGACGCGGGGCCGCAGATACTCTCGAACGGCGCCACGACCACGTCGAGGGCGCCCGGCGGGCGGAACGGCCAGACCCCTTCCTGCCAACGGTGCAACAGCCAGACCGCGCCCACCGCGCCTGCGACCAGTCCCGCGATTGTGAGCCCGAGGGTGCGCCACTGATACATTCGCTCGCGCGTGTGCCAGAGCGCGCGCCGGAACGCCGTCGCATCGGGATAGCGGCCCTCCGGCGCGAACGCGAGCGCATGCTGCAGTACGGCCGCCACGCCGCGGGGAACGCCCGACCAAACGGCGCGCTCCGGCCGATCTGTGATCTCCCAGTGCCGCCCCGTGTATGCCTCGTAGATCACCATCGCCGCGGCGTACAGGTCGGTGGCGGCGGTGATCTCCTTCCCAGCGAGCTGCTCAGGCGGCATGTAGTCGACCGTGCCGACCAGGGCTCCTGCGACGGTGATCGGCTCATCGGGCCCGACCAGACGCTTGGCGACGCCGAAGTCGGTGAGGACGGCGCGGCCGGGGAGGAGAAAGATGTTTGCAGGCTTCACGTCCCGATGCACCACGCCGGCCCGATGTGCCGCCCCGAGCGCGTCCAGCAGATCCCGGCCGAGCTTCAACGCCTCGCGCTGCGACAGCGGCTTGACGGCAAGCCGGTCCGCGAGCGTCTCGCCCTCGAGGTAGTCCATCACATAGTAGTAAATGCCCCGCGACTCGCCGTAGTCGTGGATAGGCACGATGTTCGGATGGCCGAGACTGGCGAGTGTGCGCGCTTCGCGGTGGAATCGCTCGGCGCCGTCGGCGGTCGCGAGCTCCGGGCGGAGCACCTTGATCGCCACGAGCCAGTCGAGCGCAACCTGGCGGGCCAGGAACACTGCCCCCATGCCGCCGCTCCCCAACTCGCGGAGCACGTCATAGCCCTTCGGTGCCAGCGCCGCACGCACCCGCTCGAAGAAGGCGGACATGATCGAGGAAGCCCCCGACCGGAGAACATCCGAAGCGGGGGCCGGAAAGTCAAACGGCCCCGGGATTTCCCGGAGCCGTTGCGCAGTGCGACGCCGTCGCGCGCTTACTTCACCGTGATCGCGATCTTCATGCCGAGCGCGACGTGCGGCAGGCAGTAGCCCTTGTACGTGCCGGCCGGGGCGCCTGCGAACGACACGTCGTACTTCTCGTTCGGCTGTTGCAGGAACGGGCTGGCGAGATCCATCATCTGGTTCGGCATCCCCTTCTTCAACACGTCCGCGGCGCCTTTCGGAATCGAGTCGGCGTAAAACGCGATGTCGTGCGGCCCGCCCGAGACGTTGATGAACCGTACCGTGGTACCGGGCGCGATCGTCAGCGTCGCCGGCTCGAACGCGGCCTTGGTCGTGCCGTTGCCCGTCATCTTCACTTCGACGACCGCCGCGGCAGGGGCCGCCGGCGCCGCGGGGGTCGCCGCGGCCGGCGCCGGAGTCGCGGCCTGGGCCTGAGATGCGTCAGCCTTCTTCTCGCCGCCGCACGCGACGGCACCGAACGCGACGAGGGTGGTGAGCAGGGTCAACCGCATTGCTGATCTCCTCCGAGACTATGGCTGGATAACCTTGTGAACGCGTTCACAATATACCCCCACGTTTGAAAAACGGGAGACCTGTGAACCCCGCCCGCCGTTGCGCTTTTGCACGCGCCCGGTAACACTGATCCCATGCCGGACACCGAACTGCCGCAGATGCCCGCGGCCGACCTCGCGCAGCGGCTCGACGGCGGCGAGCACGTGCAGGTGCTCGACATCCGCAGCCCGGAGCGCGTGGCGCAGGGACGAGTCGCTTTCGGCGCGACGCTCGACTTCCGCGCGCTCGCGGCGTCCGAGATGTACCGCTTGCCGAGCCTCGCGCCGCTCGGCCTCGAACGGACGGCGCCCGTCGCGGTGATCTGCGGCCACGGCAACTCGAGCCAGCGGGCGACCCGCTTCCTGCGCGAGCGCGGCTTCGAGGCGTACTCGGTGACGGGCGGCATGGCCGCGTGGGAGACCGTCTATCTGGTCCGCCGCCTCGCCCCCACCGCCGCGCTGCACCACGTGCTGCAGCTCGACCGCGTCGGCAAGGGCGCACTGTCCTACGTGCTGGTGAGCGACGGCGACGCCGTGGTGGTCGATCCCGGGCGCCATCTCGACCGCTACGACGCGCTGCTCGCGGAACTCGACGCGACACCCGCCGCCGTGATCGACACGCACATCCACGCCGATTACCTGAGCGGCGCCCCCGCGGCCGCGGTCCGCTGGCAGGTGCCCTACTTCCTGCATCCGGACGACGCCCGCTCGCCGTACGACGACGCGCCGGGGCGCCTCGCCTACCAGCCCATGACCGACGGCGACACGATAGCGTTCGGACGAGCGGCGCTGCGGGTCGCGCACGTCCCGGGGCACACCCTCGGCAGCGTGGCGCTCCTCGCCGACGGCACGCTCGCGCTCACCGGCGACTTTCTGTTCGTCCGGTCGGTGGGCCGGCCCGACCTGGGCGGGCGGCGCGACGCGTGGGCGCGCCTGCTGTGGCGCAGTCTCGAGCGCGCCCGGCACGAGTGGCCCGGCGACCTGGTGGTGCTGCCGGCACACTACGCTGGCGAATGGGAGCGTCGGGCCGATCGCAGCGTCGCCGCGCGCTTCGACGTCATCGCGGCGACCAACGAAGCGGCAGCCCTGCAGGAGGAGCGCGCGTTCCTTGTGTGGGTGGCCGACCACACCGCGACCCCTCCTGAGAGTTACCGCAGCATCAAACTCGCCAATCTCGGTCTGGCTGAGATCTCGGAGGCGGAGGCGGAGGCACTCGAGTTCGGCCCAAATCAATGTGCGGTGGGCTAAACGTCATCCGTTGTCCGTCTTCCGTCATCCGTAACCGCATCTGCGGACCACGGAGAACGGATGACGGATGACGGATGACGCCTCACTCGACCGGCGCCTGCAGCACGACGTAGATCCAGTCGGTGCCGCCGAGTGTTTGCATCCCGTACGACACGCCCGGCGGAATGTGCACCACGTCGTTCGCCCCGACCTCGATGCGGTCGCCATCGAGCAGCATGACGCCGCGGCCCGAGAGCGTGAAGATGAGGATGCCCGCCTCGTCGTCGACCGAGATCGGCACGGCCGCGCCGGGCTCCATGACCGTGTGCTCGAAGCTCAGCCCCGCGAGCATGCCGGGGAGGTTGAGAACGGTGTGGCGACCAAGCTCGTCCGCTGACGTCGGCAGCCGGGTGAGGCGGCGGTAAGTGTAGCGCGGCACGATTCCCATCCAGTAGGGCGCGGACCCTTACGGCCGGTGGTGGCGCTGCGGCGCACCCAAGATGGGCACGTGCGCGCCCTCGCCGCAACCCCTTCCGGCGTCGTCGTATGCCCGGCATGTGCAACTTCCCCCCCATGGAGCGTCTCTCCTGGCGTCCCTCACAGGAATGCGTGCTATGCGGTCGTTCGAGCGTCACCTGGCGGTACCGCTCGCCTTGCTCATCATGCCCCTCTCGCGCGCGGCCACGCAGGGGTGGATCGAGCCGATCCGTCCCCTGCCCCGGGGAGCGATCGAGAAGGTACGGAGCGCGGTCCAGGTCGCGGTGACGGGGCGCGTGGCCCGCGTGACGGTCGAGGAATGGTTCAGGAACGGCGGGATGCTCCTCGACGAGGCGAGCTACCTCTATCCGCTGCCCGGCGAGGCCGTGTTCAGCGACTTCTCGCTCTGGCAAGGTGACCGCGAGCTGAAAGGCGAGCCCATGGATGCCGCGCAGGCGCGGGCGATCTACGAAGACATCGTCCGCCGCAAGCGCGACCCGGCACTGATCGAGCTCGCCGGCCACGGGCTCCTCCGCGCGCGTGTGTTTCCGATCGCTCCGGGCGAGACCCGCAAGATCACGCTGCGCTACACGCAGCTGCTCGACCGCGTAGGCGACGCCTGGCGCTTCCGCTACGCTGCGGGGGCGGGGGGAGGGGCGGCCGTTGCTCAATCACACGGCTTCCGGCTCCAGGTCGACAGCGCCGCGCGCTTCGGCGATCCCTACTCGCCCACGCACCGACTCACCCTCAACCGCAGCGGCGACCGGCTCGAGCTGACGCTCCCCGACACGGCGGCGGGCGGCGATCTCGAGGTGTTCCTGCCGCTGGCTCGCGGCCTCCTGGGGATGTCGCTCGTGGGCGACCAGCCGGCCGGCGAGGACGGCTACTTCATGTTGCTGCTCGCGCCCGGCCGGGCGGCGCAGACGGTGACGCTGCATCGCGATGTCGTCGCCGTGCTCGACGTGTCGGGCTCGATGTCCGGGGAGAAGCTCGACCAGGCCAAGGCGGCGCTGGTGCAGCTGCTCGGCACGTTGCGCGCAGGGGACCGGTTCCGGCTGATCACCTTCAGCAGCGATGTGCGGCGGTACGCGCCCGCGTGGACAGAGGGGTCGACCGAGCACGTCCGCGACGCGCAACAGTGGGTCCGGACGATCTCGGCCGAGGGCGGCACGAACATCGCCGGGGCGCTGGCGGAGGCATTCGCGACGTCCCCCGCCGAAGGCGCGCTCGGCGTCGTGGTCTTCTTGACCGACGGGATGCCGACGGTGGGTGAGACCGATCCCGAGCGCATCGCCGACCAGGCAGACCGCGGCCGTGGCGCGTTTCGGGTCTTTGCGTTCGGTGTCGGGTATGACGTCAACACGTACGTGCTCGAGCGGCTCACAGAGCGCGCCCGCGGTGTCGCCGAGTACATCCGGCCCGGCGGCGACATCGAGCAGGCCGTGGGCGCCCTGGCGGCGAAGATCTCGTCGCCCGTGCTCACTGACCTGGCGCTCCGCGCCGACGGCGTCGAGCTGTACGATTTGCAGCCACAAGGACTCCCCGACCTGTTCGCCGACGACGAGCTCGTGGTGTTCGGGCGGTACCGCGGCGCCGGAGGTGGAGAGCGGTCCGTGACGATCACGGGACGGAGAGGCGGCCATGAGGAGCGGTTTACGACGGACGCCTCCTTCGGCGCCGACGCCGGCGCCCGCGGGTACATCCAGCAGCTCTGGGCCGCCCGCAAGGCGGGCGCGCTGTCGCGCGACATCCGGCTGCACGGCCCGAATCCGGAGATCCTGAGCGAGCTGAAGCGGCTGGCGCTGCGCTACGGGATCCTCACCGACTACACCTCGTACCTGGTGCAGGAGCCGCCGACGGTGGCGTTCGGACGCATGCCCGTCCCCCTCGGCGCGGTGACCGTCACGGCGGCGCCCCGCGACCAGACGGGCGACCGGGCGGTGCGGCGCGCGGAGCGCGATTCGAAGCTCATGCAGTCGGAGGTCGTGGTCGAGGTCGACTCCAGCGTCGCCGCACCGGCTGCTCGCCCGGGCGCCACCCAGCGCGTCGGCGCTCGCCTGTTCGTGCTGCGCGACAGCGTATGGACAGACACGCGCCACGGCGACTCGCTGCGCGTCGTGCGGGTGGCGCCATTCAGCGACGCCTACTTCGCCCTGCTGCGCGCGCTCCCCGAGCTCGTCAAACCGGCGGCGTTGGCGCCGGCAGTGCTGGTGGCCGGACGGCGCGTCAGCATCAAGATTGAATCCGGCGGTAAGACGGCGTGGGCGGACGGCGACTTGGAGCGGCTGGTGCGGGAGTTTCGGGGATGAACCGAAGGCGGAACGCGGAACGCGAAACGCGGAACAACACGACGAACTCCGCGGAGGCAGGCCTTGCTGTTCCGCGTTCCGACTTCCGCGTTCCGCGTTGACGTCCGTGCCCGACGATCTGGCGGACGTGTACCGGACCACCTACCGCGCGCTCGTGCGGTTCGTGTACCGCAAGGTGTGGGACGTCGAGCGCGCGGAGGACCTGGCGCAGGAGGCGTTCGCCCGAGCACTGGTACACAAGCCGGAGAACGCCCGGGGGTGGCTCTTCGTCGTGGCGGCGAACATGGCGCGAGACGATGCTCGACGCTGGGCGCGCGAGCGGCGTCACCTGACGCTGCTCGGGGCCGAGCCGCAGGACAGCACGCCGGCGGTGGACGAAGCGCTGCACGCGGAGGGCGAGCGGTCGCAAGTCCGCGCCGCGCTCGAGCAGCTGACGCCGCGTGATCGCGAGGTCCTGCTGCTGTGGGATTCGGGGCTCTCTTACGAGGAGATCGCCGCCCAGACCGGGCTGGCGCGCGGCGCGGTCGGTACGACGCTCGCCCGCGCGCGCCGGCGGCTCGTGGACGCGTACGAGGCGGGAAAGAAGGGTGAACATGTCGCACGTGGATGACGGCACGCTGCACGCCTACTTGGACGGCGAGCTGCCACCGGATGAGGCCCGGGGCGTCGACGCGCATCTCGCACAGTGCCCGGACTGCCGTACTCGCCTGGAAGAGGAGCGCGCGCTAATCGGACGGGCCGACGAGCTGCTCGGCCGAGCCGCGCCACCTGACCGAGCGCTGCCGCCGTTCCGTCCCGGCGACGCGAAGGCGCCGGGACGTCTGTGGTGGCAAGTGCGGCTACCGCTCGCCTGGGCCGCGACCGTCGTGCTCGCGCTCGGCGCGGGGCTGTACCTCGGCTCGGGAACCTTGAGACGCGAGCCGCCGGCCGAGAAGCGCACCGGCGACCTCGCCGCCTCCGAAACCATCGCGCCGTCGAAACGCCCGGCGTCGGTGCCGGCGCGGCCCCCGGCCGCGCTCCGGGTACGCGATAACGCCGCGGTCGCGCCGCGGGAGCGGGACCGGGCAATGGCGCCCGCCGCCGCGCCGGCGCCTCCCACGGGCCTCCTCGATGCTCGAAGCTACGCCCTGACCGGTCCGCCCCTTACCGTCGATAGCGCCCGCGTGCTGCTCGGTGCGGATCCGCGCGTCGTTCCCGACCTGCCGATCCGGAGCGTCCACCGGGCGCGCATGATCGGCTATGCCGCCGTGGTAGTCGTCGAGCAGCCGCTCGATTCGAGCACGGCGATCGCGGTGATCAACGGACGGCCGAGCCAGCTCATGCTGGCAGAGGTGGTCGTCGCCGGAGCGGCACAGCCCGACTCCCTTGCTCCAGCGGCCCGCAAGGCCAAGCCAGCGGCGGCGCCGGCACGCGCCGCTGCCACGGACCACGCGGACGCGGGGCTCTTCCTGGACGTCCGGGGCCCCGTGCCCGCCGATTCACTGGTTGCGCTGCGGCGCCGGCTCCAGCCGCTCCGGCCCTAGCGCCGCTGGCCGCTACTGCACGGTGATCGTGCCAGCCATGCCGGTCGGAGGGTTCCCGTCGGCGCCGTGGTACTGGCAGAAGTAGTGGAAGGTGCCTGCGACTGCGAAGGTGTGGCTGTAGGTCCCGGCCGGGGCGACATTGCCGCTATTGAAAGCTTCTGTCGAACTCGATGAGCTCGTTACGGTGTGCGTGAGGGTGCTTCCGTTGTCCCAGGATACCGCAGTACCGGTCGAGATCGTGAGGTTCGTGGGGCTGAACGATTTTCCAACCATACAGACCTTCGTGGCCGTCGGTGTGCAGCCCCCGCCTCCTCCACCGCCGCCGTACGTTGCATTGTTGCAGGACAGCAGCAACACCGTCCCGAGTAGACCTGCGAACCGTCGCATGAGACCCCCTGAATGAGCGTGTCGTGACAAGTACCCTCACAACGTCAAAAGCGCCTCGACCGGGTGCCGAGGCGCGTGCGGGAAGTGTCAGGAAACGGTGAGGGATTTAGTGGTGCTCGCGCTCCAGCGTGTCCGCGGCGAGACGCGGCGACAGCATCGGGTAGCGGGCGGCGAACCAACCGAGGGACAGGAGGAACAACCCGCCGAATAGCGCCGTGACGCCGAGCTCCGGGAGGCCGAGCGCGGGCCCGGCTCCCCCGTTGATGGACGGCACGATCTCGAGGTAGCGCTCGAGCCAGATCCCGGTCAGGCTCACGAGGGCGAAGAGCAGGAACGTGGGCGGGTGCTGCTTGGGCTTCACGCCGAGCAGGCCGACGAAGGGAATCACGAATACCATCAGGAATACCGCGACGCCGATCGGCTTCCACGGACCGATCAGCCGGTAGAAGATGAAGTAGGTCTCTTCCGGCAGGTTGCCGTACCAGATGACGAGGTATTGCGCCCACATCAGGTAGGCCCAGAACACTGTGAACCCGAAGGACAGCTTGCCGAGGTCGTGGAGCTGCTTCGACGAGATCAGGGATGCGAGCCCCATCCGCCGCCGCACGGCGATCGCGATGACGGCGAGCGCCATGAGCGCGGCGAGGAAGCTGCCCATAAAATAGAACGCGCCGAACAGGTTGCTCACCCACTTGTGGGCGAGCGACATCATCAG
>QHTX01000135.1 GCA_003220975.1 Gemmatimonadota bacterium | reverse complement strand
GACGTCCACCGCCTTCATCAAGTCCTGATAGTCCTCCATGCCCCAGCGCCCGCGCGAGGCGAAGGTGAACTCGTGTCCGTATCCGGTGGAGCCGCGTGGGTTGACGAGCAAGACCCAGTATCCCTGCCCGGCGAGCACTTGCATCTCGGGGAAGAAGACGTTGCCGTAGTTCCAGTGCGGTCCGCCGTGCACGTACAGGATCAGCGGATAGCTCTTCCCCGCGCGGTAGCCGTAGGGACGCATCAGGAACGCCTCGACGCGCAGGCCGCCGACGCTCGGGAACCAGAACGAGTCCGCCGGGATCGTCGCGAGCCCGGCGACGAGCGAGTCGTTGAACGTGGTGAGCCGACGATCGGCGCCCGCGCCGCCGGAGGTCAGCGGCGCGACGTAGAGCTCCGCGGGATGCGTGACGTCACTCGCCGTGTACGCCAGCGAGCGGCCATCGCGGCTCAGCCCGAAGCCCCCCAGCTGGCGTTCCCCCGTCGTCACTTGGCGCACGGGGCCACCGGCGGCGGCAACGGCGAACAGGTGGATGTTGCCGCGCGTCTCGGCGGCGAAGTAGAGCGTCCGGCCGTCCGGCGCCCACAACGGGTCTTGTGGATCGAGGCCCCACGCGGCCGTCAAGTTGCGCGTCGCGCCGCCGGTCTCAGGGACCACGCAGACGTCGTTTTCCTCGCCGCGCCCCTTCGAGCAAATGAAGGCGACGGCTTTGCCGTCGGGCGACCAGGCGGGGTCGTGACTCTCGGCATACGGCGTGGCGATCCTGCGGATCGTGCCGTCCGCGATCGCGAGCACATAGAGCTGCGGCCGGACCTGCGCGCGCACCTCCTGGGTCTCGGTCGAGTCTTGGACGAAGGCGACCGCGCGGCCGTCGGGGGACCAGGCGGGGTCGATCTGGCTCAGGTCGCCGTCGGTGAGCTGCCTCGGCTCGCCGCCGGACGGCGGCACGAGGTAGAGATGCCGCGGGCGTCGTGTCTCGCGGGGCGCCACGAGGCCGCGCTCGTCCTCGACGAGCGGCAGCGAGGTGTACACTCGCCCGTCAAACCGCTTCACGTCAGGCCCGCGTGTGATGGCGAGGGGCGAGACGCGGCTGCGCCAGGCCTGCTGCTTCAGACTGTCGGGCTCCGCGCCACGCCAGCCGTACAACAGCGATTTCCCGTCCGGCGAGAACAGCGGCAGCGCGTGCACGCCGCGGATCTGGAACGCTTCGCCGCCCGGCGTCCCGGTGCGGAGGAACCACACGTCGTCGTCGAACCCCTCGCGCTTGCTGGCGAACGCCAGCAGCGTCCCGTCGGCCGACCACACCGGGCTCGACGCCTCGGTGGCGGGGCTGGTGTAGCGGAATGCAGGCGCCGAGCCGTCGGTGGCCGCCATCCAGATCTCGCTGTGGCGCCGGTCCTTGTCTTCGACCGCGGTCGTGACCGTGAACGCCACGCGCCGCGCGTCCGGCGCGAGCCGCGGCTCGCCGACGAATGTGAGGCGGTAGTAGTCGGTGGCCTGGAAGGGGCGGGGAGCAACCTGGGCGGTCAGGGGAGCGGCCAGGAACTGCAGCAGGAGCCAGCGGAGCTTCATCGAGCGACTCGCGGAGTGAGCGGCCGTGAAAAATACCTGGTCGGGAGCAGCCATGAATAGGGCCGGGACCTGCCACGGCGAGACGCACAGACGCGCCGCGGTGAACAGAAACCCCGCTGTGCGTCTGCGCGTCTAGCCGTTGGTCGTCCTGCCGTCCGTCCGGCTTACTGCTTACGGAAGCTTGTGCAGCTCCACCCGCCGGTTCTGCGCGCGTCCCGCCGCGGTCGCGTTGGGAGCGATGTAGCCCGTGGCGCCGTAGCCCTTGGCGACCATGCGCGCGGGCAGTACGCCCTTGCTCGCGAGGTATGCGCGCACCCGCGCGGCGCGCCCCTGCGACAGCCGCATGTTCCCGAACTTCGTGCCGGTGCTGTCGGTGTAGCCCGCGATCTCGATCCGGATGTCCGGATTCGCGAGCAACGATGCCGCGACCGCGTCGAGCACCACGTACGAGTCGCGCGTCAACGCCGACCGGCTGGTCTCGAAGTTGACGCCGCGCAGCACCAGCGTCGGCCGCGGCGGCGCTCCCGGCACCGCCGCCCGCACCGACTCGGGCGCGAACAGGATGAGGCAGCCGTTGGCGTCCACCGGGGCTCCCGGCGGGGCGGGCGGGCACTTGGGCGGCGCGGCGGGCGCGGCGGGCGCGGCCGGCGCCGGCGCGGGCTGTGGCGCCGCCTGTACGGCCTCGGCGGGCAGCGGGCACCCGGTCGCGTCGACCTTGGATCCGGGTGGCGTGTTGGGGCACTTGTCGATGCCGTCCGGCACGCCGTCGAGATCGGAGTCGAGCGGGCAGCCGCTGGCGTCCACGACCGCGCCCTGGGGAGTGTTCGGGCACTTGTCCAGGCCGTCCGGCACGCCGTCGCCGTCCGAGTCGGCCGGGCACCCTTTCGCGTCGACGGTGGCGCCGGGCGGGGTGTTGGGACACTGATCGATCCCGTCAGGGACGCCATCGCCATCCGAGTCGGTGGGGCAGCCCTTGGCGTCGACGGTGGCGCCGGCCGGGGTGTTGGGGCACTGATCGATCCCGTCAGGGACGCCATCGCCGTCCGAGTCGGCGGGGCAGCCCTTGGCGTCGACGGTGGCGCCGGCCGGGGTGTTGGGGCATTGATCGATCCCGTCGGGGACGCCGTCCGAGTCTGAATCGATGGGGCAGCCCTTCGCGTCCACGTGGGCGCCGAGCGGCGTGTTGGGGCAGGCATCCTTGTTGTCGGGGACACCGTCCCCATCCGAGTCCTTCGCCGGGCCCCCGCCCCCGCCCCCGAGGTGGAACACCGATAGTCCCGCGGTCCCGACGTAGTGTCTCGGGTTCGTGGGGCCGAAGGTGGACTGAGTGCTGGGCGTGTAAATGAAGCGACCTTCGACCCGCAGCGCGATGCGGTTGGAGAGGAACAGCCGGACGCCGGCTCCGCCGTGGGCCGCGTTGTCCGTGAACTTGTAGGGTGCCCGCGTGCCGAAGTCGAGCAACGAGTAGCCGCCCAGGGCGTACACCATCAGCCGGTCGGCGTGCACCACGTTGAACACCAGGGAGGCGCTGCCGATGAGCGGCTCGAGCGTCGTGGTCGCGCCCCCGCTCACCACGCTGTACTCCGGCTGGAACACGACGTCGCCCTCGATGCCGATCACGTCGGCGATCAGGTAGCCGAGCCGTACCCCGCCCCCGGCCTTGTTGCTGAGGGCGAAGGCCGGGTCGTAGCGCGTGTAGGCGCCGAACGCGCCGACCTCGAACTGACCGCGGTGCTGGGCCGCGACACCGCCGGCGCCACCCCCCAGCACGAGCGAAGCGAACAGCAACGCCATCCTTCTCATGTCGGCTCCTCTAGCGCCTGGCCTCACGGCAACTGGTGCAGCTCGACGCGGCGGTTCTGGGCGCGGCCCGCGGCCGTCGTGTTCGCCGCGATCGGAGAGCTCGCACCGTATCCCTTCGCGGTCATGCGGCCCGGCGCGACGCCCTGGCTCGCGAGATAGGCCTGCACCGCGGCGGCTCGGGCCTGCGAGAGTCGCAGGTTGGTCGCGGAAGAGCCGGTATTGTCCGTGTACCCCGCGATCTCGATACGGATGTCCGGATTCGCGATCAGCGATTGCGCGACGATGTCGAGCACCGTGTTGGACTCGGGCTTCAGCGCCGACTTCCCGGTCTCGAAGGTGACGCCGCGCAGGATCACCGGGGTGCGCTCCGGCGTGAACAGGATCGGGCAGCCCGCCGCGTCGACCTTGGTGCCGGGCGCGGTGCCGGGGCACTTGTCCTTGGTGTCGTCCACGCCGTCACCGTCCGAATCCTTGAAGCGCTGGCAGCCGACGCTGTCCACTTCCGTCCCGGGCGGCGTATTGGGGCACTTGTCGATGCCGTCGGGCACGCCATCGCCGTCCGAGTCCAGGGGGCAGCCTTTCGCATCCACGGTGGCGCCGGGCGGCGTGTTGGGGCACTGGTCGATCCCGTCCGCGACGCCGTCTGCGTCCGAGTCCACGGGGCACCCCTTTGCGTCCACGTGGGCGCCGGGGGGCGTGTTGCCGCACTGATCGATCCCGTCGGGCACGCCGTCGCCATCCGAGTCGAGCGCGCAGCCTTTGCTATCCACCGTGGCGCCGGCCGGGGTGTTGGGGCACTGGTCGAGGCCGTCGTACACCCCGTCGTGGTCGGCGTCGGACGGGCAGCCGCGCGGGTCGACGGTGGCCCCGCGCGGCGTGTTGGGACAGGCGTCCCGCTTGTCGGGGACGCCGTCGTGGTCCAAGTCGGGCGGCGGCCCGCCCCCCATGAAGAGCGACAGGCCGAGCGAGCCGACGACGTGGCCGGCCCAGTCTCCGCTGGCGAACTCGGTACTGGGGGCGTAGATGGCGCGCACTTCGAAGCGCAGCGCGGCATCGTCGCCGAGGAACACCCGGTCGCCCAGGGCGCCATGGACCGCGTTGTCGGTGAAGCGGTAGGGCGCGTTCTTCTCGAAGTCGAGCCGCGAGTAGCCGCTGAGCAGGTAGAAGACGTTGCGCGTGCCGCCGAAGTTCAGGACCAGACTCGCGCTGCCGAGGGCCAGCGTTGGCGATCCCCCCCCGGCCTTCGGGCTCGGATTCTGATAGCCCGCGTCGAGCTCCGTGCTGACGACGTCGTTGAAGAAGTAGCCGAGGCGGGCCCCGCCGCCGATCTGGTTGTCGAGATTGAACGCCCGGTCATAGCGCGTGAACGAGCCGAACGCGCCGAGCTCGAACTGATGCGCGCGCTGTTGCGCGCCCAGGCGCGCCGCTCCGCACGCGACCGCCAGTCCCGCGACGACGAGTGTCCGCATGGGGCGACTCCTCACTTCGGGGCGTGGCCCTACGGTAATAACTCTGCCCCGGCTTAGAAACCCCAGACGCCCGCTTTCCTCAATCCCGTGCTCAGGTCGATGCCGCCGAGCACCAGCCCGCGACGCGACCCGTCCGCCTCCCGCCAGGTGACGCCACTCGGGCCGATCAGCGTACCGCCGTTCTGGAACGCGATGCTCCGCGTCGCGAGCCCCACGGGTCCGCTGAAGGGCCCGAGCGAGTCACCGACCGCGGTCGCAGCGATGGTCTCCGCGCTGTTCGTCGCCGCCCCCGCGTACACGCCGCCCACGACGAGCACCACGTCGCGGAGGTCGAGCGTCGCGAACTGCGATCGGCCCGTGGAGAGGAGCGTCGCCCCCGGCGCCCACGCGCTCGTGAAGAATCCCGACACGAGGCTCACGGCGGCGGTGTCGCTCGACGCGAGCCGCGCCGTCCCGGAATCGAGCCCGCCGCCCGGCGGGACGCTGTCCGCCACGCCCCCGAACGCGACCGCGCGCTCATCGCGCACCACGGCGCCCCCGTAGGCGCGTGGGGTGGGCAGCAGCGGCTGCACGTACCAGCCGTCGATGTGCCCCTCCAGCCCGATCCGTCCCACGAAGACATTCTGCCGGGGTCGCCCCACCGAATCCGTGCCGCCGATCACGTAAATCCGGCCGCGCGTCACCACGGCGAGCGCACCCGCGACGGGGGCCGGCAGCGGCTCGATGGGCGTGAGGCGCCCGACAACGCTGTCGGCCGTGACGTCGGCGGCGAACACGGATGCCTGCGCGCGGCCGGCGCCGTCGATGCCGCCGATCACGTAGAGCCCGCTGCCCGCGAAGCGGGAGTTGTAGCGCGTGGCGACGGCGGCCGCCGCGAACGCCCGCGGGGCGGGGAGGACGCGCGACGTGAAGTCCGCGGCGTCGTGCTGGCGGACCCAGGGGCCGACCAGGCCGGCCGCTTGCGCGCGCGCCACGTACACGCCGCTGTCGGGGACGAGCGCGCCGCTGATCTGCTCCGCGCCGCCTGCAGCGTAGAGCGTCGTGGCCACGCCGCTGCCGGAGGGGATCTCCGCCGCGGCGAGCGCGACCCCCACCGGGGCCCGCGGGAACGTGCCCAGGGAATCCCAGTGCAGCGTGTCGGGGCTGAACACGACGTGCGGCAGCACGTGGACGGTCGCCGTGAGCCGTCGGCCACCGGCCGTCGTCAGCGCGAGCGTTCCCGAGACGGCGCTGTCCGGGACGGTGGTGCGCACGACCTGGTCGCTCCAGTCGGCGGGGGAGGCGACCGGCGCCGTCACGTCCGCCCCCCCGCCGGCGCGCGCGAACGTGACGGCGCCGCCGCCCTGAACGGCGCCGAAGCCGAGGCCCTCGATCACCACGGCCCGGCCGCGCTCGAGGATCGGCTCGAGCGCGCCGTCCACGTAATCGATCCTGGGGGAGGCCGGGGGCGGCGGCCCGCTGGACTCACCCGCGCACGCGACCAGCGCGGCCGCGAGCACGGGCGTGAGCTTGTTACCGGCCGTTGTCGCCTCGCACGAAGCGGACGGCGCGGGCGAGATGGTCGGCCAGCGACGCCAGCTCGGCGGCGCCCCGGGCGAGCCCTTCGATCGCCTTGCGCTGCTCCGCCGCCGCGGCCGCGACGGCCTCCGCCTCTTGGGTGGAGGTTTGGGCGCCCGCCTTCGCCTGCCCCAGCGCCCCGCCGATCGTGCCCGCTTGATCGGCGATGCCGTGGGCCAGCTCGGCGACGCGCTTGCCGGCACGGGCCGTGCCGGCCGCCGCCGCCGCGATGCGGCTCAGGTCCTCGAGCCAGCCGGTCGAGCCCTGCGCCACTTCCGCCAGGTCGCTGCGGACGCGCTCGAGCAGCGCGGCCGCGCGGTCCAGGGCGCGGCGCGTGTCCTGGGCCGATTTGCCCACGTTGCGCGCCTCACGCCCGCTCTCCTCGGCGAGCTTGTGAACCTCGTCGGCCACGACCGCGAAGCCGCGGCCGTGCACGCCCGCGCGCGCCGCCTCGATCGTGGCGTTCAGGGCCAGCAGGTTGGTCTGATTCGCGATGAGGCCGATGGTCTCCGAGAACTTCTCGACCTGCTCGGCGACGTCGCGCAACCGGCGCACTTCGCGCGCGCTCTCCTCGGTGGTGGCGCCGAGGTCGGCGAGGCGGCGCACGGCAGCCTGAGTCGCCTGGCGGACCTTTTCCGTCGTCTTCTCCATCTCGGCCCCGGCGGCGCGCGTCTCGTCGCCCGCGGCGGCGACCTCCCGGGCGTGCTGTTTGAGCTGGCCGGACTGCCGCTCCAGTGCCCCCACGAGGCTCGCGGCCTGGGCGGCGCCCTGGTTGGCGCGCCGCGCCGCCGCGGCGACCTCTTCACTTGACGCGCGAATCTGCTCGGTCGTCGCACTGAGCGTCTGCATGTACGCGCTGGTGCGGTCCGAGGCGCCCACCACCGGCTGGACCGACCCCTCGATCGCCAACATGAGCGCGAGTTGTGGCGCGACCAGCGCGAGCATGTCGCCATCCGAGTCGCGGTACAGCGTCGGATCGGAGTGGCGCACGCTCCACAGGCCGACGAGCTGGCCCGCGTGATACAGCGGCACCAGCACCTCGGAGCCGGGCTGTTCCGGCGCCGGCAGGACCACCTGCTCGCGCGACAGCGCGTGCGCCACGACCGGCCGGCGCCGCCGGACGGCCTCGCCCGTGAGCCCTGCGTTCGCGTCGAACCGGAACGGCGACCGCCCCCCCTCTCCCCCTCCCCCGCCGGCCGCGGTGTCCGCGATCAGTTCCATCTCATTCGTGCGGGCGTCGTAGCGCGCGAACCCCATCTGCTCCCAGGGCACGAGCCGCCGTGCGAGCTGCTGAATACGGGGGAAGCTCTTGGCCAGGCTGATGTCCGCCGCGATCGCCTGCGACAGGCTCTGGACCAGCGTCAGCTCGTCCGCCCGCACCGCGCGGCGGATCACCGAGGCGCTCACCATCGTCGTGATCGCCAGCACGCCTCCCACGGCAAGCGCGTCGCCGGCTTCGAGCCCCGCGTGCGTCAGCCAGAGCCACACGAGGGCGAGCCCGGCGGAGCAGGCGTACACGATCGTCTCCCAGCGCGCGGTGAGCCGCGCGTCGACCCAGGCCAGCGAACGGCCCAACGCAAGCTCGAGGTAATACGTCGCGTTGACGGTCGCCGGCAGCACCGCCAGGAAAACTGCCAGCGGGGCGAGATTCGCCGCGGCGAGGGCGCCCGTCCCCACGACGCCGCCCAGCCGCTGGTACACGAGACCGGCCACGGCGCTCCCGGCCGTGAGGTGCGCCGCGTCGCCAAGGGCCGCAGCGGCCGGCAGGCGGCGCAACCCCAGGTCCCCGACCAACATCGCGAGCGGCGCGACCAGGAGCGCGAACGGCCAGCCATGGTCGAGGACGGCGTAGGCCACGACGCCCAGGATGTACGAGGCGAACCCGTTGCCGGGAAGGGGAATCCCGTAGCGCCGCGCCAGCGCCCCGATCACGACGAGGGCGAGGACCTGCGCCGTCATGTCCGCGACCAGCGGCGTCCGCCCGGAAGTGTATGCCGCGACCGCTCCACCGATCGCGGCCACCGCGCCCAGCGACACGAGCGCCCGCACCAGCAAACCCGGCGACGTCTTGAGGCGGGACAGGGAACTCATGCGGATTCGCGCAAAGTCGGCCCCTTGGCGCGGCGTGTCAAGCGCGACTATCGTTTAGCCCATGCGTGTCACCATCGAATACTGCGTCGTCTGAAATTACGAGCCCAGGGCCGCCGGTCTGGCGGCCGAAATCCGGAAGACCTATCCGCACGCCGACGTGAAGCTGATTCAATCGTCCGGCGGCGTGTTCGAAGTCGAGGTGGACGGACGCCGCATCTTCTCCAAGAAGAGCCTCGGACGCCACGCCGAGCCGGGGGAAGTGGTGCGGTTGATCAAGCAAGCCAGCGGCTGACCGTCGGGGGTGACACTCGCGGTCTCCCCGCGCGCCCGCCCCGCAGGGCCTAAGTCTCCGCGACGACCGTCGTTAGACGCCTGGCACCGCTCAACGCACCGTCTTGTCCTTGGCGCTGGGGCTCGCACTCGCGGCAGCCCGGCCGACGCCCACCGCGGCGCAAACGCCGATCAGTGTGGCTGTAGGGCTTGGCGTGCCGCGGCCGTTCCTGTCGGGAGTGGTCGTGGTTGGCCGGCCCTTCGCGTATTATCCCGCGCCGCGGCCGTACTTCTATCGCTACCGCTATCGCTACCGCCGCCCCTTCGTCGTGGTGCGGCGCGTGTACGCGGGTCGTTATCACCGCCGCTACCACTGGGATTACGACGACGAATGATCGAGATGCCGCCGTTCCGCCGGATTGTGGCGTGCAAGGGATCTTCCGGATGCGGCGCCTGACGCCCTAGGCAGGGCCGCAGGTACGGTGGTGAAGCGGGAGGCGGGCACGCACGCCTGCCGCTTTCTCTACTTGAGCGTCGCGGCCGTGGGTCGCCCGTCTATATTGCGACCGTGCGAATTTCCCGCGACCACTTTCTTCCCCCCGATCCGACCGCCTTTCTCGCCGCCGAGCCCGCCACGGGGCGCGTCCTCGTGATCGCCCCCACGCGCGCGGCCTGCGAGACGATCGAGCTCGCGATGGGCCTCCACATCGACACCCTGCTCGCGCGGGAGCACGGAGCGGACATCCGGCGGCTCGCGGCCTCCGGGCGCGGGTTCGGGATCGTGGCGGGGACGGGGACCGGAAAGACGCTCGCGATCCGATCCATCGCCGAGACGATCCTCGCGGCGCCGCTCAAGGTCGGCGTCGTGAATCGCGAGCGCGAGGCGACGCCCGAGACGCCCACCTGGAACGTCGTGATCGTGACGACGGGCATCGCGCGCCGCTGGTTCGAGGACGACCTCATCACCGCGCGCGACACGCTCGTGGTGGACGAGATCCACCAGACGTCGGCGGAGCTGGAACTGTGCCTCGCGCTGGGCAAGCGGGCGCGCTGCCGCTTCATCTGGCTGTCGGCGACCGTCGACCCCACCTTCTACGCGCGCTACCTCGGATCGGTCGAAGTGCTCGAGACCAGGGCCTTCGATCCCGCGAAGGCGGCCGCCGTGCGGGTCCTGCCGCAGCAGCCGCTCGAGTTCCTGGACGACCGCTTCATCCGGCGGGCGATGCGGGAGCGGCGCGGCGTCGCGGTATTCGTCCCCACGCGCGCCGAGGTGGAGCTGATCGCGGGCGAGCTGGGCGACCGCTGGCAGGCGCTGTCCACGGCGTTCTACCACGGCGGCGAGCCGATCCGCGTGATCCGTCCGTTCCTGGACGGGCTCGTGAAGCGACCCTTTCTCCTCGCCATGACGGCCGCCGGCCAATCGGCGTTGAACATCCGCGGCCTCGACACGGTCGTGATCTACGACGCCCGGTACGCCAACGTGGTGGAGCGCGGGCGCAACGTGCTGACCCGGCTGTACCTGGGGGCGAACGAGCTGCTGCAGATGGCGGGGCGCGTGCACGGGCGCGTGGAGGGCGGCGAGGTCTTCATCCTGAGCGACCGCGACCTCGCCTTCGACGAGCTCCGGCCGACGGGCCCGGAGTTCCAGCTCGCGGGAGATGCCGAACGGGTGGCGATCACGTGCGCGGCCCTGGGAGTCGACGCGGCCGATCTGGAGCTGCCCGTGCCGCTCGACCGCCGGGCCTATCGCGAGGCGGTTCGGCTTCTCAGCGAGCGTGGTCTCGTCGAGCAGGGGCGGCTCACGCGCTACGGACGCGAAGTCGAAGCGATGCCGGTGGAGCGGCCCTGGGGCGAACTGCTGTACCACGCGGATCCGGAGCTCGTCCCGATGGTGGCCGTGGCCGCGAACATCGAGTCGTTGCACCGCATGACCCGCGAAGAACGGGATCTCCGGGGGCTGATCGTCTCCGGAAGCGATCACCTCACGGCGTACAACGTGTACGCCGAGGCCGTGAACAACCACGGCTACCTGGGCGAGGTGTACGGGCTCCCGCGGCATCTCTTCCACGAGACGATCGATCGCTGGGCGGAGGGCCGCGGCGTGCTCGTGAAGGCGATCGAGGACGTCGCGCTCGGCACGGCCTCGGTGTACCGCCAGCTCGAGTTGCCGCTCCCGCCGCGGCTGCCGCACGCGGGCGAGAAGACGCTGGCCGCGTTCGCCGATCTCGTCGCCAAGATCATGCCGTTCGACCTCGTCATCGACGAGGAGACGGCGGACGGCCGCGAAGCGCGGGTGAGCCGCGGGTCGGTAGCCGGAAGCTGGGGGGCGGTCGCCGGCACGCTGCGCTACTTTGCGGACCGCTTCGGCGTGCCACGGGCGAGCATCGAGGGCACCGAGCTCTCCGAGCGCGCCATCCGCCGCTACGTCCAGCACGGCAAGCCCAGCGTCACCTTCGAGCGACAGCGGCGGCGCGAGGGGTTGATGCTGGTGCGCACGGTCACGTACCGCGGCTTCGTG
>QHTX01000134.1:4495-14762 GCA_003220975.1 Gemmatimonadota bacterium | reverse complement strand
TCGGCCGCGCCCGGAACGGCTTCCGCATCGGCGTTCCGTTCATCTGGTGCTCGAACAACCTCGTCGCCTCGTTCGCCACCCAGGCGGCATTCTATCGACGCATGACCGGCGACTCGACCTACTTGGAGTACGAGACCGCCGCGCTCGACTGGCTGTTCGGCACCAACCCGTGGGGCGTCTCCATGGTCATCGGCTTGGGAGACAATTATCCCCGGACGCCGCACTCGGTCGTCGCCGACCAGTTGCACCTGCAGCTCACCGGCGGATTGGTGGACGGCCCGGTGTACCGATCCATCTTCGGGGCTCTGCGGGGGATCCGGCTGCACGACGCGGACGAATACGCCGCGTTCAACACCGGCTTCATCGTGTACCACGACGACGTCGGGGATTATTCCACGAACGAGCCGATCATGGACGGCACCGCGAACCGAGGTGAGGGGTATGCCTAGGCGGCCTTACCAACCCCGGGCGCAAGCCCGGGGTTGATCAGCCCTTCACCAGCTTCACCACCACGAACACCAACCCGACGGTGGTCGCCGCCTGGGCGATCCAGAAGTTGAGGAGCCGCCTCGTGAGCCGGGTTTCGAACTCGGCGAGCCGCTGGTCAACCCGCGCGAACCCCGCGCGCATCTCCGTCTGAAGCTCCGCGCGCAGCTCCGCAATCCGCTGCTCGAGCTTGGCGTCGAACCGCGCGAAGTTGAGCTCGTTCAGCTCTCTCAGGTCGGATCGGTAGGTCGCATCCACCAGGTTGAACCACTCCACCAGCTCGTTGGCGACGTCGTCTCCGAGCTTCTCGTAGAATTTGCGGGACAGTTTCGCTGTGACCGGCATAGGACTCCTGGAACATTCCGGTCACACGATAACGGTACGCTCGGCGCACTCCGGTATCAAGAAAACGCGATGTGAACCTGTTCTACTCCGGGCCGCCGTCGCGCTGCCGCGGCCGAAACTGAAGCGCGCGAGGGCCAGCTAGCGCCGAGTTAACCGCGCACCGCGTACGGCGCACCCGGTGTATCGCCGCCCCACCCGCAGCGCTCAGGCCACACCCTCCACCGCAGCCCTCCCCCCTCCTCCTGCAGCCTCCGTGGCATCCGAGTTGCGCCCCTCTGGGGCACAATGGCTATCGGAGGACTCCTGTGAAGCTCTGGCGCCTATCCACCGTGCTCGGCACGGCTGCGGCGGCATACATCATCGCTGCCTGTAATTCCGACTCCTCTGGTCCTCGCACCGCGGTCCCGCCGCCGAACACGTTCACCGCGAGCCCGCACCAGCACCTGATGCTGCTCAAGGGCCACGTCCGCGCCGCCCCGCTGCCGGGTGGCGCCGCGCTGGAGGACAACGGCATCTATTACCATGGCGGGCCGGTGATCCTCGCGCAGCGGGTCGCCGCGATCTACTGGTCGAGCCGCACCATCTACCCGGGTGGTCCCGCCCCGGGCACCAGCGGCCCCGGCACAGACGACGGATCGCTGATCGGCTACTTCCTGAACAACCTCGGCGGCTCGCCCTACTACAACATCAACACCACCTACACCGACGGTGCCGGTGTGCCCATCGAGAACAGCGTGACCTACACGGAATTCTGGGCGGCGAACGACAACGTGCCCCTGCCCCTCGTGCCCGTGACCGATCTGCAGATGCAAAACCAGATCATCGAGGGGTTCACATCCGGCAAGCTGACCTACGACCCCAACACGCTGTACCTGGTGTTCAGCGACGCCCTCGTGAACCTGGGCGGGGCGTTCGGCATCGTGTACTGCGCCTACCACGGCAACTTCGACTGGAACGGCAACGACGTGAAATACGCCGCCATGCCGCACGACATCGACTTCTTCGACTGTAACGCTCTGAACGGCTCGCCCAACGACGACCCGGCCGCCGACGCGGAGGTCAACACCCTCGCGCACGAGACCGAGGAAACGAACACGGACGAGGACCTGAACGCCTGGTACGACAACTCCGGCAACGAGAACGCCGACAAGTGCGCCTGGACCTTCGGCGCCACCTACACGACCGGCAACGGGTCCACGGCCAACATGCAGATCGGCACCAAGGATTTCCTGGTGCAGCAGAACTGGGTGAACGCCAACGGCGGGGGGTGCCGGCTGAGTTGGTGAGCATCCGCGGTACTACGCTCGAAGGGCGCGCCGCTGCAATGGCGCGCCCTTTTTACCGATAACTGATAACCGACGACCGACAACTTTTCGGAGCCGCTACCGCACTCGCGTATCGGTGCCCGTGGCCACCACCGCCCACGGCCCGCCACCCATCGACATCTCCCACGTCCACGTGTAGCTGTCCGCGGAGACTTGTTTGATCGTGTAGCGGCCCTTCACGGTCTGCCCACCCATCTGCGATTCATCTCCCCAGGTCCACGTATCGCCCGCGACATTGCCGTACGCGGGACCGCCGCCCATGCCGGAATTGTCGATGCCGTAGTACGTGTAGCGCTTGCTCTCGGTGCTGTAGCCGAGGATCCCCAGGCCGTGCGTCGGCCCCATGGGACCGGTGCCGTCGCCGCGGCACACGATATAGAAGCCCCCGGGGAACCACTCACAGCTGGAGGCCACGGTCATCTTGCCCCCGGGCCCCATCGGGCTGGCCTTCATGTCGGCCGTTTCGTTCCAGCGGCCCGCGAAGTAGGCCAGCTTCTGGTGTTCCGGCCCGGGCTTCGGCGCAGCAGCGGGCGTCTGCGCGCGGAGCGCGGGTGCGGCGAGCAGTGTGACGACGGCGGCGAGCGAGCGATACGCGATTGCCATGGGGAGCTCTCCTCTAGTTGGACGGGGCGAAAACATAGCGGCGCGACGGTGAACGGCAAGAAAGGGCCATGTAAGGACCGTGTCAGGAAAGTCGATCGCCATTATCTTCCGCGACCGAGCGACGACCGAACAGACCGCCGCGGCGGCACCACACGCCCGGATTGTGCACCAGGAGGTTCGTGCACCATCTTTGACCTGCCGCGTACGGGAGGCACGGACATGGTCGCGCGCGGACACCACGCCGCCGAGCGGCGGCTGCTGCCGCCTCGCCGCAGTGACCTCGAGCGCCGCATCGGCGAGCGCCGCATGGAGCTCATCTCGCTCGACGAGGAGCGGCGCGATCGGCAGCAACTCGATCGCCGGCTGCCGCCGGACCGCCGTCACCTCACCGACCGGCGCCATGCCGACGCGGCGCGCGACCGGCTCGTCGTGCTGGTGGTGAGCGGCGACCACCAGGATGCCGCCCGCTGGGTGCGGGAGCTGCTGGACGACGCGGCCCCGGACCAGTTCGCCGTGACGCCGGCGGCGCCGCAGGCGTCGCTCGCCCGGCTGGCGAAGGGTGGAGTCGACGTCGTCCTGCTGCTCATGTCGCTTTCCGCCCGCCGCGGCTTCGCGACGTTCGCCGAGCTGCGGGCCCTCGCCCCCTCCGTCCCGTTCCTCTTCGTCTCGGACTCGGACGACGAGCGCCACGGTCTCGAAGCCGTGCGCGCCGGCGCGCAGGACTTCCTCGTGAAAGGCGACATCGACGGTGAGCTCCTGGCCCGGGCGCTGCGCCACGCGATCGAGCGGAACCGGCTCCATGCCGCGCTGCTCGACATGGCGCTCGTGGACGAGCTGACCGGGTTGTACAACCGGCGCGGCTTCCTGACGCTCGCCACGCGCGATCTGCGCCTCGCGCGCCGCGGCGGTGAGACGCTGCTCGTAGCGTTCGCCGACCTGGACGGTCTGAAGCAGGTGAACGACACTGCGGGCCACGCGGTGGGGGATCGCGCGTTGCGCGACACCGCCCTCGTGCTGCGGCGGACGTTTCGCGACTCGGACCTGGTCGCCCGCGTCGGCGGTGATGAATACGCGGTGCTGGTGCGCCGCGCGGAACCCGACAGCGCCGGCGTCCTGGCAGACCGACTGAAACGACAGGTGCGCGACTTCAACCGCCGCGCGGTGCGGCCCTACCGGCTTTCGGTCAGTCTCGGCTTCGCGCAGCACAAGGCGAGCAGCCTGGGCTCGGTCGCCGGCCTGCTCGATCGGGCCGACCGCGCCCTGTACCGGGACAAGCGTCGCAAGCACGACGAGACCTGAAGAGCGCGGTCCCGCGCCGTCCCTCGCTATCCCTCCGTCGTCATATGAGATCCCCCCTCGAGACACCAATCTCCGACACTACCGAGCGCGCGATGTCGCCCGAAGCTTTGGAGCTGGAGCTCGATCGCCTGCACCCCGCAGCCTTCGGCTGGGCGATAGCCTGCTGCGCGGGCGACCGTGCCGCCGCGGAGGACGCCCTCCAGGCGAGCTACTTGAAGATTCTGGACGGGCGGGCGCGGTTCGATGGCCGCGCGAGCTTCCGTACCTGGCTCTTCGCCGTGGTGCGAAACACCGCGGCCGAGCTGCGGCGCCGTGCCGCGCTCCGGCGGTTGCTGCCGCTCGCTGTCCTCGGCGCGACGCCCGACGGGCGGCCCGATCCCGCGACCGTGCTCGCGCGCGCGGACGCGACGCGCCGGCTGACGGCGGCGCTCGCCGCGCTGCCGCGGCGGCAGCGTGAGGTGCTGCACCTGGTGTTCTACCAGGACTTGACGATCGCCGAGGCGGCGGAAGTCGCGGGCGTTTCCCTCGGCACCGCCCGCACCCACTACGAGCGCGGCAAGGCCGCGCTCAAGAAGCTCCTGAAGGACGAACCAGAATGACCGAGCGCAACGATCACGACCTGGGGGAACAGTTCCATGCGCTGCGCCGCGAAGACGCCGCCGCCGCGGCGCCGTTCCACGCGACGCTCGCCGCGGCACGGGCCCGCCACGCTCCGCCGCCAGGCCGCCGCACGCGCTGGCTTGCCGCTGCGGCGGCTGCGGTCGCGGGCGTAGCCCTCGCTCTGCTGTTCACCCGGCCCGACCGGGGCGGGGGCGTGACGATCGATCTCGCCACGGTGCGGTGGAAAGCGCCCACCGATTTCCTGCTTGCGCTCCCGGGCGAGGAGCTGTTGCGCGCCGTGCCGGAGCTGGGTCGACCACGATCAACTAGAGACCGGAGGATTCTGTGAACACGCTTCGTATCTCCCTGGTTGCGGCTCTCGCCCTGTTCGCCGTCACCGCGGCAGGAGCCCAGCAGCCCGCCCCCGCCCCCTCCCCCCTCACCCAGCCTCCCGAGGACCCGCTCGCGCGCGTGCTCTTCCCCCCGGAGCTCGTGATGCAGCACCAGCAGGACATCGGGCTCCGCTCCGAGCAGCGCGCCGCCATCACTAAGGCGATCCAGGACTTCCAGACCAAGGTGGTGGACCTGCAGTGGCGCATGCAGGAGCAGTCGCAGCGGCTCGCCACGCTGCTCGACAAGCCGGCCGTCGATCAGGCCGCGGCGCTCGCGCAGGTGGACGAGGTGCTGGGAGTGGAGCGCGAGGTGAAGCGCGCCCACATCACGCTCCTCATCCAGATCAAGAACACGCTCTCGGCCGAGCAGCAGGGGAAGCTCGCCGCGGCCCGGGCGGGGGGAGGGCGGTAACGCGCTTACTTGAGCCGCCCCTTTTCTACCACGGCCTTGCCCCCGACCGTGACGGACGCGCCTCCCAGCTGCGCCGCAAACCCGAAGTCCGAGTTGTTGCTCCCTCCCGCAACCAGGTCGTTGCCGAGGACGACGCTCACTGCTCCGGCTTGCGGCCACACGATCGCCCCGGTCGTGAGCGGGAAGTCGACTGCGGGATTGAGTCCGATGTCGATCGCGCCGAACCGGTCCTTGCCTGAGCCTGCGGCGTCGTAGGCAGCCTGCAGCGGCGCCAGCCCCGCAGCGGCAGTCATGCCCGTCAGCTTGCCTTGGCTGAAGACGAGGGTGAGGCCTCGGATCACCTTGCCGCGCCACAGCGCCTTGTCGATCACGACCTTGCCTTCGGCACTTCCCGGCACGGCAGTGATTTGAAACTCGCCCGCAGGGAGCCAGGTGAGCAGGGCGGCCCCGCCTTGCTCGGCCTGAGCCTGCGTCAGCGCGCCGCCGCTGATCGTCGGCGTGCGGTCAGTCACGTCAAACTTGAGGTCGGTCCCGTTCGCATGGGTGACCTGTACGGTGCCCCCGCTCGCGAATGCCGCGCGCAGCCGCTCCCCCACGGCCTGAATCTGTTCCGGGGGCACCGCAACGGCCTTCCAGAAGCCGGCAGCGAGCCGGGTCTGAGTGATGCCGAGACGCTTGGCGAGCGTCGCGGTGGGATAGAGTCCGTTCCCCAGATTGACGAAGTGCACGTCGCGCTTGAAGAACGCCTCACCCACCGGTGCGCCCGCCTTTGCCCGGGCGGCGATCCGCTCCTCCGGCACACCGGCGAGGAGGGCCTCGCTTTCGCCGAAATCGATGGCGATCACCGCGTCGAACTGTTTCACCAGGGCGAGGTCGAGCTTCGGCTCCTGGTCGTCGTATTTCGCGGGGACTTCATCGTAGGACCGCCGGATCAGGCGCTCGCTCCAAATGGTCAGCAGCGGTTGTGCACCCACTTTCTGCGCTTCTATCGCCAGATCCTCCATCAACCCGGCATCGCGCACACTCCCGGCGATGCGCACCGTTTGGCCTTCCCGCAGCATGGCGCTCGCGATCAACTGATGCGCGATGGCCTTCTGGTCGGGCTTCCTCGGCTGCTGCGCGGACCCCAGCGTCGCCACGCAGGCGCCACTGAGCAGGAGGAGAATGGACCGGCGTGTCATGGGTGCCTCCCTTCCACAAGTCTGAGTTGTGCTCGAATAATGCGGCCCGGCACTTCTCGCACCCGGGCTAACTAGGGCTGCGCGACGTTAGTGAGTTGAACGGCGGCGACCTTCCACCCCCCCTGCTCCTTGACCCACACGGTTGTCAACCGCGTCGGTTTACCACTGATGGCTACAGCAGAAGTCCTGATCGCGGTGGTGCCGTACACGCGCCATTTATCGTCGGTTGGCGTCGTGGCTGGTGTCGTGATCGGATGCCCGGCGATCTCCGTCATCCGCTGTTGCTTCGTCTTGACCACGCCGTCCGCGCCCGTCACCAGGAAGTCGTCCGTTGTGTACTTGCCCCATTCTTCCGCGTTTCCGGCCCATTGCGCGGCCTGTCGCGCGTCGGCGGCTTTCTTGAGGGCGGGATCGGACTGCCCGACGCCCACGATGGGGAGGACCACCGCAAGACACAGGGCGAGTCCGAGGCACTTGATCGTGACGACCATGGGACCTCTCCTTTGAGTTTGGCTGCTCGGAATACGCCACCGGAGACCCCCTGTCAAGGTTGGGTTCGTGGAACCCGACCGAGCGACGCCTGTGTATTAACTGAGCCTCGCCACGCGCCCGGGCGTTGAGGCCTGAAGGAGGTCCCCCCCATGTCCGGTCGCATGCTTCTAGCGGTCGCGTTCGCCCTGCTCTCCTGTGCGCGTGACGGCGCGGGGCCCCCCTCCGGACCGCCCGCGGGCGCCCCGCCGGATCCCACGTTGCTCCCCGTCGCGAGCAAGCAGGCGCCGGAGACCGCCGCCTACCGCGCGCTCGCGGTGGCGAGTCAGCCGGCGGGCTTCTCCTACAACGACCCCGTGACCGGTGTGAAAGTCTGGAAGGTCACGAGCAGCTCGGTCCCCGCGCCCAACACCGGCGCCGGGCACGATTACGCCGACGGGGGGAACCGCGCCACCATCGGGTGGGGTCCCGACAACAACACCCACACCATCCTCATCCGGGGCGACGGGATGGCCTACCACCTGGTGGACTTCACGCGCGGCGTTGGCTTCAGCAACTACCGCGTCCTCCCCGGTGCCGCCCAGCCGGACCGCGACCTGTGCTTCTCGTTTTCCAACCTCGCCACCCAGCCGCGCATCGCGTACGTCGTCCACAACGGCGTGCTGAACCGCTTCAACTCGGAGACGATGCAAATCGAGAACACCGGGAACTTCCCGAGCAACGTGAGCGCGTTCGCCTGGCTGCAGCACGACAGGAACGACGTGTGGTTCGTGGGGCTGGTGGACGCCACCACGGCCTTTGCGTGGAACAGTCAAACGAATCAGTACCTCACCCACTCGGAGACGTGGCTGGACGAGGGGCGACTGGAACGAGACGGCCGCTACGTGGTCCTGACCAACGGTGGGAGCCAGATCCGCCTGTGGGACCTGTCCGACAACTCGCTCGGCCCGGTCCAGAACGGCGGCATCGACGTCTGGTTCGCGCACAACGCGAGCTTGCGCAGCCAGTGGGTGACCGCCAACGTGAACGCCAGCGCCCCGTTCGCCGAAGACCGCTACTGGGTGAGCGGCGACACGGTCGCCAAGACGCAAATCCTCAATCAGAGCGCCGGCACCCTGGTCCACCACTCCGGCAACTGGGTGCAATCCGACGCCGAGCTGGGCGGCGACCTCAACAGGCAGTGGTCGTTCCTGAGCGGCTACGATGACGACCCGCGGTGGGCCGATGCGGTGCTGTGGCGACACGCCGTCGGCGTGCAACGGAGCGACGGCAGCGATCAGCGGCTGCTGCTGCACCACTACTCCGTGAACCCGACGTACTGGGAGATCCCGTGGGGCACCCCCAGCCCGGACGGCAAAGTCGTACTCTTCAACTCGAACATGAACGGGGCAGGGCGCTATGACCTGTTCGTGGCCGAGATGCCGCTGCGCTAGGCTCGACGCCGGGCTCGAGCGCACGCTGCGCGCCCGGCAGGAGTGGCGACGGCAGGGGTTACGCGTGATTGTAGGGCGGGTGCGCGAGCGTCGCCCGGACGGTGCTGGGACTCAAAGACCACTGAGCAGAGGCGTCCATGCCCTTCACTACCGCCACATTCCGCTTTTTCCGCGGGCTGGCGCGCAACAACGCCAAGCCCTGGTTCGAGGCCCATCGCGCCGACTACGAGGGCCAGGTCCGCGAGCCCATGCGGGCGCTCATCGAGGAAATGGATGTGCGCCTGGCCCGCTTCGCACCCGAGATCACGGGAGACCCCAAACGATCGATGTTTCGGATCTACCGGGATATCCGGTTCTCCAAAGACAAGTCACTCTACAAGACGCACGCCGCGTGCTGGTTCTATCATCGGGACGCGGACGCCCGCGTGGGGGGTGACGCGGAAGGCGGTGGGGCGGGGTTCTACTTTCACATTGCGCCCGGCGGGTCGTTCGTCGGCGCCGGCATCTGGATGCCATCGCGCCCGATCCTGAATCGGCTGCGCGACGCCATCGCAGAGAACGGGACGGGGTTCGAGCGCGTCGTGCGGGCGCCGGGCTTCGTCCGGCGCTTCGGCGGCCTGGATGACGAGGCCGTGTTGAAGCGCATGCCGCGGGGCTTCCCGGAGACGCACCCTGCGGCGCGCTGGCTCAGGTACCAGTCGTTCACCGCGGGCCGCCGGCTGAGTGACGCCCAGGCGACGAGTGCTCGGTTGCCCGCGCTGCTCGCGGCCGACTTCGCGCGGCTCTTGCCCTTGGTGCGCTGGCTGAACGGCGCGTTGGGACTCCGCGACCGCAGGTCGTAGGTCACGTCGTAGACCAGCCGGTTGATCAGGTGCCCGTACGCGTCGTTGGGGTTCTGCGCGGCGAACTCGGGCACGCCGTCCACGATCGCGAGCTGGCCGACCTTCTCCGTGGCGACGGAGCTGGATCGCCACAGGGTACCGCCGGTCTTGGTGGAGCGGAGCTCCACCGCCAGCGTCGCGGTGACCGTCGCCTCGACGTGGGGCAGCGTCAACCCGATCAGCCCGCCGCTCGGCTTCACGTCGGACAGCTTGAGATGGCCGAGAAACACCACGGGCACGCCGCGCGCCCCGCTCAGCGCCTGCGTCGAGTCGGCCTGGGAGAACTCCTGCACCTCGATGCCGCTCTGCGCGGCGAGCAGATACTCCTCGAACCGCCGCGTCGCGAACTCGTTGAGCGTGCCCTTGGCTTTCTCGATCGAGAAGGTGACAAGGCCGACGCTGCCGTACGGCAGCAGATTGAGGCGCGGCGCCACGAGCACGGTGTGCGAGGTTTGCCCGCCGCCGCCGCACCCCATGGCCGCCACGAGGGTGAGGATAGTCGCGCTCGCCTTCACCAGGGACTCCTTGCGTGAGGGGTCAGGCGCAAAGGTAATATCAAACCGAGAGAGGAGGTCATCATGACCCATAGGTCAGCCGGGCTGATGCTCGGCTTCATGCTGGTCGGCAGCAGCGCCGCCCTCGTGCCCACGGCCCTGACCGTGGTCGAGTACCCACTGCCCCGGCCCAAGGCGTTCCCGCACGACCCGGCCGTCGGCCGCGACGGGATCGTGTGGTACACGGACCAGGCGAACAGCTACATCGGGCGGCTCGACCCCGAAACAGGCAAGGTGACGGACTACCCCACGCCGACCCCCGTGTCG
>QHTX01000134.1:0-4470 GCA_003220975.1 Gemmatimonadota bacterium | reverse complement strand
GGTGCGGTGTGGTACGCCGCCAACTGCAAAGGCCGGCTCGGCCGGCTCGAGCCGACGACCGGCACGATCAAGGAGTACGCGCTGCCCGCCGAGGCGCGCGACCCGCACACGCCGCTGTATCACGACGGCAAGATCTGGTTCACCGTCCAGGGCTCGAACGTGTACGGCTGGCTCGATCCGAAGTCGGGCGAGGCGAAGCTCTTTCCGGTCGCGACGCCGGACGCGCGGCCGTACGGCATCGTCGCCGGCCCCCCGCCCGACGGCTCGATCTGGATGGCGCTGTTCGGGACGAACCAGATCGGCCGGGTCGACCCGGCGAACGGCGACCTGCGCATTTTCTCGCTCCCCACTCCCGGCTCCCGCCCACGCCGTCTCATAGTGGACGCCAAGGGCATCGTGTGGTACTCGGACTTCGCGCGTGACCGGCTTGGCCGGCTCGATCCCGCGACGGGGCAGGTGCGCGAGTTCCCGTGCCCCGGCGGCAGCGGCAGCCAGCCGTACGGCATCGCGATCGGCAGCGACGGGCGCGTCTGGTACGATGAGTCCGGCAAGAACGACATCGTGGCCTTCGACCCCGCCACCGAGCGCACCGAGACGGTGGCGATCCCCACGCGGGTGGCGGTGGTGCGCAACATGGCGGTGGATTCGATCCGCGGGCGGCTGTGGCTCGCACTGAGCGGCACACAGCGCTTGGGGAAGATCGAGCTGGGTCGGGCGCGGTAGGGGCACGGCATTGCCGTGCCCCTACCGCCGTGGCGGCTCCACCTTGTAGACGGGGTGCAGCTCCCACAGTGCGCGCAGGGAGGCATTGCAGTGGCCGTGCAGGACCGGGCGGGGGGCGCCTGGCCACGGCAGCTGATGGTATCCGTCGAAGAAGGCGGCACCGGTGAACCGGACCTGCACGGGGGCAGCCGCCTCGCCGCGCGCGCTCAACCGCGTGGTGTCCACCAGGGCGGCAAGCGCGGCGCGAGCCGCGCGGTACACCGCGCCGTAACGCTCCGCGGGGATCTCGACGATGATGCACTCGGTGACCGGCGCGCTCGCCGCTGCGGTCAGCTCGATGTGCCAGTCACCGTCGGACTCGTGGAGCTGGATGCGCCGCACCCACCCCGTGAGCACGAAGACGCTGTCTTCGCGCCCGGCGCGCGGGGCGCACATGTCCGTGCGCGCGACGCTCCGCGGCGCCCAGCTCGTGAGGATCCCGGCGATATCCGCCGGTGTCGCCGGGAGCGCGGCGAGCGCCGTGTCGATCTTCTCGCTCCAGCGATAATGCGGCTCGCGGCACGTCTGCCCTCTCGCCCCGCACGGGAGGAGGATCAGCCAGCTCAGGGCGAAACAGATGATCCCGCCTGAGCGCGCCGAACCGCAGGTCCTGGGGTAGCAACGCGGAGCCATGACCCCCTCCAACCGTATGCCGCGCCAGCGTCGGGCGATCGCGCCGGCCCTGGACGATCCCGTCCGCATCGTGCCGCTGCACGCGCCGCGCGAGGTGTTCGCCCCGGCGCCGGGGATCGCCGCGCCACCGTCACCCCAGCTCACGTATCGCGGCGGTCCGCTGCTCGGCGCGGTGCAGGTGTTCACCGTCTTCTGGGGGGCCGCGTGGAACGACGCCCCGCAGCTGAGTACCGCGCAGAGCTTGAACCGGTTCCTCCAGGTCGTCGTCGCGAGTCCGTACGTCGACCAGCTGGCGGAGTACGGCACGGACAGGCAGGCGATCGGGCGAGGGAGATACGTCGGCACCGCGACGGTCCCGGACTCGCTCGGCACGAACGTGACCGACAGCGCGATCCGTCACATGCTGCAACAGCAGCTCACGAACGGCTCGGGCGTCCCCGCGCCGACGCCCGATACGCTCTATTTCGTGTTTCTCCCGCCCGGAGTATCGGTCGTGGCCGGCGGCGACCGCTCCTGCCAGGCCTTCTGCGGCTATCACGACCATATCGAAGCGCAGCTGTTTTACGCGGTGGTGCCGTATCCCAACTGCGCGGGGTGCCTCGGCGAGCTGGGAACGCTCGATGCGCTCACGTCGGTCTGCTCGCACGAGCTCGCAGAAGCGATCACCGACCCGATTCCTCCCCAGGGCTGGTACGACGACGACCACGGGGAGATCGGCGACATTTGCGCCTGGCAGAACAAGCAGCTCGGCAGCTACGCGGTCCAGCTGCTGTGGTCGAACCGGGCGAACGGATGCATGTGAGACGCCACGAGCGACGCGTCAATACCCTGCGCGGCGTGGAGCTTCCTCGCTCACTTCCCACCTTCCGTTAATCGCGACTCGCCGCCTTGGTTCCACGAGAGAAACGCGCGGCTGGGCGCCGTTCGCGGGCGTTTCGCCGCGCAACGGGTCCCGCCCGCGAACCGGACGCGTGCTGCCCGTGTACCACCGTCATTGGCTTTGCGCCCGGCCAAGCCAAGGAGGCCACATGAGCCGCAGAATTCGTGTTGCCGGGCCCGCGGCCGCCGCCACGGGGGTGAGGAGGCGTCCGTGGTTCGCCGCATCGTACTGATCCGCAGTGAGGAGCCCCTCCAGGAAGGCTGGCGTCGCCGCGCGTTCGGACCGGCGGGCGCGCTGCTGGACAGCCAGATCAGGGTGGCGGGGGCGATGTTCGACGAAGCGTATCACCCCGTGCCGGTGGCGGCGCGCATGGGCCCCCTCGCCCTGGGCGACCGACCCGCCGCGAGTGGCTTCAGCTACGCCCGCCGCGGAATGATCGCCACCTACGCCGTGCGTGTGGAGTTCGAGAACGAGGACGCCATCGCCCGGCTGCGGCACGACCGCGCCGGGGCGCTGTTCGGCGTCTTCGCGGACCCGTCGGTTTCCGTGTGCCCGGGTCCGTATTGCGGGCAGGCGCCGGTCGGCGACACGCGAGACGTCGCCCGGCGTCTCGGCGTGACGGCGCTGCAACGGGTCGGGCTCACCGGCCGCGGCGTGCACGTCGCGGTCGTGGACACGGGCATCGACGGGTCCAGGATCTCGGTCGCCGGCGGCTGGGCGGCCACGCCGGGGTACGTGCCGGGCTCGAGCCGGCCCGATCACGGGACGATGACGGCCTACGACGCGCGGATCGCGGCGCCGGAAGCGGAGATCTTCGACTACGCGCTCCTTAAGTCGCACGCTGGCACGTGGTCCGCGTTCCTGTCGGACGCCATCAGCGCGTTCGCGGATCTGATCGAGCGGGTGCACGCGCGGCCGGGACGCTGGGTGGTGAACAACAGTTGGGGCCTGTTCGACCGATCGAACGACGCGCCGATCGGCTCGTCCGAGAACTATAGTGCCAACCCCGACCACCCGTTCAACCAGATCACCGGCAGCCTCGTCGCCGCCGGGGCAGACGTGTTCTTCGCGGCCGGCAACTGCGGCGTCCCGTGTCCAAACGCGCGGTGCGGTGCGGGCGACACCGGTCCAGGGCAGAGCATCCACGGAGCGAACTCGCATCCCGACGTGGTCACTGTGGCCGCGGTGACCGTTACCGACCGCCGCCTGGGGTATTCGTCGCAGGGTCCCGGGGGCCTCGATTCCCGCAAACCGGACCTCGCCGGGCTGAGTCAGTTCGCGGGATCGGGGATCTACGAGGCCGACTCCGGCACCTCGGCGGCGAGCCCCGTAGCCGCGGGCGTGGCGGCCGCACTGCGGCAGCGGTTTCCCGCGGAGCGGCTCGGCCCGGCTCAGTTGCGGGGGTTATTGCAGCGCACCGCGCGGGACCTGGGGGGCGACGGCTGGGACTACGATCTCGGCTACGGCGTGGTCGACGCGGCGGCGGCGGTGAAGGCGCTCGGCCTGAAGCCGACGGTCAGCAGGGGGGCGCGGCGGGCGAGCCTAGCGCGCCGGCATCACGCGGGCTCCTGACGGACCTCGGCGAAGAAGCGCACGCCCGGGATCGCCTCCGCTCGGGCGCGGGCGTCGGGAGAGGCCAGCCCGCGCACCACGTAGCGGCCGAGCTTCGGATTGACCGGGACTGGCCCGTAGTCGGCGTCGAGCTCGACGCCCGTGTCCCCGAGCAGGACGCGAACCGCCGCCATGTCGATGCGCTCACCGGGGCGCTCGACCTGTATGATGTAGCGCTCTGCCGCTGCCATTCGGGCCAGGAGAGAGTACGAGATTCCCCCCGAGGGAGCAAGTGGCCGTTTGCGTGGCGCGACGCTCCTGCGCATCCTGTTGCCGGGATGCGTCCCCTCGACCAACAGACGATCCTCGTCACCGGCGCCACCGACGGGCTCGGCAGGGCGCTGGCGCAGGACCTGGCCGCGCGCGGTGCGACCGTGCTGCTCCACGGCCGCAGCCCGGACCGGCTGGCGCGCGCGACCCAGGAGATCCGCCAGGCTACGCGCAACGACCGGCTGCGCGTCTACCGGGCCGACTTCGCGTCGCTCGAGGCGGTGCGCGGTCTCGCCCGCGAGATCGAGCGCGACCAGCCGCGGCTCGACGTGCTCGTGAACAACGCCGGGATCGGCGGTGGTGGGCGGCATGGC
>QHTX01000133.1 GCA_003220975.1 Gemmatimonadota bacterium | reverse complement strand
ATGCTCGCGGGATTGCTGCTCCAGGCAGGGTGCGCGAACGCGCGCGGTGATTATCGCGCGCAGCCGCCGGATCCCGAGCTGCTCCATGCCGCCATGCATCAGCTCACCGACGTCATGGTTTACGACATTGTCAGCCCGCCGCAGGCCAGCCGGGTGTACGCCTACGCTAGCATCGCCGCGTATGAAACGCTGCGACACGACCATCCCGAGTACCGCACGCTCGCGGGACAGCTCAACGGGCTGAGCCCCGTCCCCGTGCCGGATTCGGGCGTGGAGTATTACCTACCCCTGGCCGGGGTGCACGCGCTTCTCACCGTGGGCCGGGCGCTCACGTTCTCTCGGGCGCGGATGGATTCGCTCCGGTCCGCCATGGACGAGCGGTTCCGGCGCCTGGGCATCCCGCGGGCCGTCTTCGAACGCTCCGTCGCGTACGGCGAGCGGGTGGCGCAACACGTTCTCGCGTGGGCGGCGCAGGACCGCTACCTGGAGACCCGAGGCTACCCGAAGTACACGGTCACGACCGCCCCCGGCCGTTGGGTGCCCACGCCGCCCGCCTACATGGACGCGGTCGAGCCCCACTGGGGCGAGCTCCGGCCGTTCGTGCTGGATTCGGCGAGCGAGGTTCGGCCGGCCCCGCCGCTTCGGGCGGACATGGCCAGAGGCAGTCCGTACTACCGGGAGGTGTGGGAGGTCTACGAGACAGGGCGGCACCTGACGGATGCGCAGCGACAAATCGCCCTCGCCTGGGACGACAACCCGTACGTGATGCACGTGCAGGGGCACACGATGTTCGCCACCAAGAAGGTCACGCCCGTCGGACACTGGATGGGCATCGTGGGCCTGGCCGCCCGCACGGCCGCTGCCGATCTCATGCGGTCCGCCGCCGCCTACGCGCGCACGGCGACCGCGATCGCCGACGGCTTCATCAACTGCTGGGATGAGAAATACCGCAGCAACCGGATCCGGCCCGAGACGGTGATCAATGCCCATCTCGACGAGCGCTGGCAGCCCCTGCTGCAGACACCGCCCTTCCCGGAATACACGAGCGGCCACAGCGTCATCTCGACCGCGGCGGCCACGGTGCTGACGGATGAATTCGGCGCGAGACTCGCGTTCGTCGACAGCACCGAAGCCGAGTTCGGTCTGCCGCCCCGCGCGTTCGCTTCATTCCAGGCGGCAGCCGCCGAGGCGGCCATCAGCCGGCTGTACGGCGGCATCCATTACCGGATGGCGATCGAGCAGGGCGCCATCGAGGGACGGCGCGTGGGCGAGCTCGTCGTCCGGCGCGTGCGGACCCGAGCGCAGCAGCTATCCCGTCACTGACCCGGCCGCTTCAGCTTGATGACGATGACGCCGTTGACGCCGCGCCCGCCGTAGAACGCCGTTTCGGCGGGGTCCTTCAGGACCTGGATGGACTCGATGTCTTCCGGCGAGATGCCGGTCAGGCTCCCGTTTGGCCCCGGCTGAATCGGGATGCCGTCGATGACGTAGAGCGGGTCATTGCTGCCGAGGATGGACGTGGTGCCTCGGATGCGCACCGCGAGACCGCCGTCCGCAGTCCGCGTCACCGTGACGCCCGGGAACCGGCCCATGAGAACCTTCTCGATCGGCTCGCCGGGGGTGCGCTGGATGTCTTCCGACGTCACGGTGGCGGTGTGCGCCGGGCTCGTTCGGTTGGCTCCACTCGAGTGGGTACACCCGGAAAGGATTCCTACACTGAGACCGACGCGGAGCAGGGCGCGAGAGGGGAGCGAGGGCATGGGTAACCTCCGGGGTTGGAGGGGGGTGCTACGCCGGAATATACGGGCTTGGTCGTGGCGCGGCATCGCGCTGGGCGTCGCCTGCGCGACGCCGCTCGCGGCGGCCGCCGCCCAGCGCGACGCCCAAGGCCACGCCTGGTGGCGTCACGCCGTCTTTTACGAGGTCTATCCTCGCAGCTTCGGTGACGCCAACAACGACGGCCTGGGCGACTTGAGCGGCATCACCCAGCACCTCGACTACCTCCGGGACCTGGGCGTCGACGCCATCTGGATCACGCCGTGCTACCCGTCGCCGCAGGTGGACTTCGGCTACGACGTCAGCGACTACGAGAACATCGCCCCCGAGTACGGCTCGCTCGCGGACTTCGACCGCCTGCAGGCCGAGGCGAAGAAACGGGGCATCCGCATCATCTTCGATTTCGTGGTCAACCACACCTCGGACAAGCACCCCTGGTTCTTGGAATCGCAGGCGTCACGCACCAACGCCAAGCGCGACTGGTACGTGTGGCGCGATGGCAAAGGACCGACCCAGCCGCCCAACAACTGGACCTCGATCTTCGGCGGCTCCGCGTGGCAGTACGACCGGGCCACCCAGCAGTACTATTACCACGCCTTCTACCCCGAGCAGCCCGACCTCAACTGGCGCAACCCGGCGGTCGAGACGGCGATGCTCGACGTCACGCGGTGGTGGTATACCCGCGGCGTCTCGGGCTTTCGCCTCGACGCCGTCAACACGCTGTTCGAGGACCCAGGGCTCCGGGACAATCCGACGGTGCCGGGACGGAACGCGTACGGGGACCAGAACCAGGTTCGCAAGTACGACGACAATCTTCCCGAGAACCACCGCGTGTTGCGCGAGTTACGCAAGGTCACGGACGCGCACGACGCGGTGCTGATCGGCGAGACCTGGACGGACGACGTCCAGCAGCTCAAGGCGTACTACGGGGCGAACCACGACGAGGTTCACATGCCGATGGACCTCATGTTCACCGGGTTAGGACGTGTGCCGGGCGGGCATCAGCGTCTGGACGCGCCCACATTCCGCCGGCACGTCGCCGCTATGGAAGCGTCCGGCGAGTGGCCGGTGTACGTGGTCAGCAATCACGACATCCCTCGCGTGGCGACGCGCTTCGCGGACGGCCGCCACGATGACGCGATCGCCAAGGCGATCGGCGCGTTCTACCTGACGCTGCGCGGGACCCCGGTGATGTACTACGGCGAAGAGCTTGGCATGCAGAACAACGATCCGCAGCGCAAGGAGGACGTCAGAGATCCCATCGGCATCAAGGGGTGGCCGACGGAGAAAGGCCGGGATGGCGAGCGCACGCCGATGCAGTGGACCGCCGCCCCCGACGCTGGGTTCAACACCGGCGCCAAGCCGTGGCTGCCGGTCCCGCCTTCGGCCAGGACCCACAACGCGCAGACCGAGGGCCAGGACTCGAGCTCGGTGCTGAGCCTCTACAAGGCCGTGCTGAAGCTGCGCCATGAAAACCCCGCCGTCCGCGAAGGCGGCTACGTCCCCCTGAACGAGGGCGACCCCAACGTCATGAGCTACCTACGCCGCTACCGCGACGCCGCGGTGCTCGTGGTCATCAACATGTCCGGCGAGGACCGGACGGCCACGTTCGATCTCAGCGCCCAGGGACTGCGCGGCGCGGCGGGGCGGCCGATCATCCAGTCCGCCGCGAGCGGCGACCTGAGCAGCGTGAAGCTCGGCCCTTACGGGATCTTTATTGCGGATGTGAAGACCGCTCCCTGATCCCGACCCCGTCGACCACTATGCTTCGCGTCCCGCGCCGGACGGCGCTCCTCCTCAGTGCGAGCATGCCGGTCCTGGCCGGCTGCCACCGCGCCGAGGGTCGTCCCACCCTGTTCGAGCTGCTGCCAGCCGAGCGGACCGGCGTCACGTTTGTCAACCGGCTCCCGGAAGACACGGCGTTCAACATCCTCAACTACCTGTACTACTACAACGGCGGCGGCGTGGCCGTCGGCGACGTGAACAACGACGGCCTGCCCGATCTCTACTTCACCTCGAACCGGGGGCCCAATCGGCTTTACCTGAACAAGGGGAACTACCGGTTCGAGGACGTGACCGAGCAGGCGGGCGTGGCGGATTCCGAGGGCTGGAAGACCGGCGTCACGATGGCCGATGTCAACGGGGACGGGTGGGTCGACATCTACGTGTCCGCCGTCAGCTATCTCACGATGCACGGGCACAATGTGCTCTACAGCAACAACGGCGACGGGACCTTCACCGACCGCACGAAGGAATACGGGCTCGACCACGTCGGCGCTTCCACCCAGGCCCTCTTCTTCGACTACGACGGCGACGGCGACCTGGACATGTATCTCTTGAACCACTCGACCCACACCGAGCGGGCCATCAGTCGGAGGGCGACCGGCTCCGAGCGCACGCCGCGGGCGGGAGATCGCCTCTTCCGAAACGACGGCGGCCACTTCGTGGATGTGAGCGAGCAGGCGGGCATCGACCGCGGCGTCGAAGGATTCGGCCTGGGCGTCGTCGCGAGCGATCTGAACCTCGATGGCTGCCCCGATCTGTACGTCGCGAACGACTTTCAGGAGAACGATTTCCTCTACCTCAACAACTGCAACGGCACCTTCACCGAGTCGATCGCCAAGGCCACCGGGCACACCAGCCGGTTCTCGATGGGCGTCGACGCCGCCGACTTCAACAACGATGGCCGACCGGACGTCGCGGTCCTCGACATGCTGCCCGACCAGGAGAAGGTCCTCAAGACCTCCGCCAATGCCGAGAGCTTCAACGTCTTTTACCTCAGGCTGCAGGCCGGCTATCACCCCCAGTACCCTCGCAACACGCTCCAGCTCAACCGCGGCCCGTTGGGGGGAACCCTACGCTTCAGCGAGATCGGGTACCTGGCCGGCGTGTACGCGACCGACTGGAGCTGGGCGCCGCTGTTCGCCGACCTGGACAACGATGGGTACAAGGACCTCTTCGTCACCGACGGCATCTATCGCAGGCCCAACGACCTGGACTACATCAACTACGTGGGCAACGAGGCCGTCCAGGCGTCCTGACGCTCCTGCAAAGGATGCCCCAGATCCCGTTGCCCAACCACGCGTTTCGCAACAACGGGGACCTGACGTTCACGAACATGGCCGCCGCCTGGGGGCTGGCGCAGCCGGGGTTCTCGAACGGCGCCGCGTATGTCGATCTGAACAACAGTGGCGCGCTCGATCTCGTCGTGAACAGGATCAACGCGCCCGCCGCGATCTACCGGAACCACGCGCGCGAGATCAACGGCAACGCATACCTGACCGTGCTGCTGCAAGGCTCGGGCGGCAACACCGCGGGGATCGGCGCCAAGGTCGTCATCAAGGAGGGCGGCAAGGGCGGCAGGATGCAGGTGCTCGAGCAGATGCCCACGCGGGGCTTCCAGTCTTCGGTGGATCCCCGCCTACATTTTGGGCTCGGCGCGGCTACGCAAATAGACTCCCTGATCGTGATCTGGCCGGACCGGCGCGTCCAGGTGCTCGCGGACGTGGCGGTTGATCGCAGGCTCACACTATCGCAGCAGGATGCGACGTTGCCGCCCGTGTCGCCCTTGCCGCCCTTGCCGCCCTTGTTCACCGACGTGACGGCCCGGCTCGGGGTCGACGTCAGGCACCTGGAGAACTCTTTCTACGACTACAACCGCCAGCCCCTGATCCCCCACCTGCTGTCGACCGAAGGCCCGGCGCTGGCCATCGGCGACGTCAACGGCGATGGGCTAGACGACATCTACGTCGGCGGCGCCAAGTGGCAGGCCGGCCGCCTGCTCGTCCAGCAGCGCGACGGCACGTTCCGCGCCAGCACGCAGCCGGCGTTCGAGGCGGATAGCCTCTCGGAGGACGTCGACGCGATCTTCTTCGACGCTAACGGCGACGGACATCCGGACCTCTACGTCGTGAGCGGCGGCAACGAGTTCTGGGGTGACGCCGACGCGCTCCAGGACCGGCTCTACATCAACGACGGCCACGGGCATTTCCACCGGGATACGCAGGCCCTCCCGCGTTTCTCCGAGAGCGGCTCCTGCGTGGCGGTCGCGGGCGACTTCCTCTTCGTCGGACGTCGGGTCGCGCGCGACTATGGGCTGGCGCCGCGAAGCTATCTGCTCGAGAATGACGGCCGGGGGCACTTTCGCGACGTCACGCTCGAGAAGGCCCCGGGGCTCGCCCACGTCGGGATGGTGACGTCGGCCGCCTGGGTGGACTACGACCATGACGGTAAGCTCGACCTGATCGTCGTGGGCGAGTGGATGCCGGTCCGGGTCTTCCACCAGGAGAACGGCGGATTCGTGGACCGGACCGTCGAGGCCGGGCTGGCGGGCACGGAAGGCTGGTGGAATACCGTCCGCGCCGTCGATCTGAACGGTGACGGCCGCGAGGACCTCGTGCTGGGCAACCTCGGGCTCAACTCCTACCTCTGGGCCGCTCCGGCGGAGCCCGCCCGGCTGTACGTCCACGACTTCGGCCACAACGGCACCGTCGAGCAGATCCTCACCTTCTACAAGCACGGGGTGAGCTACCCGCTCGCAGGCCAGGACGAGCTGGTCCGCCTGATCCCGCAGCTGCGCAGCCGATACCCGNNGGATCGAGGACATCTTTTCCGCGTCGGAGCTCAAGCAGGCGACGGTGCTCGAGGCGCACCTGTTCGCGAGCTCCGTCGCCCTGAACAGCGGGCACGGCACGTTCGACCTCCAGCCGCTGCCCGTCGAGGCCCAGTTCGCGCCCGTCTACGCCTCCGTGGCGCAGGACTTCGACGGCGATGGGCGCATCGATCTCCTCCTGGCGGGGAACATGTACGGTGTGCCGCCCGTCCTCGGCCGCTACGATGCCAGCTACGGCGTGCTGCTGCGCGGCACGGGTGACGGCCGGTTCGCCGCAGTGGACATGGAGAAGAGCCGCCTCGCGATCGACGGCCAGGTGCGTCACATGGAGCTGCTGCGGCGCGCGGGCGGCGGCCGACTGATCGTCGTCGCGCGGAACGACGCCAAGGTCCAGATCCTCCGCCCCTTGCACGCGAGATGAGCCCCGCCGCCCTGCTCGCCGCCCTCGCGATCGCGCGCGCCGACACCGTGCCGCCCGTGCTGCAGTTCCCGGACCCCGGGCTCGACGACCCCGCCGCCTATGAAGGCTACGTGACCCGGGTGTACCGGGACGCGCGCGGCAACGCGTTCCAGGTCTACCTGCGCGGCGCGAGTGGTCGCGTGGTGAACCTGTGGGCCGACGCAGCCGACGAGAGCGTGGGCTTCACGGTGCGCGACTCCACCGGCAGGCCAGCCGAGCTCGCCTGGGACTCCGCCGCAGGCGGGGCCGTGGTCGCCGAGTCAGGCCGTACGCGCTCGCTGTCCTACGGCCTGGAGCTCCCGTCTTCGGTCACGGTCGGCCTGTTCCTGCTCGGCTCGATGCGGGTGGAGCGGGACTTTCAGTACGCCGGCCGCGACTCGCTGCCGCTCGATGCGACGCCGTTTCCGCAACACGAGCTGTCGGAGCTGATCGACCACATCGCGAGGTTGCGAGCGGCCGAGCGTGCGGGGCACTTGGCCTTGCTTGGGGTGAAGACGGTCGCCGCGCTGCGCGAGCGGCTCTCCCCCCGTATCACGTCTCGGCTCGGTGACACAGCCTGGGTGGTGGAGGCCGAGCAAGTGAGCTTCGACGGCCGGAGCCACCTCTGGCTCGCGCTCGAAGGCGACCGCCGCGAGACCATTCCCACGCTCTCCGGCAACACCGTCGCCATACGCCGCCCGGCCGGGGGCCCCGTGCGGTTGAGCGTGCGCGTAACCACGGACGCGCCGGCGCTCACGCCGCTCTCTCGCAGCGAGATCTTCAACGACGACTTCCGCCGCTTCTACGAGCGGGTGCGCGCCGACACCGCGCACCGCGAGCGGTTCCGGCGGCTCGAGCGGGAGGTGCGGGGCACCGAGCTGCTGTGCTACGGTGAGAAGCTCATGGCGGGGCTGCCCAACTTCGCGACCTACTTCGGCCGCGACATGTTCATGACGGCGCTGCTGATGCAGCCGGTGTGGGCGCCGGCGATGCCGGAGCACGTCATCGCGAGCGCGTTGCGCAAGCTGTCGCCCGACGGCGACGTGAGCCACGAGGAAGCGCTGGGCGGCCAGGCGATCCGCGAGAACGCCGCCGAGTACAACCGGCTGATCGGCCAGGGGCGCCTGGCACGCGCCCGCACAGTGCTCGCTGATCTCCAGCGGGTGCGCGAGAACTACATCATGGTGGACGACGACTTCCAGCTGCCCGTGGTCGCCGCGCGCTACCTCGCCGACCCGCGGGTGCCGGACGATCGGAAGCGCCGCTTCCTGCTCGCGGAGGGGCGACTGCCGCGGCTCGTTGCCAACCTGGCGTTCGTGGCGCGCCGGGCTGGGCCCTATGCCCGCCATCCGGTCGCGACGAACCTGGTGAGCTTCCCGCGCGCCAGCGACGGCCATTGGATTTCGGCGAGCTGGCGCGACAGCCGCGCTGGCTATGGAGGCGGTCGCTTCGCGCTGGACGTGAATGTGATCTGGGTACCACACGCACTGGAGGCGATCGGGACGATCTTCGATTGGCTCAAGCGCCTGGGCCTCACGCCGGCGGTCCGCGACGAGGCGCTCGCCCGCTATGTCCGCGACCGGCGCGCCCTGGCGCGGGCGGTGGCGGCGTGGAAGGGAGGCGAACGGCACTTTCGGGTCGCGCTGAACCCGCACGCGGTAGGGGCGCGGGTGGACGCGTGGCTCCGCGCGTTGCCGCAGCCGGAGGCGGACTTCTGGGGCGGCGCGTGGCAGCGGGCCGGGCCGCTTGCGGATACGCTGCGGTTTCTCGCCCTCTCGCTCGACGGCGCGGGACGGCCGATCCCGCTCGTGAACACGGATCCCGCGATGCTGCTGTTGCTCGAGCCACTCGATCGCCAGCGGGTGCGCGAGCTGATTACTCCGATATTCGCCTCGTATCCGGTTGGTTTATTCGTGGACGACCTCGGCCCGCTCGTCGCCAATGACGCGTATGCCGCAGCCGCGGTGTGGGAGAGCTTCCGCCGGGATGCCTATCACTCGCCCACGGTCGTGTGGGGCCGGGACGTCAACGTGCTGCTCGCCGGTCTGGCCTTGCAGATCCGCGCGATGCCGCCGGGCCCGGATCGGACACCGCTCGAGGACGCGCTGCGGCGGACCATCACGGCCGTGGATCGGTCCGGACTGCGGCATGCGGAGCTGTGGAGCTACAAGATCGAGAACGGACGGCTGGTCCCGGTGCGCTACGGGACCAGCTCGGACGTGCAGCTGTGGAGCCTGACCGACCTCGCCGTTCAATATCTCCTCAACCCCCCAGGGCCATGAGCAACCTCCACGCCTTCGACATCGTCGCCATTACCGGGTATTTCCTCATCTTGCTCGGGATCGGGTACTGGGCGGCGCGTCGCGAGAAGAACGTGAGCGCCGACTACTTCCTCGCGCGCCGCGACGTGGGCTGGTTCGCGGTGGGCGCGAGCCTGTTCGCGTCGAACATCAGGAGCGAGCATCTCGTCGGCCTCGCGGGCAGCGGGGCGAAGGGCGGGCTCGCGGTCGGGCACTTCGAATGGCTCGCGTGCTTCATGCTGCTGCTCCTCGGCTGGCTGTTCGTGCCGTTCTATCTGCGGAGTGGCGTGTACACCATGCCGGAGTTCCTCGAGCGCCGCTTCAATTCGGCCTCGCGCACCTACTTCACCTGGGTGTCGATCATCGGCTACGTCCTGACCAAGATCAGCGTCACGTTGTACGCCGGCGGCGTGGTGATGCGTGAAGTGACGGGGTTCAGCGTCTGGACGAGCGCCGTCATCCTGATCGTCATCACGGGGCTCTACACGGTCCTGGGGGGCTTGCGGGCCGTGATTTACACGGAAGTCATGCAGGCCGTCGTGCTGATCATCGGGTCGGCGACCATGGCGCTGGTGGGCTTGCATGCGGTCGGCGGGTGGAGCGGGCTCGAGGCGCGGGTGCCGGCGGACTTTTTCTCAATGTGGAAACCCGTCGATCATCCCGATTTCCCCTGGACCGGCATCGTGTTCGGCGCGCCGATCCTGGGCGTGTGGTATTGGTGCACCGACCAGCACATCGTGCAGCGGGTGCTCGCGGCTAAGAACGTCAGCGCGGCTCGCACCGGTACGATCCTCGCCGGGTTCCTCAAGATCCTGCCGGTGTTCATCTTCGTCCTGCCGGGAATCATCGCCGCGGCGTTGTACTCGGACATCCGGTCCGACGCGGCGTATCCGGCGTTGGTGACCCGGCTGCTCCCGGCCGGGTTCAAGGGTCTCGTGCTCGCGGGGATGCTCGCGGCCCTGATGAGCTCGCTCGCGTCCGCGTTCAACTCCTGCTCGACCCTGCTGACCTGGGACGTGTACCGGAAGCTCAGGCCGGGCGCGAGCGAGCAGCGGCTCGTCGCCGTCGGGCGCGCCACCACGGTGCTGCTCGTCGGCCTCGGTCTGCTCTGGATCCCGTTCATGAAGTACATCTCGCCGCAGATCTACATCTACCTGCAGAGCGTGCAGGCGTATATTGCGCCGCCCATCGCGGCGTGCTTCCTGCTCGGCGTGCTGTACCCGCGGCTGAACGGAACCGGGGCGGTCACGGCCCTCGTGACCGGCCTCGTCCTCGGGACGGCCCGGCTCGTGCTCGAGCTCGAGAAGGCTCACATGGCGAGCGGTACGGCCTTGTACTGGTTTGCGACCGTCAACTTCCTCCACTTCGCGGCCCTGCTGTTCGCGCTGTGCGCCGGCATCCTGATCGCGGTGAGCCTGGCGACCGCTCCGCCGCCGGTCGCCAAAGTCGCCGGCCTGACGTACGCCACGCCCGAGATCACCGCCCCCCCCGTTCCCGTCCCGGCGGGCCCGCGGCGCCTGAACGTCACCCTCTCGATCGTGCTCGCGGCCACGATCGGAGTCCTGTGGTACGTGTTCCGGTGAGACGAGGGCGGCAGGGGCGGCAAGGGCGGCAAGGACGGCAGGGGCGGCATACGCACGGAGCACTTGCCGCCGCTGCCGCCTTTGCCGCCCTTGTCGTCCCGACCGGGTGCCGGCCGGCTCCGTCCCCCGGCTCGCGCTACGACCCCGCCCATGATCTCGGGGCCCTGTTCCACGACGTCCAGGTATCGGGGATCTTCGCGGACTCGAAGACGTTCGTGGACGCGCGCCCGCTCGAGCCTCCCTCCGAGATCGCCGCCGGCTACGCCACCGCGCGGACCTCCGCGGGGTTCAACCTGCGGGCCTTCGTGGAGCGGCATTTCGAGCTGCCCCGGCCGATCGCCGCAGGCTTTCACACGGACCCGTCCCAGACCATGGAGCAGCACATGCGGGGGTTGTGGCCGGTGCTCACCCGCCCGCCCGATTCTGCGGACGCGCGTTCGTCGTTGATCCCGTTGCCGCAGGCGTACGTCGTCCCGGGCGGCCGGTTCCGCGAGATCTACTACTGGGACTCCTACTTCACGATGCTCGGGCTGATCGAGAGCGGGCGGACCGATCTCGTGCGCAGCATGCTCGACAACTTCGCGCACCTGGTCGCGACGGTCGGGCACATTCCCAACGGCAACCGCGCGTACTATCTCAGCCGCAGCCAGCCGCCGTTTTTCGGCGCGATGGTGGGGCTGTACGCGAAGGCGACCGATACGACGCAGGCGCTGCGTTACCTCGACGCGCTGGAGGCGGAGCATGCGTTCTGGATGGATGGAGCCGGGCGTCTCGGACCCGGCGAGGCGTATCGCCGAGTCGTGAGGCTGCCGGACGGATCGGTGCTCAATCGATATTGGGACGATCGGGCCGAACCGAGGCCGGAGTCCTACCGCCCCGACGACGAGCTGGGTCAGACGCTCCCCGCCGGGCGACGCGAGGACTTTTATCGCCACGTCCGAGCCACGGCCGAGAGCGGCTGGGACTTCTCGAGCCGCTGGCTGCGTGACCCGAAGGACCTGCGGACGCTCGAGACGACGGAGCTGGTGCCGGTGGATCTCAACAGCCTCCTCTATCACAGCGAGCGGCTGATCGCCGCGCTCCGGACGTTTCGCCGGCGAGGGGGTGACGCGGAGGTGGCGCAGCGGTTCGCCCAGGCTGCCGAGGAGCGTCGCCGGGCGCTGCTCGCGGCTGGCTATGATCCCGCGACCGGCTTCTTCTACGACGTCCGCTGGCGGAGCGGCGAGCGCGTGATCGACCGCCCCACGCTCGCGGCTGCGGCCCTGCTGTACTTCGGGCTCGCCACGCCGGAGCAGGGTCGCAAGGTCGCCGCCCGGCTGGAGCGGGATTTCTTGAAGCCCGGTGGGTTCGTCACGACCCTCATCGCCTCGGGTCAGCAGTGGGATGCGCCCAACGGGTGGCCGCCCTTGGAGTGGCTGGCGATCGAAGGAGTGCGCCGCTACGGCCGCACCGACCTGGCCGACGCCGCCCGCGATCGCTGGCTGGCCGTGAACAGGCGCACCTATCGCTCGACGGGCAAGATGATGGAGAAGTACGACGTCGTGGACCTGAATCGGCGAGCCGGCGGCGGGGAGTACCCGACGCAGGACGGGTTTGGGTGGACGAACGGCGTCGCGCTGGCGTTGCTAAAAGGCTTGATCCCACCGGACGGACAACCGGATCGCCGAGCCGATGAGCCCCACCATGCTGTAGGTCTGCACGAAGTTGCCCCACTGTTCGCGGGTCCGCGGATCGATGTGTTCGGCCAGGAGGCCGTGCCGGTTGCGGCAGGCGAGCACGTTCTCGAACAGGGCGCGCGCCTCTTCCCGTCGGCCCAGCGCGGCGAGTGCGTTGATGTACCAGAAGGTGCACACCAGAAATGCGTTCTCCGGCTTTCCGAAGTCGTCCGCCTCGACGTAGCGGAACACGAAGTCGCCGCGGCGCAACTCGCGCTCGATGGCGCGGACCGTGCTCGCGAACCGCGGGTCGTCGTCGGCCAGGAACCCCACCTCGGTGAGGCGCAGCAGGCTGGCGTCGAGCGTGTCCCCGTCCATCGTGGCCACGAAGCTCTCCCGCTTGGCATTCCAGGACCGCTCGCAGATTACCTGGTGGATGCGCGCCGCCTGCGTGCCCCAATACGCGGCGCGGTCGGTGAGGCCGAGGTGCCCGGCGATTCTCGCCAGGCGGTCACAGCCCGCCCAGCACATGAGGCTCGAGAAGGTGTGCACCCGCGCCGCGCCGCGTAGCTCCCAGAGGCCCGCGTCCGGTTGATCGAAGAGCTGAGCCGCGCACTCGCCCAGCGGCTCGAGGCGACGGAACAGGATCTCGTCGCCCGGTCGAAGCAGCCGCCGGTCGAAGAACACATGAGTGGCGGCCAGGATGGCGGAGCCGTAGACGTCGTGCTGGACCTGCCGGGATGCCTGATTGCCGATCCGCACCGGGCCCATCCCGCGATAGCCGGGGAGCGCGTCGATCTCCTGCTCCTCGGGGACGGCCCGTCCGCTGATCCCGTACACGGGCTGCAGGCGCCCGTCCTCGGCGCCCGCAACGAGGTTGACGATGTAGCTCAGGTAGCGCTCCATCGTCCGCGTCGCGCCGAGTCGGTTGAGGGCGTTGACCACGAAGTAGGCGTCGCGCAGCCAGCAATAGCGGTAATCCCAGGTGCGCCCGGTGCCGGCGGCCTCGGGGATTGATGTCGTCACCGCCGCGATGATGGCGCCGGTGTCTTCGAAGACGTTGAGCTCGAGCGTCATGGCCGCGCGGATGACGGCCTCCTGCCACTCGAACGGAATGCCCAGCGAGCGCACCCATTCTCGCCAGTAGAACGTGGTTTCTTCGAGGAAACGGCCCCCGACGTCGGCCACGGCGCCCTGGACGGTCTCGTCCGGACCGAGGAGCAGGGTGACCGCGTGCTCGAGGAAGAACGGGTTTTCCTCCACGACGGCGGTGATGGGAACGTCCGTCGTCAGGCGCAGCGCGAGCTCGCTGCCCACGTAGCGGATGTGGTTCGAGCCGCAGGTGATGTCCGCGCGGCGGCGGCCGTAGTCGCGGGCCGGGCGGACGCGCACGCGGATGCGCGGGTTACCGGCCATGCGCCGCACGTGGCGCACGAGCATCATGGGACAGAACATGCGGCCGTGGTGTCGAAAGCGCGGGGCGAAGTCCGTGATCTCGACGCCGCCACCCGCGCGGTCGTAGAGATGGGTGACCAGGATCGGAGTGTTGACGAGGTATTCCTGTTCTTGCCTCGCGCAGTCGAGCAGCTCCACCGCCAGGAAACCGAAATCCTCGCCGCGGGTCCGCTCGCGCAACAGGGAGCAAAACGCGGGGTCGCCGTCGAACCGCGGGAAGCAGGCCCAGACGACCTCTCCCAGCGGATCGACGAGCGCGCCGACCGTCCCGTTGCCGATCAAGGCCAGGTCCAGGGACGTCATGGTGTCTCCTCCGCCTCGCTTCCCTTCGCGCGCTCGAGCCACGCCCGCACGGCGCGGACGTCCGGCAAGCGCCACCGGGCCACCGTCCGTCCCGGTCCGACCTTCACCGAGTGGCCGTGCAGGCGGTTGACGGTCGCGAAGCCGTATTCGTCCGTGACGTCGTCGCCCACGAACAGGGGTGTGCGGCCACGAAACGGCTCTTCTTGCATGAACTCGAGCACGGCCACTCCCTTGTCCTTGCCCGCGGGTTTCAGCTCGACTACCCGTTTGCCTGCCTGCACGTGGTACCGCTCGCCCAAGCGCGCTCCGAGCGACCGGACCAGGCGGTGGCCGTAGCCCGCCAACCGTGGCGCCCGCCGGTAGTGCAGCGCCAGCGAGAGACCCTTGTCCTCGACGAGCAACCCGGGGTGGCGGGCGGCGGCGTCGGCGAGCCGGCGGCGCACCCAGTCCAACTCTTGGGACGGAAACGCATGACGGGAAATCCGCCCCGCCGCGTCGCGCCGCTCGACGCCGTGCTGGCCGGCCACGGGAAAGCGGATGGCGGGAAACAGGCGGTCGATGTCGCCGATCGAGCGGCCGCTGATCAAGGCCACGGCGCCGCCAGCCGAGCGATGCAGCCCCTCGACGAGCCGCCCGAAGGCGGGGTCGAGGTGCGCCCCGGCCGGCGAGTCGGCGATGTCCACGAGGGTGCCGTCGATGTCCAGAAAATAGGCCCAGCCCGGCCGGGGTGCCGGCAGCTCGCCTCCCGGCGTCATTGCGCGCGCCCCGCGGCGTGCGCCGCCGGGCGGCGCGACTGCCGTTCCGGGGTCGCTGTGCGGTCCAGCAAGCGGCCGCGGCGCCGCATCCCCGCCGCGTCGATCAGCATGCGCCCCGCCCAGCGGTACACGTTGAACTCCTGGATCAACCCCCGCATCAGCCGAATCCGGGCGCGTTGCTCACCCGCCGGCATCACCAGGGCCGTCTGGAGCGCCGCGGTGCATTGATCGGTGTCGTAGGGGTTGACGATGAGCGCCTCCGGCAGCTCCCGCGCCGCCCCCGTGAACTGGCTGAGGATCAGCACGCCACGCTCGTCGTCGCGCGCCGACACGAACTCCTTCGCCACGAGGTTCATGCCGTCGTGGAGGCTCGTGACCATGCACAGCTCCGCGGCGCGATAGTACTCGTAGATGGCCTGAGGCTGATGGTGCTCGACGAGCAACACGATCGGCGGGTGCGCAGCGCCGGCGAAACGCTCGTTGATCCGCGCCGCCATCGCCCGAACCCGCGTCTCGTAGGCCTGGTATTGCTCGATGCGACCGCGGGTCGGCGCCGCGATCTGGATGAACGTGAATCGGCCCACCCATTCGGGTCGCAGCTCGAGCAGGCGCTCCACGGCGCGGAGCCGTTCCTCGATGCCTTTGGTATAGTCGAGCCGGTCCACCCCGCGCGGCATTGCTCGATGCCCTTGGTCACCAGGTCCGTGGACGGCGGCCATTCGATGGAAATGGGATAGCGCTTCACGGCGGTCAGCTTGCTCCGGTACGATACCGTGAACATCTCCCGGTCGACCCGGGCTTCCAGCAGGCGGTCCACGGTATCGACGAAGTTGTTGCAGTGGAACTGCGTGTGGAACCCGAGAATGCTCGAGCCCAGCAGTCCGTCGAGCAGCTCCTCGCGCCACGGGCAGATCGCGAACGCCTCCGGGTTCGGCCAGGGAATGTGCCAGAAGAACACGATCGTCGCCGCCGGCAGCGACTCCTGGATCATTCGCGGCAGCAAGGCGAAGTGGTAGTCCTGGGCCAGCACGATCGGGTCGGGCGACTTCGCCTCCTCGACCACGGCCTGCGCGAACTTCCGGTTCGCGGCGACGTATTGCTCCCAATCCGTCGTGCGGAAGATCGGACGCACGTGGGCGATGTGGCACACGGGCCACAGCCCTTCGTTGGCGAACCCGTAGTAGTAGCCCGCCTCCTCCTCGGGCGTCAGCCAGACCCGGCGCAGCTGATAGGCCGGACGCTCGGGCGGCACGGCCACTCGGTCGTGCTCGTCCACGACCTCGCGGTCGGCCGAGCCCCCGCCGTGCGCGATCCACGTGCCCGAGCACGCCCGCATGATCGGCTCCATGGCGGTGACCAGGCCGCTCGCGGGCCGCCACAGCGCGATCGCGTCGCCCCGCCGCACGTGGATGTACGGCTCCCGGTTGGAGACGACCATTACCTCGTGACCGGGCAGATCGGCCCGGAGGACGGCACGCAGCGTCTCCGGCGTCCACGCGAGCTGGTCGTCGTCACGCGACCGCTGCTCCGCTTCGAGGTCGCGGAGCAGGGCGCGCAGGTCGCCGACGATGGGCCGCAGCTCCGGGACGGCGGGCCGGTCCGACGGACGCCACAGACCTTCCCCCCGTAGCAACGCTCGCAGGCCCTGCACCCAGCCCCGCCAGCTCAATTGCGCAATGACGACGGTGAGCAGCGAGACCGTTCCCCCCAGGCCGATAAAGAAGAGGAACAAGTACTTTCTCGTCTCCTCGCTGCGGCGCGCGATGAAGCTCATGTCGTGCACGAGCACCAGGCGCCCGGTGCGTGCTCCCTGGATGGCGAGCTGCCTGACCGACACGAGCAAGGGACCGTCACGGCTCCTGAGCAGGTGCCCGGAGGGGCCCGAGAAGCTGTCGAGCTCGTCGCAGCGGATCGTCGCCGGCAGCGTGGGGGTCGCGACCGCCTCGCCTTGACCCGCGGGGCAGAAGGCCATGGCATAGAGGCGCTCGTCCTGGGTGATCCGCGTGAAGAACTCCAGCATCCCGGCCCGATTGCCCGCGCGAACCAGCGTCTCCAGCGGCTCCTGCACCGTGTTGGCGACCAAGCTGGCGCGACTATCCAGATCGCGCTCGAACCATTGCAGCGTCAGCTTGTCCACGAGGGGGACCACGGCGTAGGCGATCGCCCCGAGCACGAGAAACAACGGAATGATGAACCGGAGGGACAGTCGCATGGGGAGGCTCCGGCGGAGGGCTGGCCAGAGGATGAGGCCCTGGCGAGGCGAGTCGCGCGGGCACATTAGTGGTGCCCGTCTCCAAGGAACCCGCCATGCGGCTCGTTGTTCCCTGCAGCGTCGCGTTGATTCTCGCTCTGTTCGGCCCGCTCGCCGCCCAAGTCGACCACGAACACCACGGCGAGCGGCTCGGTCGCGTCGCGTTCCCCACGTCCTGCGGGCCGGCCGCGCAAGCGCACGTCGAGCGCGGGGCCGCGCTGCTGCACTCGTTCTGGTACGAGCCCGCGGGCGACGCGTTCCGGGACGCCGTCGCCGCCGACTCGACGTGTGCGATGGGCTATTGGGGACAGGCGGTGAGCCTGCTGCATCCGCTGTGGACGCCACCGGCGCCGGCCGAGCTCACGGCAGGGCTCGCCGCGGCGGAGCGGGGCCTCGGGCTAGCGCGGACGCCGCGCGAGCGGGACTACCTCGCGGCGATCGACGCCTACTACAAGGACGACGCCGCCACCGATCCCAAGACGCGACTCCTCGCCTACGCGCAGGCGATGGAGGACGGCGAGCGATTCCGAGGTGGGCATCGCGCGCCTCGCGCTCACGCGGCGCTAGCCCACTAGCGTCACGGCCGGCGGGAGGCTACTCTCCCCGGCACCGTTTCATCCTGGAGCGTGGCCCATGCGGCACCAGTTCCCCCTCGGGCTCGTCGCGGCCCTCGCCGGCGCCCTGGCCGGGTGCGGCGATTCGTCCGGCCCGGGCGCCAACCAGTCGTTTCGCGCCACCGACCCCTCGGGTGACACGTTCGGCAGCCAGACCGTTCAGCCCGACCTCACGGCGTTCACGATCGTCCACGATACGGGCGGGATCGACGTCATGCTCGATTTCACCGCGAACGTGCAATCGCCGGTTACGGGTGGCACGAACGTCGTGGTCGGGTTCATCGATCTCGACA
>QHTX01000132.1 GCA_003220975.1 Gemmatimonadota bacterium | reverse complement strand
CCCGCCGAGTACTTCAAGAGCGCCGAGTTCTGCGCGATGTGCGGACCGAGGTTCTGCTCGATGCACATCACGCGGGAGATCACGCGGAAGCTCGAGGGGGAGCGGCAGGCCGCGGCGGCGGACTGACGTTCGCCGCTTCCGGCACCCTCTTGCGACCCCTCCGCGCGCCGGTAGTATAGGCTCCCTCCTCTTCGTCCGGAGCGCGGAATGCGTTTCTCTCCGTCCCGGGCTCTCGCCGCCCGGTGGTTGGTGTCGTCCGGCATCTCGCTCCTGCCCGCAGTGCTCTCGGGACAGCTTGGCCCCGTGGCGGGCACGGTCACGAGCCGGGCCTCGGGCGCGCCGGTCGCCGACGTGCAGGTCACCGTCGCCGGCACGACCCTGCGCGCCCTCACTGACGCGAGCGGGCGGTTCCGCTTCAGCGACGTGCCCGGCACCATGGTCGTCCTGCAGGCGCGGCGGATCGGCTTCCGCGCCGCCGAGGACACGATCCGCGTGGGCAACGAGAATGTGCGGATCGCGCTCGAGGAAAAGGTGCTCGAGCTGTCGCAGGTGGTCGTGACGGGGACGCCCACGGCCACGGCGCGGCGCGAGCTCGGCATCGCGGTCTCACGGATCGACGCGGCGAGCGTGACCCAGACCGCCCCCATCAACGACGTGCAAAGCCTGTTGAACGGCCGGGCTGCCGGGGTGCTCATCCAGCCCGCGACCGGCGCCGTCGGCTCCGGTTCGCGCATCCGCATCCGCGGGGCCTCGAGCTTCTCGATCGGCAACCAGCCCCTGCTCTACGTGGACGGCGTGCGCGTGGATGCCGACTTCGCCACGGGGCCGACGAACCAAGCGTTCGGGTCGAGCTCGATCTCACGCTTCAACGACTTCAATCCCGACGACATCGAGAGCGTCGAGATCGTGAAGGGCCCGGCCGCGACGACCTTGTACGGCACCGAGGCGTCGAACGGCGTCATCCAGGTCATCACCAAGCGGGGCACCCCGGGCCCGGCGCGGTGGGACTTCACGCTGCGCCAGGGCGTGAACTACTTCAGCAACCCCGAAGGGCGCTTCCCCACCAACTACCAGCTCAATGGGACGGGGAACCTCGTTTCGATCAACCTGCGGGACCTCGAATCGCAGGTCGGTGACATCTTCCGCACCGGACACGTCGCCGATTACCAGGCGAGCGTGAGCGGCGGCTCGAGCGTTGTGCGGTACTACGTGGCGGGGGGGACGGAGCTCCAGGGCGGAGCGGAACCGACCAACGACTACCGCCACACCAGCGGCCGCGCCAACCTCGTGATCACGCCGAGCGACCGGGTCACCCTCTCGGCGAACGTCGGCTACGTTTCCGGTCCGACGCACGTGAGCTGCGAGGCGGGGTGCGGCGGCCGGATGTTCACCACGTTCTACATGAACCCACAGAATCTCGGCACGTTCCGCCTGGGCTTTCACAGCGGGCTGCCGTGGGCGTACGACGAGGAGTACCACTTCGGCCAAGGGTTGGACCGGTTCACCGGCAGCATCCAGCTCCAGCATCACCCCGTGAAGTGGTTCACGCACCGACTCACCTTCGGGGTCGACCGGACCCGCGAGGAGAACTCGCTGTACCAGCCGCGCATCGATTCCCTGCAGATCTTCTTCGGTTCGGACGCGCTGGGGTTCGTGTCGATCCTGAACCACGCCGCCGACTATACGACACTCGACTACGCCGCCGTTGGCACGTTCGACCTGACGCCGAGCGTGCGCTCGAGCACGTCCCTCGGCGCCCAGTTCTATCACGCGGTGGACGACACCGTGTTTGCCGACGGCTTGTTTTTCCCCGCGCCCGGTCTGTCGGCGCTCGGCGCCACGACCGGGACGCGCGAGACGAAGAGCCTCGGCTTCTACGGCCAGGAGCAGGTGGCCTGGCGCGATCGCCTGTTTCTCACCGCCGGCCTCCGCTCCGACGACCAGAGCACCTTCGGCGCCAACTTCAACCGCGTGTACTACCCCAAGGCGAGTGCGAGCTGGGTGATCAGCGAGGAGCCGTTCTGGAAGTCCCCGTTCTTCAATCAGGTGAGGCTGCGGGCGGCATACGGAGAGTCGGGTCGGGCCCCACCGTACAACGCGGCGGTGCCCACCTACACCACCGCGACCGGTCCGGGCGACCTGCCCGCGGTCACGCCGCAGAACATCGGAAACCCGGATCTGGGGCCGGAGCGGGGCAAGGAGATCGAGCTCGGCTTCGACGCGGGCTTCTGGAACGACCGGCTGGGACTCGAGTTCACGTATTACCGCAAGAGGACGACGGATGAGATTCTGCTGCGCCAGATCGCGCCGTCGATCGGGTTTTCGGGTCAGCAGTACATCAACGCCGGGGCGGTCCTGAACCAGGGGATCGAGCTGCTCGTGCGCGCACGGCCGTACAGCCGCGGTCCCGCGAGCGTGGACCTCGCCTTCAACCTGGCCACGAACAACAACAAGATCCTGGGCCTCCTCCCCGGGTTCTCGTCGGTGTCCGCCGGCACCTTCCTGGAACATCGCGTGGGCTTCCCCGTCGGCTCGTGGTTCGCGAGGCGGGTGGTGAGTGCGCAGTTCGACGCCAATCGCAACGCCACAAACGTGATGTGCGACGACGGCAACGGCGGCGCGGTTGCCTGCAGCAGCGCCCCCAACGTCTACCTCGGCCGCACCATCCCGAACGTCGAAGGAGCGTTCATCACCACGATCACGCTGGGAAACCGGTTGCGCCTCGGCGGGCTGCTGGATTTCAAGACCGGCTACAAGAAGCTCGACGGCAACACCCGCATCCGGTGCACGCTGTTCATCCGTTGCCCGGAAGACTTCGCCCCCTTCCGATCCGACCCCATACGCGTCGCGGAGATTCAGGCCGGCATCCCGGACTTCTACATCAACGACGCGAGCTTTCTCAAGCTGCGCGAGGTGTCGGTGTCCTATACGCTGCCCGAGGTCTGGGCGCAGGCCATCGGAGCGAGCCGAGCCTTGGTGTCGCTCGCCGGCAGGAACCTCTACACGTGGACGCGCTATCCCGGCCTCGAGCCCGAGGCGATGTTCCTCGGCGGGAGTCGCGGCGGCAACTTCAGCGCCTGGGAGCAGGCCGATTTGCCGCAGCTCGCCCAGTGGGTCATGACCGTCAACGTGAGCTACTGAGGAGGGACCGATGAGATATCCCGCGATCCTGGCACTCGGGCTCCTCGGAGGGACGGCCGGGTGCGACCTGTTCGATAACGCCCTCGAAGTCCAAAGCCCGAGCACCATTCCCGCGGGCACGCTCGAGATACCCGCCAATGCGCAGCTCCTCGCGAACGGCGCGATCGCCGACTTCGAGTGCGCCGTCGGGTCGTACGCGGTGATGGGAGGGGAGATCACGGACGAACTGATCGACGCCACCCAGACCGCCGACCGGTATCCGTACGAGCGTCGCACCATGACGTCGAGCGACACCCGCTACGCGGTCAACTCCTGTGTCGGACTTGGCGTCTACACGCCGCTCCAGACGGCACGCTTCTCCGCGTTGAACGTGCTGTCCCTGCTCCAGGGCTGGACCAACGCCCAAGTGCCCGGCCGGGACACCCTGATCGCCACGCTCCAGGCCTACGAGGGCTACGGCCTAGTCCTGCTCGGCGAGGGATTCTGCACGATGGTCGTGTCCACGCTCGACGCCAACCGGCAAACGGTGTACGGGGGCGAGATCCAGCGCGACAGCGTGTTCAAGCTGGCGATCGGCTATTTCGGGGACGCCATCACGGGAGCGACCGCGACTGGTCAGACAGCCGTCGTGAACATGGCTCTGGTGGGCCGGGCGCGCGCCTACGCGGACCTGGGCCAGCTGGCGCCGGCTGCGGCGGACGCACAGCTCGTGGCCTCCGGCTTCGTGAAGAACGTGACGGCATCGGCGATCAACGCGCGCCGCAATAACCGCATCTGGCAGGAAAATAGCGCGACCAGCGACAACACGACGCTCGATTCAGTCTACACGAATATGACCGACCCGCGCGTGCCGTTCTCCGTCAAGCTCGACAAGAACGGGAAGCAGCGGAACAGCGTGACGGGCTACCCCTTGTACCAACAGAACAAATTCACGGCCGCTTCAACCCCCCTCCGGCTCGCGTCGTGGGACGAAGCCCGGCTCATCATCGCAGAGGCCGACTGGGCCGCGACGGACTATGCGCACGCGGACAGCATCATCAACATCTTCCGGGCGCGCGGCGGTCAATCCGCGATCACGAGCATAGACCGCGACACCGTCAAGTTCGCCCTGTTCGACCAGCGGCGCCGCGAGTTCTTCCTCGAGGGCCAGCATTTGGGCGACGTGATCCGGTTCGGCTTCCTGCCCGATCCCCCGGTGGGGACGGTTTTCAAGGGGGGCGGGACCTACGGCACACAGCTGTGCTTGCCGTTGCCCGACGTGGAGAAGCAGAACAATCCGAACTTCTAGCCCGGCGACCCCGGCGCGCGGAACACCCAGGACAGCCCCTTCAGGAGCTGCCCCTCGGGCGTACTCCCGTCAGGCGCCTCCGCCAGCACCACTGCGAAGCGCCGCCTGAGCAAGGGATCCCGCATCGCTTGCGCGGCGAATTGGAGCGTGAGGGGAACGAACCAAGCCGCCTGCCGCGCGCCGGAGCGGGCCCGGGCCACGGCCGCGAATTGCTCGAACAGGGCGAGTACGAAGGCTCCCTTGGAGCGGAACTGGCGGTAGATCGCCCCCTTGGTGAAGCCGGCCGTGGCGGCCACTTCGTCGAGCGACCCCGCTTCGACCCCACGCTCGGCGAACACACGCAGACCGGCTTCGAGTAGCAGAGAGCGCGTCTCCGCCTTTCGCCTCGCGCGAACGATACCCATGAGAATCAAAGATACCAGTCAGGATCAATAGGTCCAGCTTGGCTATTAAGATACTGATGGGTATCTAAACCACGGCCCTTCTGGCCAGTTTGTGACGTTTCCGATTGCGCCGCTCACCCTACCTCAAGAAGATTGGTCCCGCGCCCCCCTCCCCCCCCGAGCCCCTCAACTCTGGAGGCCAGCGGTGAGCGAAGGCGGCAGTCTCCAATTCGAGCGAGCGGAGCAGGCAGGCCAGTCGTCCGGAACTGCCTGCGCCGTTTGCCAGCAGCCGATCTCCACGAGCTACTACGAAGTCAACGGGCGCGTCACCTGCCAACGCTGCCGTGGCCAGATCGTGGCCGCGTGGAATCGCGGCTCGCCCGGGAAGCGGTTCGCGAAGGCGCTCGGGCTCGGTGCGGTGGCCGCCCTGCTCGGGGCCGGGCTCTACTTCGGCATCGAGGCCACGACCGGGTACGAGCTCGGCCTGGTCGCGGTCGTGGTCGGCCTCATGGTGGGCGGGGCGGTGCGCAAGGGCTCGAACGGCCGAGGGGGTTGGCGCTACCAGGCCCTGGCCATGTTTCTGACGTATTGCGCGGTGGTGGCGACCGATTCCTCCATGATCGTGCGCGAGGTTGGGAAAGAGATGCGAAGCCGGGCGCGCGCCGACTCGGTCGCTGTCATCCCCGATTCGGGCGTCTTCCCGGCGGCCCGCCCGGCGAGCGCCAGCGCGCTGCCGCGGGAGCGGCCCGGTCCGCTCACCCTGATCCTGGGCATCGCGGCGCTCACGGCGTTCGCGTTCGCCGCGCCGATCCTGATCGGCATCGCCAGCCCGATCCACCTGCTCATCGCCGGATTCGCGCTGTACGAGGCGTGGAAGTTGAACAAAGGCGTCGCACTGCGGGTTACGGGCCCCTATCAGGTCGCCGCCCGAAGCGCGCCCGCGTAAGGCTTCGCGTTGATCGACCAAGCGGCGTCCGTTTGCCCACAATGCGGCACCCACATCGCGCCCGCGCTGCTGGCCTGCCCTTCCTGCCAGCGGCTGGTCCACGCCGACGAATTGAAGCGGCTGGCGGCGGACGCGGAGCAAGCGGTGAAGGCGGGCGACCGGAGCGCCGCGCTCGCTGCCTGGCGCGAGGCGCTCGATCTGCTCCCTCCCGAATCCACGCAACACCAAGTGGTGGCGGCGCGCGTCGAGGAGTTGAGTCGCGCGCTGGACCGCGCTCCCACCCCGGCTGCCACGCGGCCGGGATCCCGCTGGGGCAAGGGCGCCGCGGGGCTCGGCGCCCTCGGCGCCCTGCTCGCGAAGTTCAAGTTCGCGCTCGTGTTCGTGCTCACCAAGGCCAAGCTGCTCCTGCTCGGCCTGACGAAGGCCAGCACGCTGTTCACGATGCTTCTGTCGGCGGGCGTGTACTGGGCGGCCTGGGGCTGGAAGTTCGCGCTCGGCGTGGTGCTCTCGATCTACGTCCACGAGATGGGCCACGTGCAGGCGTTGCAGCGCTACGGCATCAAGGCGACGGCGCCGATGTTCATTCCGGGCGTCGGCGCCGTCGTCCGGCTCAAGCAGTATCCGGCGAGCCCGCGCGAGGACGCGCGGGTCGGTCTGGCGGGCCCCCTGTGGGGGCTCGGCGCGGCCGCCGCCGCCTACGCCGCCTACATCGGGACCGGCGGCGGGATCTGGGCGGCCATCGCCCATTTCGGCGCCTGGGTGAACCTGTTCAACCTGGTGCCCGTCTGGCAGCTCGACGGTGGGCGTGGCTTCCGGGCGCTCACTCGTCGTCAGCGCGGAATCGCGGCGGCCGTCATCGCGCTGATGTGGCTCTTGACCGGCGAGGGGCTCCTCGTTCTGTTGCTCGTCGCCGCCGCCGTCGCGAGCTTCGCGGGCCGCGCCGCAGAAACGCCCGATGCCCCCGCGCTCCTCGAGTACACGTGGCTCGTCGCGGCTCTCTCGCTGATGACGCTCATCCACGTGCCGACGGGCGGCGTGGGCTGAGCGACGCTCCCCGCGTCACCGTCCATAATAAGGAACGACCACGGCCGTCGTGTCGTCGGGGTTGCGCCGCGGGCGGTACCGGAACCATGCGCGATCGGGGAAGCGCGCCCGCAGCAGCTCGTTCCGCCCGCCGAAATCGCGGGCAAAGACCACCGGACCACCGAGCCTCCCGTCCGGCGCGAACTGCTCGAGCGGCAGGAATGCCTCGAAAGGCGCCATGCCGATCGTGTCCGCCATGAGCTCGCGGAGGCAGTCGGGCGCGAGCGGCTGGCCCCGCACCAGCAGCACCTGTTGCACCGGTGCGAGCCCGGCGACGCGAGCGAGCTCCGCCCCCGCCGCCGGCCGGGCGGCGGCGAACAGGGCCTGGAGACGGGCCAGGGTATCGCCGGGGGAGGCCGTCGCGATCGAGTCTGCGATGCGCTGCAGCCGGCAGGCATCGGCCGAGATCACGAGCTTATCGGCGCCGAACACCGACAGCCCTCCCGCCCGCAATCGTGCGTCGAGGCGCGCGTGCCACCCGTCGTCCACGAAGACGATCGCGTGCGTGAGCCCCGCGCCGGCGACCGCTGCCCCGTAGTCCGCCTTGTAGTGCGGATTCCCTTCGAGGTAGTAGTGCGCCCGGATTCGCACGCCGGAGACGCGGCCTGGGGCTGCCCACGCCCAGAGAATGGCCAGCGGCACCACCAGCAAGACCGCCCGGCGGCCCCAGCCCGAGAAGCGCCCGGCCAGCAGGCCGGGCGCGCGCGCCGCGAAGATCACCGCGGCCGGTACGGCGTCGTAGAGAAAGCGGGGACCCGCGAAGAACCCGTCGAACCAATAGCACGCGTACGCCACGAGCAACGCACCCGCACTACCCAGCAGCAGCCCATCCCAGCGGTTGAAGCTGGGCAACAAGGCCAGCGCCACCACCACCGGGAGGAGCCCCGGGAGCGGCCATTCGAACAGGTAGCGGTCCAACCGCAGCAGGTACCCCGACGCCAGCTGCAGCCCCCGCAGGGGCGTGTGCGGCACACCGGTTGGGGCCACGTGGAACCCGGGCTGGTGCGCGGCGCCATTGAGGACGTCGTAGCCGAAAAGCCACGGACTCCCGGTCGTCCGTGCATTGGCCCAGAGGAGGATCGCGACCGGCAGCGCTCCCACCAGGAGCTGCACGGCGAGACTCGGCGCGAGCCGCCGGTCGCGCGCCACTCGCGCGAGCTGGAAGGCCGCGATCGCGACGCTCACGGCGACCGCGTCGTACGGCCGCGTGGCTGCGGCGACTCCGATGCCGGCGCCCACGAGCGCGGCACCCCAGGCGCTCGCGGCCCCGCCGCCGCCACGATCCCACCGCACCAACCCGACCAGCGCCAGGACCACGCCGGCGAGGGTGAGGACGTGGTTCATCTGGCTCGCCCCCACGAACAGCACGAAGGGCGACAGGGCGAACAGCACGCCGCTGGCCCGCCCGATGGGCTCGCCGTAGACCGCCGCGGCGAAGCGGTAGACGCCCAGCGCGGTGAGACCGGTGAGCAGGGGATTGATCACCCAGGGCGCGCCGATCGCGACGCCGAGGGCGATCGCCGCCGGCCCACCGATCGGGAACTGCGAGTACAGCCTGCCGGCCGGCGTGATCACAACGCCCGGCGCGCTGAAGAACTCCGGCGGCGCGTCGAGCCGGGCGAAGAACCGCCCCTGGAGCAGGAGATTCGCCTGCAGCCGCTGTGCCATCTCGTCGCTCGAGAAGAAGCGGCCGCCGTAGCAGTAGAAGGCGAACCACAGCGCGAGCGTGAACGCGACCAGCGCGAGGAACGCCCCGAAGACGGCGGGGCGCGGCGCGAGCGCGGTGCGCCTGCACCACGCGGCGGCGCGCTCGACGGTCGCGCCGCCGAGCCGCGCGACGGCGACGGCGAGGAGGACGATCGCGCCGCCAAGCACGAGCCATTCCATGACCGCCGCCGACCACCACGGGAGCTCGCGCCCGGCGGTGAGCCAGTTCGCGATCGGTGCGAAGCCGAGCACGAGCCCCACCATCGCGGCGAGTCGAGGACCGGTGAGGTTGCGCATCGCAGGCCTTGACTGGGTTCAGACCCAATCTATGTTTGCAATTTGGCGCTCGCGCGTCGACCCGAGCGCGGCTTTTTTGTTTAGGGGAGCGTGAATGCCTTACATCATCGCCGAACCCTGCATCAACGTCAAAGACCGCTCCTGCGTCGACGTGTGCCCGGTGGACTGCATCTACGAGGGCGAGGACCAGCTCTACATCCACCCCGACGAGTGCATCGACTGCGGCGCGTGCGAGCCCGAGTGCCCGGTCACCGCGATCTTTCCCGAGGAAGACACGCCGCCGCAGTGGAAGGCCTACATCGCGAAGAACCGGGACGTGTTTCAGAGCGCCGCGCCGCCCGGCAAGCCGCAGCGAAAGGGCTCCTAAGACCGCCCTTCCTTCCCCGCGACGTCTCGCATCCCGTCGACGAGGAAGTGCATCCGTTCCTGCAGGCGGGCGATTTCCCGGACGGCGCGGGGGCCGTCCAGCTCGTGCGTCGCGGCGCGCACGGAGGCACGGTTTAGCCCCCGCACCTGTTCGATCAGCTCGTCGGTCACCGCGCGCAGCGCGAAGAAGCGGCGCCGCTCGCCGTACGACGCGCGAAACCGCCGGATCAGCTCCTCCGCCGAAAACGCCCGCGCCTGCCGCAGCAGCTCTTCCGGACTCTGGCCGACCAGCTCCTCCGTATCCCACACCTCCGTTCCGCCGGCCTCGGCGAACCACAATCGCCCCCGGCAGCCGTCCATCTCGCGGTGGAGCCGGAGCATGACCCGCCACTTGAGCGCGCCGACATACACGTAGCCGACGAATCCGTGCCGGAATGGATCGCCATTCGGGCCCGGTTTGGGGCCGGGGGGAGGGGCGGGGGCAGACGCATGTGCGGGGGGCATGTCCAACGCTAGCCCTGCGGCGGGCTGGACGGAAGCTCTCAGCCGATCGCGCCGAGAAAGTCGGCCAGCACCCGGCTCGTGACGAGCGGCTGCTCGAGGGGCGCGAGGTGGCCGGCGGCGGGGATGACCCGGAACTGCGCGCCCGGGATGAGCCGCGCCATGGCCTCGGCGACGGGAGGCGGCGAGATCGCGTCGTCACTCCCGACGAGCACGAGCGTCGGCACGCGCACCCCGCGCAGCGTCTCCGTCGAGTCGGGCCGGTCGCGCAGCACGCGCAGCGCGCCCACCGCTCCGGGCACCGACCAGCGGCGCGCCATCTCCCGCACCTGCTCGACGACCTCGGGTTGCGCGGCCGAGGTCGCCGGCGTGAGCAGCCGGGGCAGCAGCCGCTCGAGCATCGCGTCGGGGCCGTCCCGCGTCACGACGCGCGCCAGCTCGTCGCGCCCCCGCTGCCCCTCGGCCGTGTCGGGGTCGGCCCGCGTATCGACCAGGATCACCGCCCGCACCCGCTCGGGGTGGCGCCGCAGCAGCTCGAACACGACGTAGCCCCCGAGCGACAGCCCGCACACCGCGATCGACCCGACGCCGAGGGTGTCGAGCACGGCGACGAGATCGTCCGCATAGCGCGCCAGGGAGTATCCGTCCGCCCCGGCCGGCGCCGTGGACGCACCCACCCCCCGCAGGTCGGGGGCGATCCGCTTCCAGCGGCTCAAGGCGGCGAGCTGGTGACGCCACATCGTGCGGTCGAACGGGAAGCCGTGCACGAACAACACGGGCGTCCCGCCCGACCCCCGCACGTCGACGGCGAGCTCGGCGTCGCCCGCCGGCACGCGGATTGGCTGATGCGACCCCGACGTGCGGGGCCCGAGGAAGCGCGCGATCTCCTCGGGGAACGGCGTCGCCCGCCCCACGCGATCGACACACACGAATACGATTTCCGCTTCGGCGGCCACGACGCCGTCCGAGACCCGGCGCACGACGTGCCGGAGGGTCATGCTGGTCGTACCGCGATGCGCCACCAGCGTCTCGATACGCAGCACGTCCCGCGGGTAGACGCCCGCCTTGTACTCGATCACCGCCTTGCGCGCCGCGGGCCAGACGCCGTTGCGGTCGAACAGGTCCATGCCCGGCCCCCGGGCGAGGGCGTCCCAGCGGGCGCGCTCGAGCAAGGCGAGCAGCGCGGCCTGATTCAGATGACCGAAGGCGTCGCAGTCGTACGGGTAGACCGTCAGCTCGACGGTCGGCAAGGCGGTCACGGGATGCCAAACGTATGCCAGAAAACGACTCGTTGCACGTCCCACGTTGCACGTCGCACGAGAAAGGCGAAGGCCTTGGAGCCGTACGTAGGGTCGAGGACCAAGCCGTGCTCGGCCGCGAGACGGCGTGCCGCTTCCCCTGCGGCGGTGGGATGCCCGTATCCCTTCCCTAGCCCATCCACCACCTCCAAGGGGAAGGGGGAGGTGGCACGGGGGAGGAGTATGCCGTGGCGCTCGAGCAGACGCGCGGCGCCGCGCGCCAGCTGCATCGTGCGCCAGCGGTTCGCGACTACCAACGGTGCCACCCGCACGGCCACCACGCGCGTCGGCCACCCGAGCGCCGCGACGGCCAGCGCCACGCCGGCAGCGGTGCCGCCCGTGCCCAGCGGCAGCACGATCGCGTCGGGTGGCTCGAGGGGGCGCGTCTGCGCGGCAAGCTCGAGGCCCGCGAGGAGGTGGCCCACCACCGCGCGCGGATGGGCGCCGCCCCCGGGGATCCAGCGGCGCGGCCCCCCTCCCAGCGCCCGCGCGCCGCGCCACGCCGAGAGGAGGGCCAGCGGCAGCGTCGCGCGGGAACGCGCCCGCACCACCAGCGCCGCGCTGGCGGCGCTCGCGGCGGCGACGGCCCGGCTCGCCGGCGTGTCTGGTTGCGGGAACTGGGCCAGCACGGTGCGGTACGACAGCGCGGCGGCGTGCACGGCGGTGGCGAGGCAATGCGTCGAGCCGGTGCCGCCCACCGTCACGAACACCGTGCCGGGGGGCGCGCCCGCGAGCAGGAACTCGAGCCCCCGGACCTTGTTGCCGCCGCAGCGACGGGCCGAGCGGTCCTCCCGTTTGAGCGCCAGCGCCGCCACGCCCACGGCCCCGGCGAGCGCCGGTGGGGCCGGCTCCAGCGGCGTGGGCCAGTCGCCCAGCCTACAGGGCGCGAGCGCCGCGCGTATCTTTTGGGTCAGTCGAGCCGGATCCACCACCCTGAGCCTCCGATCTCGAGGACGCCGATGCGGGTTGCCACCGACTACATTCGCCACGCGGCGCGGGCCGCCCGCAAGTGCGCGGGCGACCCGTTGGGAGGCGCGCCTCAGCCGCCCGACTCCGAATTCTACAAGACGCTCGCGAAGGCGCTCGAAGAGATCGCTGCCGGCCTGGATCAGCTGAGCAAGGAAGAGTGACGGGGGAGACGGCAGGGCTGGCCAGCTACATCCGGACGCAGCAGGCCCTGGCCGACGCGGTCCCGGCGTTCCGCCGCGCCCCGCTCGTCGCCGTCGACACCGAGGCCGCGAGCTTCCACCGCTACCGCGACCGCATCTTCCTGATCCAGCTCTCCACCCCGTCGACGACGGTCATCGTGGACCCGCTCGCAGTCCCCGACCTGTCGCCCGTGGGGGAGCTGCTCGCCGACCCGGGCGTCGAGAAGCTGTTCCACGACGCCGACTACGACCTGCGGATCTTCGACCGCGACTACGGCTTCCGCGCGAAGCGCATGTTCGATACGCGCGTCGCGGCACAACTCGCGGGTGAGCCAGCGGTCGGACTCGCCGCGCTGCTCGCCAAGTACGTCGGCGTGAAGCTCGCCAAGGAGCACCAGAAGGCCGACTGGTCGCGACGGCCCCTTCCCCCGTCGATGCTCGCCTACGCGGCGGCGGACACCGCGCACCTGCCCCCGCTGCGCGCCGCCTTGCGGGAGCGGCTGGTAGCACTCGGGCGGTTGGGCTGGGCGGAGGAGGAGTTCCAGCGGCTCGAGGACCTGCGCTGGACCGGGACCGCCGACGATGCGGACGCCTATCTGCGGGTGAAGGGCGCGAAGGCCCTGCCGCCGCGCCAGCTCGCCGCACTGCGCGAGCTGTACCGCTGGCGCGAGACCCTGGCCGCGAAGCAGGACACGGCCACGTTTCGCATCATCGGGAACGACGCGCTGCTCGCCGTGGCGAAGGCGCTCCCCCGCGCGCCGGCGGACCTGGCGACGATCCGCGCGCTGCCCTCCACGCTCGCCCGGCGGCACGGCTCCAGCCTGCTCGAGAGCGTGCGCCGCGCACGGGGCCTCGGCGAGGCAGAGCTGCCGCGCGTGGCGCGCCCGCCCAGGGCCCCCCGGGACCCCGGACTCGACGAGCGTGTCGAGCGCCTCAAGGCCGCGCGGAACCGGGTGGCGGCGGAGCTGGGGCTCGACCCGGGCGTCCTGTGCGGTCGCCCGACGCTCGAGGCGGTGGCCCGTGCCGTGACGTCGCCAAACGATCGCGCCGGGCTCGCCCAAATCGGGGAGCTCCGGCGCTGGCAGACCCAGGTCCTGGGAGACGCGCTGCTGGCGGCGCTCGGCTAGAGCCCCATCAACGCCCGGACCTTCGGGTCCATCCGCTCGGGCGTCCAGTACGGCTCCCACACGATCTCGACGTTGACGTCCGTCACGCCCTCGAGCGCGCGGATGACCCGATAGGCGTCGCTGGTGATCATGGGGCCGGCCGGGCAGCCGGGCGACGTGAGCGTCATCTTCACCCGCACGTCACCCCCGTCGACCTCGACGTCGTATACCAGGCCGAGGTCCATCACGTTCATGTCGAGCTCGGGGTCCTTCACCTGTCGCAAAGCATCCCGCACCGTCGCGGCGTTCAGCATGGCCGTTCACCTTCCTCGCAGCCGAAGCTAGTCGATCGCGTAGCCCCGCACCAGACAGCGGCGCCGGCGCGCGATCCACGCGTACAGCCGGCGCGCCACGGACCGCACGCCGGGGAGGCGGAAGCCGCCGGCGAGCCAGCGCTTCCCCGGCAGGAGCCGCAGGATCTCGGGAGCGGCATCGGCGCCCGCGAACACGTGGCCGTCGGGGAGCACGAGGTGCATCGCCGCCGCGAGCGCGGGGAGCGGAATACCGAACGCCGCCACCCGCGCCTCGTCCTGGAACGGGATCACGCTGATCCGCTGTTCCCGGTCCCACCGGCGCACCCGGTCGACCCACGCCCGGCAGAAGCCGCACTCGCCGTCGTAGATGAGCGTCGGCCGGCTGGGCCGGTCACCGGGCATCGGACGCGCGGGCGGCAGCGTTGGCCACGGCCCCCCGCACCTCCTTGAGCAACGTGAACGAGCGCCGGGCGCGCGGCGCGTACGCCCGGTTCGCGAGCAGCACGACGAACAGATCGCGATCGGGATCGATCCAGAGCGACGTCCCCGTCCACCCGGTGTGGCCGTAGCTGCGCGGCCCGAACAGCGTGCCGACGCTCGACACGGTCTCGCCGGTCGGCACGGCCTGCCAGCCGAGCGCCCGCGCCTCGGTCCCGCCGCCGAAGTCCACGGCCTTAGTCGTGAACAGCCGCACTGTCTCCGGGCTGAGCAGCCGCCGCCCATCGGGGAGGGCGCCGCCGCGCAGCACGAACTGCGCGAACCGCGCCACATCGCCCGCCGTGGAGAAGAGACCGGCGTTGCCCGAAACGCCGCCCAGCTTGAACGCGCTGGCGTCGTTCACGATCCCGGCGACGGCATGGCCACGCCACACCCCCGTGGGCGCGATGCGGGGCCGCAGCGGAGCCGGCGGGCGGAACATGGTCTGAGCGAGCCCCAGCGGCCGGAAGAGCTCCCGCGCCGCGAACACGTCGAGCGGCTCGCCTGCGGCGCGCTGCGCCACCTCACCCAGCAGGATCGCGTTGCGATCGCTGTAGATCACGCGGCGGCCGGGAGGAATGCGCGGAGTCTCGCGCTGCACGCGCCGCAGCAGGGCCTCACCGTCCGGCAGCGCCTTGAGCTCGGCGTCCGGGAGATCGGCGCGCAGCCCCGAGGTATGCGTGAGGAGCTGCCGTACGGTGATCCCGGTGGTGCCGGCGCCGCTGAACTCCGGGACATACGCCGCCACCGGCGCGTCGAGCCGGACCCGGCCCCGTTCCAGCAGCACCATCAGCGCCGTCGTGGTCGCGACCACCTTGGTGAGCGACGCCAGGTCGTACAGCGTGCCGTCGGGATCGACTGGGGCGCTGGACGCGGACCAGGTGAGGCGGCCGTAGCCTTTGCTGAAAAGGAGGGTGTCACGTCGCCCGACGACGAGCGCGGCGCCGGGGTAGGCGCCGCGCCGGATGCCCTCGAGCACAATGGGGTCGAAGGTCGCCGCGTCGAACGACGCTGGCCTGGGTGGCGCAACCCCGGGGCCATT
>QHTX01000104.1 GCA_003220975.1 Gemmatimonadota bacterium | reverse complement strand
ATAACGGGACCCGGGACCTCGGTGGATCGACGACACTATGACGACCCGCCGCGCGACACCTCGACGCTCGGGTTGCCCCGCGACTGGGGCTCGCTCTGGGTGCCGCTCACCTGGGTCGATTACACGCCCGACGTCGGTCTCTTCGTGGGGGCGGGCGCGGCTGGAACCGGGTACGGGTTCCGCCGGCTTCCCTACAATTCACACGTGCGCGTGCGGGCGGGATACGCGACCAGCGCGGCGACCTTCCGTGCCGAGCTGGCGGGAGAGTTTCGCGGGATCGTACCACCCGCGATTGTGACCCTGCACCTGCGCGCTTCCGGGATCGACGTGCTGCGCTTCTACGACTTCGGCAACCAAACTCGGGACACCGGCTCGACCGACTTCCACAAGGTGAAGCAGCAGCAGTATCTGCTCGCTCCCGCCTTACAGTTCGGGCTCCAGACTCGAGGACAGCACGCTCGTCACGGTCAGGCGGCCGTACGGCGTCGGGGACTTCGGCCAGGTCGGCGCGACGGCGGGCCTGCGCCTCGACACACGGGACCGGCCCCAGGCGGCGAGCCGGGGGGTCCTGTTCAGCGTTGGCGGGAGCGTGTACCCCGCCGCGCTGGACGTCACGTCGACGTTCGGCGAGGGCCATGCCGAAGCGGCCACGTACCTCTCGGCCGCGATCCCGCTGCGGCCGACGCTCGCCATCCGGGTGGCGGGGAAGCAGGTGTGGGGGCCCTATCCCCTCCACGAAGCCGCGTACGTGGGCGGGTCGAGCACGGTGCGCGGCTTTCCGGAGCATCGCTTCGCGGGTGACGCGGCCGCATATGGCAACGCGGAGCTGCGGCTGTCCATCGCGAAGTTCTTCCTGCTCCTTCCTAACGAGCTCGGGGTGTTCGGCCTCGCCGACGCGGGACGCGTCTTCGTCTCCGGCCAGACCTCGGACCAGTGGCACGCAGCCGCCGGGGGCGGCCTGTGGATCGCGTTTCTCAGTCGCGCGAACATCCTGTCGGTGGCCGTGGCGCACAGCGTCGAGGGCACGCGGGTGTACGTGCGGACGGGGTTCGCGTTCTAGCCATGCCCGCGGAGTGGAGGGGCGACGTTCCAGCCCTGGACCTGCTGAATCGCATAGTCGGGGAGGCGCTCCCGTTGGGGCTGCGCTCCGGCCCGGTGGAGCCGTTCTTCCAGCGGGACGTCTACTTCGACTCGGCCGACTGGGCGCTCCGCCGGCGGGGCGTCACATGCCGGTTCCGCTTCCGCGTCGACGACCGGCGCACCCTCACCGTCCGCACCGTCGGCAGGTGGGAAGGCGGCGCCCCCTTGGCGCTGCCGCAGACGTTCGAGGCGGAGGTTCCGGAGCTCGAAGCCGCGTCGGCGCTCACGGGGATCTCGGAGCCGGCGCGTCGGCTGCGCGCACTCATCGAGCCGAGCCTGCTCGTCCCCCGTATCCAATTCGAGACAGAGCGCCGCTCGCGCCGCACCCGGCCGGGCTGGATCCGTCGGGCGCGGTACGACGTCGCCTACGATGTCGTGACCGTCCGCAGTCACGGACTCGCCCGGACGTTCCAGGAGCTGAAGCTCCGGCAGCTGGCCGCCGGGCGCCCCGGCCTGGATGCGGTGGCCGCGGCGTTTCAGGAGCGGTACGCCTTACGCCCGCTGCTCGTGGGGAAAGTCGACCGCGCGGAGAGGCTGCTGCGCGAGATCGAGAGCGACGCGTTGACGAGCGCCGCGCGGGGCGGCCGCGAGGTGGCGGTCATCGTCGTCGAGGCGGGATGCGTCGCGGTCCTCATGGACGAGGGCTCACTGACACTCCCGGTGCGGGGCGGTAGCGGCGAGGAGGCGTGCCGCGACGTCCTGCGCGTTCATTTCGGGAGCGCCGACGCGCAGGTCAGAGTCCTCGGCACCGCCCCCGGGTCCAGCACGCGCCCCGTGCTCGAGGTCTGGCTGGCGCGTCGCGTGGCCGCCGCGCGCGACGCCGACGAAGGCGCGCGGCTCCACTGGCTGCCGCTGGGCGAGCTGCTCGCGGGGGCCGGGGCGCCGACCCTGCGGGACCCGCGCACGCTGGCGGCGCTGGGGGTGGCGGCACGCGCCAAGGCGCTCTCCGAATGGACCGGAAGCGCACCGACCCCGCCGGCCATGCCGCAGGAGCCGCCTGCGGGCGCGCGGCGGATCCGGCTCTCCGACGTCACGCTCCGCACACCCGTCGCGCCAGCGGGCCACGCCGGCGCGGAGCCCTTTCTGAGCGGCGACTTGAGCCTCGTCGAATTCAACAGCCGCGTGCTGGCGCTGGCGGAAGACCCCGCGGTGCCGCTGCTGGCGCGCGTGCGGTTTCTGTCGATCGTCAGCGCGAACCTCGACGAGTTCTTCATGGTGCGCGTCGCAGCTCTCAAGCGCACCGTGGCGGGCGGTGCCGCGACCTCTGGCGAAGAGGGGCTCTCGGCGGACGAGCAGCTCGACGCGATCGCCATCCGCGTCCGTGCGCTGACCGAGCGGCAGGTCCGCTGTTTCCGTGAGAGTTGCCTCCCCGCGCTCGCCGCCCACGGCGTCCGCGTGCTGCGCTGGGCCGAGCTGGCGGAGCCGCAGCGCGAGGCGCTGCGCCGCTACTTTGTGGAGCAGCTGTTCCCGATCATGACCCCCCAGGCCCTGACGCGCGCGCCCGGGCACCCGTTTCCCCTCATCCCCAACCTGCAGCTGTCGCTGGCCGCCGTCGTGCGGGACGCCGGCGCCGGCCCGATCCATTTCGCGTACCTCAAGGTGCCGGACGCGGCGCCGCGCTTCGTGGCGCTCCCGGACGGCGAAACGTTCGTGCCGGTGGAGGACGTCATCCGCGCGAATCTGAGCCTGCTCTACCCGGGCCGGGTGGTGGAGCAGGCGCACGGGTTCCGCGTGACCCGCGGCGCGGACCTCGAGCTCGACGAGCATCATGCCGCGAGCCTGCTGCAGGTGATCGAGGAAGAGGCCAGGCGCCGACCCTACGGCGCCGTCGTACGGGTCGAAGTGGAGCAGGAGATGCCGCTGGCGGTGCGCGAGCTGTTGCTACGGGAGCTGCTGTTCGAAGACGCCACGCCGGTCGGCTCCCTCGGTAGCGGCGACCTGTACGAGGCGGTGGGCCTCCTGGGCCTCGGGGCCCTGCGGGAGATCGCCCGCCTCCCCAAGCCGGACCTGGACTATCCGCCCTGGCGCGGTCGCGTCCCCATCGCGCCCGCCCAGTCGGTGTTCGCGGCCCTCGCCGAACGCGACGTCCTGGTGCACCATCCCTACGACTCGTTCGAGGCGAGCGTCGAGCGGTTGTTCGTCGAGGCTGCGGACGACCCCCACGTCGTGGCGATCAAGCTCACGCTGTACCGTGCGGGGGGACACTCGGGGATCGTCGACGCGCTGCTCCGCGCCGCCGCGCACGGGAAAGAAGTGTTCGTGTTTGTCGAGCTCAAGGCACGGTTCGACGAGGAGCGAAACATCGACTGGGCCCGGAAGCTCGAGCAGGCGGGGATCAGGGTCGTGTACGGCCTCGTCGAGCTGAAAACCCACGCCAAGACGGCTCTCGTCGTGCGCCGCGAGCAGGGCGGTATCCGGCGCTACGTGCACATCGGGACCGGTAACTACAACGCCGTGACGGCGACGCTCTATACCGATCTCGGGCTCCTGTCGGCGGACGAAGCGCTCGGGGCCGACTTGAACGATCTGTTCAACGAGCTCTCGGGATCGTCGCAGCCCCCCCGCACGGCGTTCCGCCAGATCCTGGTGTCGCCGACGTACCTGCTGCAGCGTGTGATCGAGCTCGTGGATCGGGAAGCGGCGCACGCCCGGGCGGGCGGGAGCGCCCGGATCCGGGCCAAGCTCAACGGGCTCGCCGACCCGGACGTCATCGCGGCGCTGTACCGCGCCTCCCAGGCTGGCGTGGATGTCGACCTCAGCGTGCGTGGCGTCTGCACGCTGCGGCCCGGCGTGCCCGGCCTGTCCGCGCGGATCCGCGTCGTCAGCATCGTGGGGCGGTTCCTCGAGCACGCCCGCATCTACCACTTCGCCAACGGCGGCGACGCCGAGTACTACATCGGCTCCGCCGACTGGCGCCCGCGCAACCTGCGCCGCCGGGTCGAGGTCGTCGCACCGGTGCGCGACCCCGCCTGCCGCCGCCGGCTGGATGCCGTGCTCGAAGCCGAGCTGGCCGACCCGACGGCCTGGGAGCTCGATCCGGACGGCGGCTACCATCGCCGCACGCCCGCGCCGGGTGCGGATGGGCGCAGCTCGCAGGAGCGCCTGTTGAGTCCCGCCGGTGCGACGGTCTGAGATGGCCGTTGCGCTCGGTGCCGTCGCGCTCGCCGGCGTGCTGCCGACGGGGCCGCGCGGCGCGCAACGGTGCCGGCAGCCGCATTACCGCTGGGCGCAGAAGATCGACACGTCGCTCGCGACCCTCGCCCCCCAACCCGCGTCGGCCGTGGCGATCCTCGGCACGTGGGAGCCGCCTCACCTCGGGGCGCAGGATCGCTGCGCGCCTCGCGCGGGCCCCGAGCTCCAGGTGTACCGCCTCACCGGCTGGGTCCGGCGCGTGGACAAGGTGAAGGAGGATGGCGACTGGCACATCGAGCTGACTGAGCGCGCCGACAGCCCGGTCGATTCCTGCATCGTGGTCGAGATCCCCGCGCCGCGCTACAGCCCGCGCTATGGGCGGGCCCGAGCGACCCTCGACTCGCTGATCGCGGGCCGCACGATCCGCAGGGGCGGCGCCCTCCATCGACCGGTGCGCGCCGGCATCACGGGCGCGGCCTTCTTCGACGGCCAGCATCGCCGCGAAGGGAGGCGGAGCGACGAGAGCGACGGCGAGCACGGGCGCTGCAATACGTCCGTGCGAGCGCTATGGGAGATTCATCCGGTCTATGAGGTGACGCGGCCGTAGATCAAGCAGCCGGCTGGGCGCGCTCCACGCGGTTCCGCCCCGCCTGCTTCGCCCGGTACAGCGCCGCGTCGGCCGTCCCCTTCAGGTTGGCGACCTCCTTCACCGTGTCGGGGCAGGACGCCACGCCGCAGGACACGGTCAAGGGATGCGTCCCACTGTTCCAGTGCCACACGCCCGTCTCGACGGCCCGCCGCACGCGCTCGGCGACCTCCAGACCCGCCTCGATCGGCGTGTGCAGCATCCAGATCGCGAACTCCTCCCCGCCGATACGGGCCACCAGGTCGTTGTCGCGCACCGCCTGCCGCACCAGGTCAGCGACGTGACGCAGCGCGGCGTCGCCCGCCTGATGCCCGAGCGTGTCGTTCAGGCGCTTGAAGTGATCGATGTCCACGAACACCAGCGTCACGGCCGGCGGCGGCTTGCCCCCGGCGAGGGCGAACCAGCGGTCGAACTCGCGCCGGTTCGAGAGGCCGGTGAGCGGATCGCGCACGGCGCGTTGCTCAGCCTCGTGCACGGCGCCCGCGGCGGCGAGGCGCGAGCCGAGCTCGCTGACGAGGCGCTGCAGCGTGTCGCCGACGGGTGTCGCCGGGGGGATCGGAGGCCCGGTGACGACGAGGGCGCCGATGACGAAGTGCCCATCGCGCAACGGATACGCCGTGCCGGCGCGCTCGCTGCGGCGGCGATCGGGGATCGCGGCCCCGGCGGCCCCGAACACGTCCTCCCCGCCCCGTGTGGCGACCGGCACGCCGGACTGGATGGCGCGCATCACCGGTGCGTCGGCGGGCACGGCAAGGTTCTCGAGCCGCGCGTCCGCGCCGCCCGACAGGGCCACGATGCGCGCGCCGCGCGCCGCCGTTCCTCCCCCCCAACCCCCTGCTCCGTGGAGCACGATCGCGACGCCGCGCCGCGCCAGCTGCTGCGCCAGCTCGGCTCCAGCCTTGGCGATGCCATCGAGCGTCCGGCTCCCCGCCGCGATCGCCGCGAGCTGCTTCGCCACGAGCTGGCCCGCCTGCTCGTCCGGTTCGTGCAGCTCCGCGACCCGCATCCCCGCCACCAGCCGGCGCAGCTCGCTCGCGATCGCCTCGGCGATGCGCGGGTCCACGTCCGGCCCCGGCAGCAGCAACCCCGCGCCGAACGGGAAGTCGCCGACCGCGACGTAGCTGCCCTCGGACTCCCGGGCTACGTGAGCGCGCCCGTCCACGGACGCGAGCTGCACCACCGCGGCCCCGCGCTGGCGCACCTCCCGGCTCACGTCGTGATTGCCCACCGCTTCCACGTCGCCCGCCGCGAGCCCGACCAGCCACCCGGCCCGCGCGCGGTGCGCCCGGCGCAACAGATCGAGCAGGTGCTCGAAGTCCGAGGGCCGGGTGATCGGCTGCTCGGCGAGCCACACGCGCACGAGCGGCGCGAGCACCAGCCCGGTCGCGGCGAGGAAGCCGCCGACCGCGGCGACGAGCGCCCACAGGTTCGCCGCCAGCACGGCCGGCACCACGGCGGCGAGGCCGGCCAGGGCCAGCGCCCACCCGACCCACACGCCCGGCGTCGGACGCTTCATGGGCGGTTGATGCGGCTCGCGGCGGCGGCGGCGCCGAACCCGTTGTCGATGTTGACCACCGTGACGCCCGCAGCGCAGGAGTTGAGCATGCCGAGCAGGGCCGCGATCCCGCCGAAGGAGGCGCCGTAGCCGACGCTCGTGGGCACCGCGATCACGGGCACGGGGACGAGCCCGCCCACGACGCTGGGCAGCGCGCCTTCCATCCCGGCGACCACGATGATCACCGCGGCGCTCCGCAGCGCGTCGGTCTGCGTGAGGACGCGGTGGATCCCGGCGACCCCCACGTCGGTCAGCCGCTCGACCCGGTTGCCGAGCGCGCGCGCCGTGACGGCCGCCTCCTCGGCGACCGGGAGATCGCTCGTGCCGGCCGTGACGATCAGGACCGTGCCCCGGCCGGTTGCAGCCGGCTCGGGATCGGGTGACAGGTACACCGTGCGGCCGAGCTCGTTCACCTCGGCCCGGGGGAAGCGCGCGGCGAGCGCGGCGCGGTGCGCCGGCTCGCTGCGCGTCGCGAGGAAGCTGCCGCTCGCTGCCGCGAGCCGCTCGGCGATGGCGACGACCTGCGCCGGCGTCTTCCCCTGACACAAGATCACCTCCTGATGCCCTTGGGTGACGGGCCGGAGGTGATCGATGGAAGCGAAGGGGAGGCGCTCGATGAAGCGGCTAAGATCGTCTAGCTTCATGCCGCCTGCTCCGCGAAAATCTCCTCGGCCTGTTCCATCGAGTCGATCTGGAACAGGCGCTCGCGCAATTGCGCCGCGCCGGGGACGCCTTTCGTGTACCACCCGAAGTGTTTGCGGAACTCGAGCGCCGTCTTACGCGAGTCGCCCTGGAGACGGAGCGCCAGGCGCGCGTGCTCAAGCGCCGTGGTGAAGCGCTCTTCGGGCGTCGGGTCGGGTCGCTTCGGCCGGCCGGCGAGCAGATCGCGCGCCTGCGCGAAGATCCACGGGTTGCCGAACGACCCGCGCGCGATCATCACGCCCGCGCAGCCCGTGTGCCGGCGCATCGCGACCACGGCTTCCGGCGTGGTCACGTCGCCGTTCCCGATCACCGGGATGTCGAGCGCCGCGACCAGCTGCGCGATCTCGTCCTAGTTCGCCGTCCCCGAGAACATCTGCGTCCGGGTGCGGGCGTGGAGCGTGAGCGCCTGCGCGCCAGCGTCGCGGCAGCGCAGCGCGATCGTGACGGGATCGCGCTGGGCGTCGTCCCAGCCGCTGCGGATCTTCACCGTGACGGGCAGTGACGTTGCACTGCGCACCGCGCGGATGATGCGCTCCACCAGGTCCAGGTCCTTGAGGCAGCCCGACCCACCGTTGTTCTTCACGACCTTCTTCACCGGACAGCCGAAGTTGATATCGAGGAAGTCGGGCCGCATGACCGCCGTGACCATCTCGGCGGCCCGCGCCATGACCGTGGCGTCCGCGCCATACAGCTGGATGCCGATGGGCCGCTCGGCCTCCTCGAAGCGCATGTCCTGGAACAGGTGCTCGAGCCCGCGCGCCACCCCCACCGCCGAGATGAACTCGGACACGACCACGTCGGCGCCGAAGCGCCGGCACAGCAACCGGAACGGCGACTCCGACACTCCCGCCATGGGGGCGAGGAAGAGCGGGCACTCGGACCCGGTGCGATAGGGGAAGTCCATGGCTGACAACGTAATGACGCGTTGCAAACGGAGCAACCACTCATTACGTTTCGCCACCGCTACGCGGGGAGACCTGACGTGCGCTTACGCGAGTTCTTTTCGGAAGACGCGATCAATCTGCACCTGCAGAGCACCGCCAAAGACGACGTCCTGAAGGAGCTGGTCGGCCTGCTGCAGCTCGACGACAAGGCCGAGCAGACCCTCGTGAAGATGCTGAAGCGCCGCGAGACGCTCGGGTCCACGGGCATCGGCCAGAACATCGCGATCCCGCACTGTCGTGCCCTCGCCGTGAGTCAGCTGCGCGTCGCCTTCGGCCGCAAGCTTGAGGGCATCGATTTCAACGCGATCGACGGCAAGCCCGTGCATTACTTCTTCTTGATCGTGGCGCCGCCGCTCGAGGTCTCCAACCAGTACCTGCCGGTGCTCGGCAAGATCGCGCAGTTCGCGAAAGAGGCCGACGTCCCGGAGAAGCTGGCCATGCTGAACAGCCCGCAAGAGTTCTTGAAGCTCCTCGAAGACAAGAACATCTGAAGACCGATCACTCCCACTCGATGGTAGCAGGTGGTTTCGAACTCACGTCATAGGTGACGCGGTTCACGCCCTTCACTTCATTGATGATCCGGCTCGAGATCCTCCCGAGCACTTCGTGCGGGAACGGAAACCAATCCGCCGTCATCCCGTCGCGACTCGTCACGGCCCGCAGCGCCACCACGTGATCGTAGGTGCGGCCGTCGCCCATCACGCCCACCGACTTGATGGGCAGCAGCACCGCGAACGCCTGCCAGATCCGATCGTACAGCCCGGCGGTGCGGATCTCGTCGATGTAAATGGCGTCCACCCGGCGCAGCAGATCGAGCCGCTCCGGCGTGACGGGGCCGAGCACGCGGATCGCGAGGCCCGGCCCCGGGAAGGGATGGCGGCCCACGATCTCCTCGGGCAGCCCCAGCTCGCGCCCCACCTGCCGCACCTCGTCCTTGAACAGCTCGCGCAACGGCTCGATCAGCTTCCAGGGCAGATTGGGCCGCAGGCCGCCCACGTTGTGATGCGTCTTGATCGTCACCGACGGCCCGCCGCGCGGCGACGACGACTCGATCACGTCGGGATAGAGCGTCCCCTGGACGAGGAATCCTACGTCACCCCCTACGTGCCGCGCCGCGTCCTCGAACACGTCGATGAAGGCGTGCCCGATGCGGCGCCGCTTTTCCTCGGGATCCTCGACGCCCGCGAGCGCCGCGAGGAATCGCTCACCCGCGTCCACGACGCGCAGGTCGATCCCGAGGTGCGCCCGGAACGTGCGCTCCACCTGATCCCGCTCGTTCAGGCGCAACAGGCCGTGATCGACGAAGATGCACGTGAGCCGCTCGCCCATGGCGCGGTGCACCAGCGCGGCGGCGACCCCTGAGTCCACGCCGCCCGACACGCCGCAGATCGCGCGCGCCGTGCGGCCCACGAGCTCGCGGATCCGCGCCACCTCGTGCTCGATGAAGTGCCCCGGCGTCCAGTCCGGCGTGCAGCCGCAG
>QHTX01000103.1:10212-14419 GCA_003220975.1 Gemmatimonadota bacterium | reverse complement strand
GTCGACGGGTGCATTGAAAGGGGAGCCACGGTGGGCAAGCAAAACAAGGTGCGCGTCGGGGATGTCGCTCCGGACTTCACGCTGCCGGATCAGGCGGGCCGGCCGGTCCGGTTGCGGGACCTGATCGGCGAACGGACGGTCGTGCTGTATTTCTATCCCAAGGACCAGACGCCGGGGTGTACCCTCGAAGCGCGCGCGTTCCGCGACAGCTACGAGAAGTTCACCGCCCAGGGCGCCGAGGTGGTCGGCGTGAGCTCCGATTCCGTCCGCTCGCATCGTCGGTTCGCGACGCGCCATCAGCTGCCGTTCCTGCTGCTCTCGGACCGTGGCGGCGTCGTGCGCGAGCGCTACGGCGTGGAGAAGACCCTGGGTCTGGTCCCGGGTCGCGTCAGCTACGTCATCGACCGGTCCGGCGTGATTCGGCACGTGTACTCGTCGCAGCTGTTAGCGACGCGGCACAGCCGGGCGGCGCTGGATGTGTTGAGTCGCTTGAGCGGGCACGGAGCGCCCGCATGAGCGCGGGCACCGCCGTCGTCACCGGCGCCTCGAGCGGCATCGGGCTCGAGCTCGCGCGGCTGCTGGCGCGCGACGGCTACGACCTCGTGCTCGTGGCCCGCAGCGTGGACAAGCTCGACCGGCTTGGAGCCGAGCTGGCGGCGCGGCACGGCATCCGCGCCCGGACGGTGGGCGCGGACCTGGCGTCGCCCGACGCCCCGGGGGCGATCGCCGAGACGCTGAAGCAGGCCGCGCTGCAGGTGGACGTGCTCGTGAACAACGCGGGCTATGGGACGTCCGGCCCGTTCGCGACCACGGAGCTGCGGACCGAGCTGGATCTGCTGCAGGTGAACATCATCGCCCTGACGCATCTCACCAAGCTGGTGCTGCCCGCGATGCTCGCGGCGAAGCGCGGCCGCATCCTCAACGTGGCTTCCACGGCGGCGTTCCAGCCGGGGCCGTTCATGGCGGTGTACTACGCGTCCAAGGCGTACGTGCTGTCGTTCTCCGAGGCGCTGGCCGAGGAGCTGTCCGGGACGGGGGTGACGGTCACGACGTTGTGCCCGGGCCCGGTGCCGACCGGGTTTCAGGCGCGCGCCGGGGTGGACCTGAAGAAGGTGGTGCGCACGCCGCTCGTGATGGACGCGGCCGCGGTCGCGCGAGCGGGTTACGTCGCCTTGATGAAGGGGAAGCGGCTCGTGGTTCCCGGCCTCGGGAACAAGCTGTTGGTGCAGTCCGAGCGTTTCGCGCCCCGCCGGCTCGTCACGAAGATCGCGCGCTTCCTGCAGGAGCAGGTGCGCGCCTAGACGACGTCCGCCATCGCTGCCGTCACGAGCAGCGCGCGCACGAGTCCGAGCGCGCCGTCCGTGTTCTCGTACCACTCCGTTGCGAGGTGCGCGTCCCCGGCCTGGCCGCCGGCGCCGAGGGCGATCGCGGCGACGCCGAGCGCGATCGGCACGTTGGCGTCGGTGGACGCGCTCGCGAGCTCGGCGTCCCGGCCCAGTGCGCGGTTCGCGGCGACGGCGGCCCGCACCAGCGGGTGGGCGCGGGGGGTGACGCCCGAGGGCCGGTCACCCACGAGCTGCCGCTCGAGCGTGAGCGGGGCGGTGGCGGCCGCACGACGGTGGTTCTCGTCGCCGAGCGCCCGCTCGAGCGTGGCGCGCACCGTGGCGTCGAGCGCGGCCAGTGCCTTGGGATCCTCGCTCCGCAGGTCGAGGTCGAGCCAGGCGTCCTGCGGGATAGAGTTGAGTCCGGTGCCGCCGCCCAGGCGCACGACGGCGCACGTCGTGCGCGGAGCTGGAGGGGAGGAGGGCGGCAGGTCGGCGAGCAGCGCCACGGCGCGGCCCACCGCGTTCGCCGGGTTCGCGACGCCGAACGCGGCCCACGAGTGCCCGCCGGGGCCGCGATAGGTCACGTGGTAGCGCTTCGAGCCCAGGGCCCGGTGCACCACGCGCTCCAGGCCGGCGCCGTCGAGGGCGATGAACGCGATGGGGGGTTGTTGTAGGGGCACGGCATGCGGTGCCCCTACGTCCTTTCCGTTCAGCAGGTATTTCACCCCCCGCAGATCTCCGGATCCTTCCTCCCCCACCGTCGCGGCGAACAGGATCGGGCGTGCCGCCGGCACGCGCGCGGCCACGACCGCCTCGGCTACGGCCACGAGGGCGGCGAGGCCGCGGGCGTTGTCCGAGATGCCCGGCCCTCTGAGCCGGCGGCCGCGCCGCTCGACCGCGACGTTCACGTCGGGACCGAACACGGTGTCGAGGTGCGCGGCGAGCACCACCGGCCCGGCGCCGTCACGCTTCCCGCTTCCCCCTGCGCCGGCCGTCCACCCGCGAACGTTCCCGACCTCGTCGATCAGCACGTCCTGCAGCCCGACCTCGCGGAACAACTCCGCCACGCGCGCCGCGCGGCGGCCCTCGGCCCCGGTGGGCGCGGGGACCGCAGACAACGCGGCCTGACGGGCGAGCGTGATCTCCTCCGTGCGCTCGAGGTGGTGCCGCGCGGCGCGGATGCGCTCGTGTGCGAGCAGTCGGGAGATGGTCTGATCCACCAATCCACACTAACTTGATTGACGATGCTCGGCGAGAGGGTGACGCGAGAGGCATGGACGAGCGCGACTTGATCTACGACTGGAACGCGGGCGAAGGCACGTTCGACTGGTCGCGGGCCCACGTCGACCTGAACGACGAGACGCTGCGGGACGGGCTGCAGTCGCCGTCCGTGCGCGACCCGTCCCTCGAGGTGAAGCAGCGGCTGCTGCACCTCATGGCGGAGCTGGGGATCGTCGCGGCGGACATCGGGTTACCCGGCGCCGGCCCGCGCGTCGTGGAGCAGGTGCGGGCGCTCGCCCGGGAGATCCGCGACCACCGGCTGCCGATCTTCCCGAACTGCGCGGCTCGCACAGTGCTGGCCGATATCGAGCCGATCGTGCGCGTCGCGGACGAGCTGGGCGTGAAGATCGAGGCCGCCACCTTCATCGGCTCCTCCCCCATCCGGCAGTACGCCGAGGACTGGACCCTCGACCGCATCCTCAAGTCCAGCGAGGAAGCGGTGACGTACGCCGTGCGGCACGGGTTGCCGGTCATGTACGTCACCGAAGACACAACGCGGGCCAAGCCGGAAACGCTCAAGGCGCTGTATGGCGCGGCGATCGACTGTGGGGCGACGCGGATCTGTCTCGCGGACACCGTCGGGCACGCGACGCCGGACGGCGTGAAAGCCCTCGTGAGATTCGTCAAGAGTGAAATCGTCAAGGACAAGCGGGTGGCAGTCGACTGGCACGGCCACCGCGACCGCGGCATGGGGCTCGTGAACTGCCTCGCGGCGATCGAGGCGGGCGTGGACCGTGTCCACGCCACGGCGCTCGGGGTGGGTGAGCGGGTCGGGAATGCGGAGATGGACCTGCTGATCGTGAACCTCAAGCTCCTGGGCGCGCACCGCCGCGAGCTTTCCAAACTCCCGGAGTATTGCCGCCTCGTCGCCGACGCGGTGGGGGTGCCGATCCCCGTCAACTACCCCGTCATGGGCGCGGACGCGTTCCGCACGGGCACGGGGGTGCACGCCGCGGCGATCATCAAGGCCAAGAAGAAGGGGCACGCCTGGCTCGCGGACCGGGTGTACAGCTCGGTGCCGGCGGAGGAGCTGGGGCTCGCGCAGAAGATCGAGATCTCGCCCGTCTCGGGTCTGTCGAACGTGAAGTACTGGCTCGAGACGCACGGGTACGACGCCGAGGACGAGGCCGCGTGCCGCGTGCTGTTCGAAGCGGCGAAGCGGACCGATCGGGTGCTCTCCGACGAAGAGTGCCACCGGCTGCTGAAGCAAGCGGTATGGCGGTAGGGCCGTTCCGCGAGATCGAGCGTTCCTACTTCGATCTGCGCTGGCACCTCGACCCTGTCGCGGCGACGCAGGCGGGGATCAAGACGTACGACGACCGGTACGGACGCTTCAGTCCCGGCGCACTCGCCCCGCATCTCGCCGCGCTCAAGGCGCTCGCCGCCGCGCTCGAAGAAACCGCCAGCAGCCAGCTGGACGACGAAATCGACCGCACGGCCCTGCTGAACGACGTCCGGGTCTTGCTGCGGCGGTTGGAGCGGCAGCGGCCCCAGGCGAAGAACCCGGGGTTCTGGCTGTCCCACCTGCTCGCCGGTCTGCACTGCCTCCTGTCACGCGGCGACCGCACGCCCGAAGAGCGGGCGGCGGCGCTCGCGGGCCG
>QHTX01000103.1:9637-10191 GCA_003220975.1 Gemmatimonadota bacterium | reverse complement strand
GACGCGCGCGCGACGCTGGTCGCGCCGGTGCGGGTGTTCGTGGAGACGGCGCTGCGGGTGAACGAGGGCGGGCTGCTGCTCGTCCAGGCGGCGGCCGGCGCGCCCACGGGAGAGGGACCAGGAGGACCGGGCGCCGCCCTCGCCGAGCGGCTGGCCGCCGCGGCGGCGGAGGCGACCGCCGCTATGACGGCGTTCGCGCACGACCTCGAGCGGTGGCTCGACACCGCGGGGGACGAGTTCGCGCTGGGCGAGGACGACTTCAACTTCCACCTCCACTACGAGCACGCCCTGCGTGACACGGCCCCCGAGCTGTGGCGCTACGGGCTGCACCTCAAAGAGGAGCTGGAGGCGGACCTGGCGCGGCGCGCCGCGCGGATGGACGGCGGCCCCGGTTGGCAGGACGTCGCGGACCGGCTGCGCGCCGACCATCCGCCCGCCACCGCGCTGGTGGAAGCGTATGCCCGCGAGATGGCGCGCGCCCGCGACTTCGTCGCGCAGCGTGGCCTGGCGCCGATCCCCGACGCGCCACTTGACGTCGTGCCGACGCCGGCGTT
>QHTX01000103.1:0-9565 GCA_003220975.1 Gemmatimonadota bacterium | reverse complement strand
GGTCCCCGACCCGCGGCTGCCCGCGGCGGCGCAGGAGCGCATGCTGCGCGACCATTGCCGTCACGAGCTCGCCGCCACGGCCCTGCACGAGGGCTACCCGGGGCACCACCTCCACCTGGTGCAGGCCCAGCGGCAGGCGTCGGAGACGCGCAAGAACGTCTCGACCCCGCTCACCGTCGAGGGCTGGGCGCTGTACTGCGAGGACATGATGGGGGAGGAGGGATTTTACCGCTCCGAGGAGGAACAGTTCTTCCAGCGCGTGCACCTGCTGTGGCGCGCCGTGCGGATCCTGCTCGACGTGGGGCTGCACACCCGGGGCATGACGTTCGAGCAGGGGGTCGAGTACCTGACGAGTCACCTGGGGGTCGACCGGGCCAACGCCGAGGCGGAAGTGCGGCGCTATTGCGCCGAGCCGGCGTACCAGCTGTGCTACGCCGTGGGGCGGCGAGAGCTGCTGAAGCTGCGCGACGACTTTCGCGCGGCGCGCGGGGTGGCGTTCACGCTGCGCGCGTTCCACGACGCCGTGCTGCGCTACGGCGGCCTGCCCGTCACGCTGATGCGCTGGGGCCTGGGCCTGAATGAGTAGCCGTCTACCGCGCCAGGTGAAGCTATTCGGCGCGGTCTCGTTGCTCAACGATTTCGCGAGCGAGATGATCTACCCGCTCCTGCCCGCCTTCCTGACGGGGGTGCTGGGAGCGGGCCCGCAGGCGCTGGGCGCCCTCGATGGCGCGGCGGAGCTCGCCGCGGCGTTCGTGAAGCTCGCGGCGGGGCGACTGGCGGACCGGGTGCCACTGCGCGGGCCCTTGATCGTGCTCGGCTATTTCACGGCCGTGGTCGTGCGGCCGGTCATCGCGGTCACCGGCGCCGCGTGGCAGGTGATCGGGTTGCGCGTGGTGGACCGGCTGGGGAAGGGCCTGCGCACCCCGCCGCGCGACGCGCTGATCGCGGACGCCACCCCGCCGGCGCTCGCCGGACGGGCGTTCGGGCTGCAACGCGGTATGGACCACGCGGGCGCGGTGCTGGGCCCCCTGGCGGCGTGGTACCTGCTCGCGTCCGGGACCGCGAACGTGCGCGCCGTGATCGGGTGGAGCTTGGTGCCAGGAGTCGCGGTCTTGGTGCTGGCAGTCTGGGCGGTCAGGGGCGGCAAGGGCGGGAGGGGCGGCAATGGGCGGCAAGGGGCGGCACCGAGCGCTACGGTGTCCCCTGCCGCCCCGGCCGCCTTTGCCGCCCCTGCCGCCCTCGTCGCCATCTCCGCCTTCTATCTCCTCCGCATGCCCGACACGCTGATCATCCTGCGCTCACAACAACTCGGCATCCCCGTGGCCGTGGTACCGTTGCTGTGGGCGGCGGTGCACGTCGTGCGCTCGTCGTCGAGCTTCCTGGGCGGAGCAGCCACGGACCGGCTCGGGCCCGGCCGCACGATGTGGGTGGGATGGCTGGTGTATGCGGTGCTGGCGCTGGGCATGGCGCGCGCCACGACCGCCGCGGGGGCGTGGGCGCTGTTTCTCGGGATGGGGCTCGTGGCGGGACTCACCGAGAGCCCGGAGCGGGCGTTGGTGGCGCGACTGGCCGGGCCTGGAGGGCATCAGGGCAGCGGGTTCGGCGTGTATCACGGGGCCACGGGGCTCGCCGCGCTGGTGGGCGGCCTGGCGCTCGGGGCCGTCTACCAGGCGGGGGGGGCGGGCGGGGGGGCGGGGGGGCCGCGTGCGTTCATCGCGAGCGCGACGCTGGGCGGGCTGCTGGCGCTCGTCAGCGCGGCGCACTACCTACGTCGCAAGGAGGGTCCGACATGAGAAGCGTCATCTCGCTGTGCGCCGCCGCGCTCGTGAGCGCGGTGCCCGCCCTCGCGCAGCAGCGCGAGGTGATCCACGGCCCCGGCGAAGTGCAGGGGCTGCCGTTCTCCCTAGCGGTGCGCGTCGGCAACGTGCTCTATCTCTCCGGGCAGATCGGCAACGTCCCCGGGACCCGACGGCTGGCGGACACGGGGATCACCGGGCAGACGCACCAGGCCCTCGAGAACGTGAAGGCGGTGCTCGCCGCCGCAGGCAGCTCGCTCGACCGCGTGGTGAAATGCACGGTGTTCCTGGTCGACATCCGCGACTACGGGAAGATGAACGAGGTGTACGCGAGCTATTTCCCGAAGGATCCGCCGGCACGGTCGACGGTGGCGGGCAGTGGGCTCGCGCTCGGCGCGCGGGTGGAGATCGAGTGCCTGGCGGTGGCAGGCGGATGAGATAGGGCGCGCATGAGCGATCCCCCCTCCGGTCCTGCTTCGCCACCGGCGTTCAAAGGCAACGACCGCCCGTTCCGTCTCGCGCTTCGTGTGTTCGGCGTGTTGTTGCTGCTGTTCGGGATCGCCGTCACCAGGCGGCTCTTCGGGATTCCTCTCGCGGTCGCCCCGTCACCCGGAAGCTACGCGCTGTCGTTCCTAATCGAGGTGGCGGGCCTCGCGATCGTACTCGCCGCGCCAATCGCGGCGCGCCAAAAGGTCGGCGCGATGGCCGTGAGCGAGGCGGGCGTCACCGGGCCGGGGTTTCTGCGGCCGGTGTTCATTCCGTGGAGCGAAGTGGTCCTCGTGTGCGACGATGAGCGTGGCGTCCTGGTGCAGTCGGCGAGGCAGTCGGCGAGGATCGATCTCTACAGCGCCAGCTACGGCTTCGGCGCTGGACCGGTCGGCGGCGGGCGTCCGGTCGAGAATTTCCAGGATCCTGAGGGAGTCGTGCGCTTCATCCTGTCACACGCGCCTAAGGGCGCGATGCTGGATCTCCACCACTGGATGCCGGCGTAGCTGCTTAAAGAGGACCAGGGGTGAGCTAGTACAGGGGGCGTAAGTTACGCCGCGCCTTGCCGATGTTCAATTTCGAACATAAGTTCGAAAATCTTGACACCAACGTCCTGGATGTTGGCCCCCCCTGCCCCCCCCGAGGCGGCCACGCGGGTCGGGGCGCCCGCGACCGCGACGCGTCCCGAGCCGCAGCGCCTGGCGGAGACGGTGCAGGGCCGGGTCGCCGTGGTCACCGGCGGCGCGACCGGCCTGGGTCGCTCGACGGCGCTGGAGTTCGCCCAGCGCGGCGTCGCGGTGGCGATCAATTACGTCGACCTGCCGGACCGCGATGTCGCGGCGCAGGCCCTCCTCACCGAGACGGCGCTCCGGGCCCACGGCGTCCCCGTGTACTGCGCCCGCTGCGACGTGCGGCATCGGGACGAGGTGGAGAAGTTCGTCACCGCTGTGCGCGAGCGGCTGGGCGGCGTCCACTACCTCGTCAACAACGCCGGCGTGACGCACGACGGCGCGCTGTGGCGCCTGACGCCGGAGGCATGGCAGGAGGTGCTCGACACCAACGTCACCGGCGCGTTCAACTGCATTCAAGCGGTTGCCGGGCCGATGCGCGCCCAGCGCTACGGCAAGATCGTCAACGTCGCCAGCCATCAGGCGTTCCGGCCGGGCTTCGGCATCGCGAACTACGCGGCGAGCAAGGCCGGGCTCGTCGGGCTCACCAAGTCCGCCGCCGTGGACCTCGGCCCCTCCAACATCAACGTCAACGCCGTCGCACCCGGCTTCGTGAAGACGGAGCTGCTGGGCAAGCTGCCGCGGGAAGTGCTCGAGCGCGCCGAGCACGAGTCGGTGCTGGGCCGCGTGGCCGAGCCGGAGGATGTGGCACGCGTGATCACGTTCCTGTGCAGCGAGGCGGCGCGACACATCACGGGACAGGTGATCGTGGTGGACGGTGGGCTGACGCTCGCTTCTTGAAAATCACCGGCGCGGGCATGATATTGCGCGCCGTGATTAATCCCTTGAAAAACAATTACTTAGTGCGCGGCGCGCGGTGCGTGGTCGCCTGCGCCGCCGTGGCTGGGTGTGGCGGCCGCCGGCACGTCGGTCCACCCGAGCCCACCGCGCCGCTGCCCACGGCCGGGATCGCGTCACAGCAGGTCAGCGTGCTGCCACTCACGCTCCTCGCCGCGGAAGACTCGCTGCACTGGGAGAACGCGCTCGGCCAACGGCGGGCTGGGCTCGCCAAGGCGGACAGCGTGTTCGGGGCGCTGCTCCAGGCGCGGGCTCCCGAGGTGAGCTGGGTGCTGCCCGACGAGCTGCGGCGGGCCGCGCGGCGGGCGCCGGGCATCGCCCCGGATCCCGACCAGATGGGCACCGCGATCCTGCTGCGCGGCGGGAAGCTCGAGGTCGTGCCCGATCCGCTGCGGAGCGAGCTGCGCACGCTCGCCGCCCTCGCCGGCTCAGGGGGCGGGCGCTATGCGCTGATCCCGGCCGGGCTGATCTACCGACGGACGGTCGTGCCGGACTGTAGGGGCACGGCATGCCGTGCCCCTACAGCGCCCGGGGCGCCCGTCGCCACCGCCGAATTGACGGTGGTCATGGTGGACGTCCGCACCGGCCGGATCGGGTTCCGCACCGTGGCGCGGGGCGAGGGCGACGATCCCTGGACGGCGCTGACGCGCGCCGTGAAAAGCCTCACGCCAGGGCTGCCGTGACCGGAGGGCGGGGGGGGCACGCCGCGACCCTCATCGTTGGCGACGGAATCGGGCCCGAGATCACGCAGGCGACACTGCTGGTGCTGGACGCGCTGGGCGTCGCGTTCGACTGGGACGAGCAGTACGGCGGGATGAGCGCGATCGACAAGGCCGGCACCCCGCTCCCGGATGCGACGCTCGAGAGCATCCGGCGCACCGGGCTCGCGCTCAAGGGCCCGCTCACGACGCCCGTGGGCGGGGGCTATCGCTCGGTGAACGTCGCGCTGCGCCAGGAGTTCGACTTGTACGCCAACGTGCGCCCGGTGAAGTCGATCGTCCCGGGCGGTCGCTACCCCAGCGTGGACCTCGTCGTGATCCGCGAGAACACCGAGGGGCTGTACATCGGGATCGACCGCACCTTCAAGGTGGGGGGGGACCCCAAGGCGCTGGCGCAGGCGATGTCGGTGATGACGCGGGACGGCTGCAAGCGGATCGTGCGCTATGCCTTCGAGTACGCGAAGCGGCACGGCCGCAAGAAGGTGACCGTGGTCCACAAGGCGAACATCCTCAAGGCGACCTCGGGCCTGTTTCTCGAGACGGCGCGCATGATCGCACAGGAGTACGAGGGCCAGATCGCGTCGGACGACAAGATCGTGGACAACGCCGCGATGCAGCTCGTCATCAATCCCGCGCAGTTCGACGTGATCGTGACGACCAACCTGTTCGGCGACATTCTCTCGGACGAGGCGTCGGGCCTCGTGGGGGGGCTGGGGCTCGCCCCCGGGGCGAACATCGGCGAGACGGCCGCGATCTTCGAGCCGGTGCACGGCTCGGCGCCGGACATCGCGGGGCAGGGGATCGCGAACCCGGCGGCCCAGCTGCTCGCCGCGGCGATGATGCTCGACCACGTAGGAGAGCTGGCCGCGGCGGGCCGGCTGCGCCGGGCGCTCGAGACGGCGATCGTCAAGGACAACGTCCGCACCAAGGATCTGGGCGGCAGTGCTGCGACCACCGAGTTCGCCCGCGCCGTGGCCCGGCGCCTCTAGTCATCCGTGCGCCCGCTGCGGCGACATGACGGCCGGCATCGGTCTGGGGGAGCTGTGCCAGAAATGCATGAGAGACGTCACGCGAAAGGCGTCACGCGTGGGGCGTCTCGTGGCCGTCGTAACCACGCTGCTGCTCGCGGGGTATCTGGTCGTCACGCTGCGCGCCGTGGCGCCCGGCTGGCAGACGACGGCCCGGACGGTGGGCGCGGCGGCCGCAGTGGCCTGGTATCTTCTCAGCTACCGGATCGTCCAGAGGATCGCGCTTGAATGGCTGAAATCGCGTCGTCCGTCATCCGTCGTCCGGTGACCGTGCTCGCCGTGGGAGCGCTCGCGCTAGCCGGTCGAGCCTCCGGGCAGACCTCCCTTTCCATCTATAGCGACGGCCGCGTCGTGGTGCGGCGCACGCTGCCGCAGGCGCTCGAGAAGGGGCGCACCGCGCTGACCCTCAAGATCGACGGACTCGACCCCGCGACGCTGTTCTCACCCGACACGTCCGTGGCGCTGGTATCGGCGGTGGCGCGCCCGGCGACGGACCGCGGCACGGCGCTCCAGGCGGCGGTGGGGCAGACGCTCGCGTTCGTGCACGGGAAGGGCGACACGGTCCGCGCCACGGTGCTGCGCGTCGCGCCGCCGCAGTACCGGCTGTCCGACGGGCGCATCCTCCTCTCCGAGCCGGGCGAGCCGCTGTTCCCGGCGGAACTCGTGCGGACATTGCCGGAAGTGGCGGTCGTGGTCGAGGCGGCGCGCGCGCGGCCGCGGACCGAGCTCGCGTACGTCACCCAGGGCGTGAGCTGGGAGGCGGTGTATCAGGTCCTGTTGACGGGGGGCAGGTGTCAGGTGTCAGGGGCGGCTACCATCGCGTCCCAGTCGGTGCGCGCGGACTCGGCCGAAGTCCAGCTCGTGGCGGGAGCGATCAACCGCGGCCGGCCCGGCCCGCGCCCCGAGTTTGCATTAGCCGGCGTGGCGCGGCAGGGCGCGCTCGAAGCTCCTTCGGCGGCGAGCGAGGAGGCGGTCGGCGAGACGCACGTGTATCTGCTGCCCGCGCGGGTGGCGCTCGAGCCCGGCATGCCCGTCACCACCGCGCTGTTCCCCCGGTCGAGCGTCGGCTACTCGCAGGAGCTGATCGTCCCCGGGGTGCTGCCGTGGCGCGGCTTCCTGGGCTCATCGCCCGCGGAGCCGAACCGCGTTCCGGTCGAGGTGTGGTACACGCTCAAGCGGGCCCGCGGCACGCCGTTCGGCGACCGGCCGCTCCCCGGCGGCACGGTCGAGCTGTACCAGCCGGACTCGGCTGGGCGCGTGCAGCTCGTGGGCGAGGCGCGAAGCGACCACACCGCGCCGGGCCGGGACCTGCGCGTGCAGTCGGGAAACGCGTTCGACGTGACCGCCGAGCGGGTGCAGACCGACTACAGCCAGGAGCAAATCCCCCCGCCCAAGCGCGGCATGCCTGCGCGCCAGCGGGTGATGGCGTCGTTCAAGGTGACGATCGCGAACGCGAAGGCCGAGGCGGTGACGGTGGACGTGCGCGAGGCGCGGTTCGGCGTGTGGCGCGTCGTGGAGTCGAGCGTCCCGGCGGAGAAGCTGTCGGCGACCGAGGTCCGGTTTCGCGTGAGCATCCCCGCGAGCGGCGACGCCACACTCACCTACACGGTTCAGGCGGAATCGTGACGGTCCAGCTGCTGCACGTTTCCGACCTCCACTTCGGCGGGCTGGCGGACATCCAGCAGGTGGAGGCCCTCGAGAAGATGATTCCCGATTTGCGGCCGGATGCAGTCGTCCTGTCGGGTGACCTGTCGCAGCGGGCGCGGTACGGCGAGTTCCAGCGGGCGCGTGCCTTCGTGAGCGTCGCGACGCAGACCGCGCCGGTGCACGTGATCCCCGGGAACCACGACGTGCAGTGGTGGACCCGGCCGCTGATCCCGTTCGCCCCGCGGCCGCGGTACGGGAAGTACGTGCGCTACTTCGGCGAGGACCTGCGGCCGACGCTCACCGTTCCCGGGGCGATCATCGCGAGTGCGCTCACGTCGCATGGCGTCGCCTGGGGCTCGCTCACCTTCCGGCTGCGCGACCTCGCGGTGAAGGGGCACCTGCCGAAGGCGGAGATCGAGCGTGTGCGCCAGCTGTTCGCCGCGGCCCCGCCCGACCAGGCGCGCGTGCTCGTGGTGCATCACAACGTCTTGCGGGGCGACATTTCCCGGCGCATGGGCCTCGCCCGCTGGCGCCAGGCGCAGCGTCGCATCGCCGCGTCGGGGGCCGAGGTCGTGCTGTGCGGCCACGACCACCAGGAGGGCGCCGAGCTGCTCGACGGGCGGGTGGTGGTCTCGACGGCGGGCACACTGTGCCGGCGCTCACGCGGCGGGCGACCGTCCTGCTTCAACTTCGTCACCATCGAGCCGACGGCGGTCCACATCACCTTTTTCCGGTGGGACGCCGAGCGCAGCCGCTTTCGGGCGTCGGACACATACGCGTTCGCCCGAGCCGGACGCCAGTCACCAGCACAACAGGTCCAAGTCGCCGGTTAAGTTTCAAGACACCAAGTCGCAAGCCCAACACCGTTTTCCTGAGGCTCATATGGCACCGAAATTCCAGGGCGTCGACTTCTACGAAGTCGACGGGTTGTTGGCCGAGGAAGAGCGCGCGGTGCGCGACACCGTGCGCGCCTGGGTCGACGACAACCTGATCCCCGTCATCGGCGAGCACTACATCGCGGGGGAGTTCCCAAAGCACCTGGTGCCACAGATGGCCGAGCTCGGCCTGTTCGGCGCCAACCTGCCGGAGGAGTACGGCTGCGCGGGCCTGGACCACGTCGCCTACGGGCTCATCATGCAGGAGCTCGAACGGGGGGACTCCGGGGTGCGCTCCTTCGCCTCGGTGCAGGGCGCCCTCGTGATGTACCCGGTCTACGCCTTCGGCTCGGAGGAGCAGAAACGCCACTGGCTCCCCAAGATGGCGAGCGGCGAGGTGATCGGGTGCTTCGGACTCACCGAGCCCGACTACGGGTCGAACCCCGCCGGAATGATCACCGTCGCGAAGGAAACGGCCGACGGCTGGGTGCTGAACGGTGCCAAGATGTGGATCACGAACGGATCGACCGCGCACGTGGCGATCGTGTGGGCGAAGACCGGGACGCTTGAGGACGTGGAGTCGATCCGGGGCTTCATCGTGCCCACCAACACGAAGGGCTTCTCGGCGAAGGACCAGAAGGGGAAGCTCAGCTTGCGCGCCAGCGACACGAGCGAGCTCGTGCTCCAGGACGTGTGCGTCCCGAAGGCCGCGCTGCTGCCGAAGTCGGGCGGCCTCAAGTCTCCGCTGCTGTGTCTCACCCAGGCGCGCTACGGGATCGCGTGGGGGGCCGTGGGCGCCGCGATGGCGTGCTACGACGAGGCTGTGAGCTACGCGAAGAACCGCGTGATGTTCGGCAAGCCCATCGGCGGTTACCAGCTGCAGCAAGCGCGGCTCGCCGAGATGCTCACGGAGATCACCAAGGCGCAGCTGCTGTGCCTGCAGCTCGGCCGCCTCAAGGATCAGGGCAAGGCGACGCCGCAGCAGGTCTCCCTCGCCAAGCGGAACAACGTGAACATGGCCACCGAGGTGGCGCGCGAGGCGCGCCGGCTGCTCGGCGCGAACGGCATCCTGGCGGAGTATCAGGCGATGCGCCACCTCGCGAATCTCGAATCGGTGTACACCTACGAGGGGACGCATGACGTGCATACGCTGATTCTGGGGCAGGAGATCACGGGGTTGAATGCGTTCAACTGATTGCGGATTGGCGATTGCGGATTGCGGATTGGATACCCCCGCCTCGAATCCGCAATCCGCAATCCGCAATCGGCAATGGCTGGCTGGGGCGACGTTGCTTGTGCTGCTCGCGGCCCCCACCAGTGCCCAACAGCCCGACTCCACTCCCAAAGACACCACCCTCCTCGCTCCCGTCGTCGTGACGGGCGTGCGCCTCCCCACCGTGCGCGAGCTGGCGCGCGGGCTCGCCGGGCGCACTGCCACGCTCAGCGCCCTGGATCTGGACGCGCGCGGCGTGCGCTCGCTCGCGGATG
>QHTX01000102.1:14508-18790 GCA_003220975.1 Gemmatimonadota bacterium | reverse complement strand
GTCCGCTTCGTGCTCTCGACCGACAGCCACCAGCCGAACAACCTGGTGTTCATGAAGTACGCGGTGGATCTGGCGCGGCGGGCGGGACTGGAGGCGCGCGATATCCTGAATACGCGGCCGCTGGAGGAGTTCCGAAAGGGATTGAAACGGGCGGCGCGATGAGCTCGAGCTGCACCACCGGCGCGAAGCTGCGGCGGTGGTGCCACGTGAAGCCGAACGCCGCCAACGCGGCGAGGTGCTCCGGCGTCCCGTAGCCCTTGTTGCTCGCCCAGCCGTAGATCGGGTGGCGCCGTCCCAGCAGCTCCATCAGATAGTCGCGCACGGTCTTCGCCACCACGGAGGCGGCGGCGATCGAGTGGCAGTGCACGTCGCCGTCCACGATCGCCTCGTGCGGGCACCCCAGCTCGGGAGCCGGCAGCCCGTCCACCAGTACGTGCGCCGGCTGGACGGCCAGCCGCGCCAGGGCGCGCCGCATCGCGAGGATGCTCGCGCGCCGGATGTTCAGCCGGTCGATCTCGCGCACGCTCGCGGCGCCCACGGCGACGGCGAGCGCCCGCGCGCGGATGACGGCCGCCAGCCGCGCCCGCTTCGGGGCCGACAGCATCTTGGAATCACGCAGGCCGCGGATGATCTTGCAGAACGGCGGAAACACGACGGCCGCGGCCACCACCGGACCGGCCAGTGGACCGCGGCCTGCTTCGTCGAGACCGGCGACGAGTCCTTCTCCTCCACCCCGTGCCTCCCAGAACGCGATCTCGCGCTCCAGCGTGGGGCGGGGGCCTCTCACGCCTCTTGCTTCTCCACCGTCTCGGGGACCGTCAACCCACGCTTCTCCCGGATGCGCGCCGCCTTGCCGGCGAGGCGCCGCAGGAAATACAGCTTGGCGCGCCGCACTCGCCCCTTGCGGACCAACTCGATCTCCGCGATGGACGGCGAGTGCGACGGGAAGATGCGCTCCACGCCGACGCCGGCGGAGATCTTCCGCACCGTGAAGGTCGCGTTGATCCCGGCGCCCCGCCGGGCGATGCACACGCCCTCGAACGCCTGCAGCCGCTCCTTGTCGCCCTCGCGCACCCGCACCATCACGCGGACGGTGTCGCCCGGATCGAACGCGGGCAGGTTGGTCCTCAGGCCTTCCCGCTCGATCGCTCTCAGTCGGTCCATACCCTCATCCTCGTTCCTGAAATCGCGCCCAAAGATCGGGCCGCCGCTCGCGCGTCAGCCGCTCGGCCGCCGCCGCGCGCCACGCCGCGATCTGCGCGTGGTCGCCGCTCAACAATACCGCCGGCACATCCAATCCGCGATAGCTCGGCGGGCGGGTGTAGCTCGGCGGGGCGAGCAACCCGTCGTAGTGCGAGTCCGTGGCGGCCGACTCGTGGTCCCCAAGCGCGCCCGGCAGCAGCCGCACGACCGCGTCGATCACGCACAGCGCCGCCGGCTCGCCCCCGGACAGCACGAAATCGCCGAGCGACAGCTCCTCCGCCCCCAACCCGTCCGCCACCCGCTGATCCACGTCCTTGTAGTGGCCGCACAACAGCGTCAACTCCCGGCCCACCGCGAACCGCACCGCGTCGCGGTGCCCGAAGGGCCGACCGCGCGCCGAGAGCAGCACGATCGGCGGCCCCGCGCGCAGGTCCTCCACCGCTTCGAAAAACGGCTCGGGCTTGAGGACCATCCCCGCGCCCCCGCCGTAGGGATAGTCGTCCACCGTCTTGTGCCGGTCGTGCGTGTAGTCGCGCAGCTGCACGACCCGGTAGCGCACCAGCCCCTGCTCGGCCGCGCGCCCCACGATGCTCGCCGCGAGCGGCGCCGGGAACACCTCCGGGAAGAGCGTCACGACGTTAATCGTCAGCATCGGCCTCTTCCACCGCGACGAAATGGTCGCGCCACGGCTCCACCACGGCGCGCGACGTGACGCCCAGGAACCCGAGCAACCACTCGCGGTGGTAGGCGCGCCGCCGCGCCACCACCAGCGGCCCAGCCACCACCTGCCGCTCCGCGTTCACCACGTACAACCGGGCCTTCGGCACGAACACGGCGCCCGGGTTCTCCACCAGAGGGATGACCGCGACCTCCCCCCGTTGACCGTGCGGCTTGCGGAGCCGCCCGACTAGGCGGGCCGTTGGCCCAGCACGCCCGCCTGCTTCAGCAGCGAGCGCACCGTGTCGGTCGGCAGCGCGCCCTTCTCGAGCCAGGCGCGCGTCTGTTCCGCGTCGACCTGGATGCGCGCCGGATTGGTGCGCGGGTTGTAGTTCCCGAGCGTCGCGACGAACCGGCCGTCCCGGGGAGACCGCGAGTCCGCGACGACGATCCGGAAGTAGCTCTGCCCCTTCCGTCCCACGCGCCGCAGTCGAATGCGAGTAGCCATAGCGTCCGTCAGGTCCTTTTCGAGGGCGTTGCCGACAGGGCCGTAAACATAAGCCCACAAAACTACTTAGCGAGTTGCCGGAATCCAAGTGGGGTGTGTTTATTTCTGCCGATGCCGCAAGCCGCGTGGCTGCAAGGGCTCATCACCGTAGGGGTTGGCGCCGTGTCGGGCGGGATCACGAACGCCGTCGCGGTCTGGATGCTGTTTCACCCCTACGAGGCGCGGGGGGTCGGCCCGCTCAAGCTGCACGGCGCGATTCCCAAGAACAAGGCGCGGCTCGCGAAGAGCATCGGGAAGACCGTGGGCCAGCGCCTCCTGACCGAAGAGGACCTGGCCCGCCAGCTCAGCGCGCCCGGCCTGCGGGAGGCGTTCGACCGCGCGATCGCCGTCTTCCTCGACCAGATGCTCAACACGTCGCGCGGTACGTTGCGCGCCGAGCTGCCGCCGGCCGTCGTGGCCGAGCTCGAGCGCTCGCTCGAGCCGCTCGCCGAGCGGCTGGCCGAGAAGCTCGCCGACTTCGTGGAGGGGCCGGGGTTCGAGGCGGCGGGAGGACGGGCTCGCGCATCCGGAACTTGAGCGTGGGGTGCGGGAGTTCGTGGCCGGACAGCGGGCGCGCCTGCTGCGCGACGACCGCCCGCTGCTCGAGCGGTTGCCGCCGGGCCTCGTCGCGGCGCTGGAACAGGCGATCGCCGATTACCTCCCGGTGGCGGTGGAGCGGCTGGGCGACCTGCTCACCGATCCCGCGGCGCGCGCGCGCGTGCGCGACGCCCTGAAGCGGTTCCTCGACCGCGCGATCAGGAGCCTCCTCGTGCACGAGCGGCTGATGGCGAAGCTCGTGGTCACGGAAGCGCGCATCGACCGGGTGCTCGACGGGCTGGAAGACGGCGGGCTCACGGAGCTCGCCGAGGTGATGGGCTCGGCCGACTTCCGGGCGCAGGCGGCGCGCGCCGTGAACGACGCGGTGGTGCGGTTCCTGCGCACCCCGCTCGCCGAGCGGCTCTGGGCCCTCGGTCCGGACCGCCTGGACGGGCTCGAGCGGGCGGCCGCGGACTACATCGTCGCCGCGCTGCGGGCGCCCGCCACGCGCAAGTGGGCCGCGCGCCGGGCCCGCGAGGCGATCGAGCTGGGCGGCCGGGCGCTCGCAGGGGACGCGGGCCGGCAGCGGGTGGCCGAGGCGGCCCACGCGGCCGTCACGGCGCTGCTCGAGAAGCCGATCGGCCGGCCGGCGGACCTCCTGCCCGCGGACGCCGAGGCGCGCCTCCGGAGCATCCTCACCGACCCGCTGTGGGAGTGGATGCAGCGGCAGGTCCCCGCGATCGTGTCGCAGCTGTCGGTACAGGAGCTGGTCGAGCAGAAGGTGCTGGGCTTCTCGACGGCGCGCATGGAGGAGCTGATCCGCAACGTCACGCAGCGCGAGCTGACGCTGATCGTGCAGCTCGGCTACGTCCTGGGGGCGATCGTGGGTCTCGTAGCCTGGGGAATCAACGCGCTATTCGGATAGCCGGGAGGCGCTTCCAGCCTGGCCACTTCGCCGGAGCGTCCACCAGTCGCACCACGGGCACACGCTCGACGGTTAGCTGCCGGATTTCGAACCGCCGGTCCGCCGGTCCGCCCACGCGGCGTCGCGCCCACGCACGCCCCAACCCCTTGAAGAACCGCGCCGCCGACGGGCGATCCTCCCACAGCGTGTACCAGACCAGGACGTCGTCTCCTCTGTCGGTCACCACCAGGTAGCGATCGCCGGCCCAGCCGGATGCCAGCAGCGCCGCCGCGCGTTCATCGCCCAACAGCTGCTCGAACAACAACCGGATCTCGAACTCGCCCAGCCCGTCCTCGTAGCGCACCGAGTCCGGGCCGCGCGATCCGAACGCCAGGGGCCGCGGCTTATCGCCTGCCACGTAGCGGTCGGGGTGG
>QHTX01000102.1:9787-14496 GCA_003220975.1 Gemmatimonadota bacterium | reverse complement strand
ATCAGGGGGCCGTACGGCTGTTTGCCGGGATACGCGTGCTCGAACCAGCGCACGAACTCGGCACCGCCCAGGTAGGGGAAGATCAGGCTCTCGCGCAGCCACAGCGGCGCGCTCGAAAACACCTTCATCTGCTCCTGCTGCTTGCCGAGCGCGCCGCGCAGGTCCCAGAAATTCGGGAGGCTCTCGAGCTTCTGCTCCGGCATCAGCACCAGGATCTGCGCCAGCGTGGCCTGCCCCTCGAGGATCGACTGCGCCGCGGTGCGCCGGTCGTTCTGCCGCTTCAGCTCGACCAGCGAGTCGAGATTGACATACTGATCCTGCAGCGCGTGCACCAGCTCGTGGGAGATCACGAGCCGCGCCTGGCTGGGGTCGATGTCGGTGGGCAGGTAGAGCGCGTTGGAGTCGGGATCGAAGTACCCCGCGACCTGCTCAGTGAGGAGATCGATCATCATATGCCGCAGGTCGAGGGAGTCGGGAATCAGGCCGAACAGGCGGTAGGCGGCCTCGGCACCGGCGAGCTCGGCCGGCGGCAGGTCGTCGTCGAACTTGTGGATGACGTAGTCGCGCACCTGCGTGCGGCTGCGGCGGCGAGGCCCGTGGCCCGCTCCACGGCGGGCATCATCTGCTGCACCGCCAGCTTCAGCTCGGCTTCGCTCTGGACCTGCTGCGCCCTCTGCTCGCATCCCACCAAGGCGCCAAGCAGCGCCGCCAGCGCGCCTGCGGGCCGCCACCGTCTCACTCCTGCCACTCGATCCCCTTCCCGGCCGCGACCCCTACGACGCGCCCGATATCCTGACCCTTCACCACGATCCCCTGATGCTCCAGCTCGCGCCGCAGCAGCTCGTCGAGCTCGGCGCGCCGCTCCGCGAGCGACGGCGTCGGACGGTCGGACGGTCGGACGGTGGTCTCGGTGCCTTGCCGTGCGACGGTCCGACTGTCCGACGGTCCGCCGAGCATCTTTTCGATCTCCGCCCCGATCCGCTCCAGCATCGGGAAGATCTCCGCCACGAGGTCGTCCGCCGGCTCCTGCTGCGGCTTTTCGTGCGTCAGCCCGCGCCGGATCATCGCGTCCACCTTGCGCCGCTCCCGGATCAGGCGGTCGAGCTCCGGCGAGACGCGCGCCGTCGCCTGGGCGTGGGCGCACGCCTCGTCCAGCACGTCGATCGCCTTGTCGGGGCGCGCCCGTTCGGGAACGAAGCGGTCGGTGAGGACGATCGCGGCCTTGAGCGCGTCGTCCGTGATGGCCACGGCGTGGTGCCGCTCGAGGCGCGGCCGGCGCGCGACGAGCACTTCCCACGTCTGGATCGCGTCCAGCTCCTCGACCAGCACCGGCTGGAACCGCCGCTCCAGCGCGGGGTCGCCCCGAATCCACTTGTCGTACTCCCCGCCCGTCGTCGCCCCGATCACGCGAATGTCGCCCCGTACCAGCGCCGGCTTCAGCATGTTCGCCGCGTCCATCGCCGCGCCGAGGGCTGTCCCCTGGCCGATGAGGTTGTGCAGCTCGTCCACGAACAGGATGAGGTCGGGGTCGGCGGACAGCTCCCGCACGAGCTTGCGGATCCGCTCCTCGTACTGGCCGCGGAAGGCGGTCCCCGCGAGCAGCGCCACGTGATCGAGCGCCACGACGTGCGCGTCCTTCAGCGCCGGCGGCACGTCCGCTGCGGCGATGCGCTGCGCCAGCCCCTCCACGATCGCCGTCTTGCCGACGCCCGCCTTGCCGATCAGCGCTGGGTTGTTCTTGTTGTGTCGCAACAGGATGTCCACCACGCGCGCGATCTCGGCATCGCGGCAGCGCACCGGCTCCAGATCGCCGCGGCGCGCCTGGGCGGTGAGGTCCACCCCGACGCGCTCCAGCACCGTCCCGGAATCGAACAGGCCCTCGAACGGATCGCCCATCACCTCACCCCGCCCGCAGGAACCGCACGTACCAGTCGATGATCGTCGCGCCGAACACGAACACCACGGCCGCCCCCATGGCGAGGAATACCCCGAACGGGACGTGACGCTTCCGGCGGTGCAGCAGCAGCAGCGGGACGTACACCAGGCTGCCGAACACCGACCCGGCGAACACGGTCAGCAACACGCCCTTCCACCCGACGAAGGCTCCCACCATCGCCATCATCTTGATGTCGCCGCCGCCCATCGCCTCTTCCTTGAACACCCATCCGCCCACCATGCCGACCGCGTACAGCAAGGCGAAGCCCGCAGCCGCCCCGAGCACCTTGTCGATGAAGCCCGGCACGCCGGCCGTCAGCGACAGGCCGAGACCGAGCACGAGGCCGGTCCAGTTGTACTCGTCCGGAATCAGGTAGTGGCGCGCGTCGGTCACGGCGATGCCGAGCAGGATCGTCCCCAGCACTCCGGCGGTGAGGAAGCGGACGGTCGGCCCGTAGGCCAGCAGGGCGGCGATCCACAGGACGCCCACCACCGCCTCGATGATCGGGTACTGCATGGAGATCGGCTTGCCGCACGAGCGGCAGCGGCCCCGCAGCACGAGCCACGAGACGATCGGAATATTGTCCCGCCATGCGATGCGGCGGCCGCAACGGGGGCAGGTGGAGGGAGGATGGAAGAGGGAGCGCTGTTTCTTGTCTTCGTTGGCGAGCCGCAGGATGCACACGTTGAGAAAGCTCCCGAGACACAGTCCCCAGAGCCCCGCGGCGACCACCAGGATCGGGTCAACGGCCACGCGCCACCTCGTAGAGCAGGATCCCCGCCGCCACGGCGACGTTAAGCGACTCGGCGCCCTGCGCGAGCGGGATCGCCACGCGCTGCGCCGAGACGGCGTTGAGCTGCGGGCGGATGCCCGCGCCTTCGTTGCCCACGATCACGGCGATCGGCCCCTCCCGCTTCCCTCTTCCCTCGTCCCCCAAGGCGCGATGCAACGGGACGCCGTCCGCGGCGGCGGCCCAGAGCGTCACGTCGTGCTTCCGCGCCCAGGCGATGAAGCCGGCGTCGTCGAGCACCACGACCGGATGCCGGAACGTCGCCCCCATCGCGGCGCGCAGCGCCTTGGGACTCGTCGGGTCCGCCGTGCCGCGCAGCACGATCGTTCCGACGGCGCCGAGGGCGTGCGCCGTGCGGATCAGCGTGCCGACGTTCCCGGGATCCTGAACGGCGTCGATCACCAGCGCCACCCCGCCCCCCCGGAGCGCCAGATCGTCCTCGCTCCAGCGGCGTGGCTCGATCACGCCGAGAATCCCCTGCGGCGTGTCGGTATCGGCGAGCTGCAGGAAGGTGCGCGCCCCCACCTCTTCGACCGGCACGGCGTGCCGCTGCAGCTCGGCGACGAGCGCCGTCCCGCGGGCGGTGCGGGCGAGGTCGGGCGCCACGAGGGCGCCCCGGAACGCGAGCCCCGCCGCGAGCGCCTCTTCCACCAGCCGGACGCCCTCGATCAGCGCGAGTCCCCGCCGCCCTCGGGCCTTGCGGCGTTGAAGATCGCGGATCGTCGATTGCAGATTACTGGCTATGGGTTCCCTCGCGCCGTGGCGGCCCCGTGCGGGTCTTCAATATGCGAAGGACCGCTGCACGGGCGCTACGTGAAGATCGCGCTCACCATCGCCGGCTCCGATTCGGGAGGCGGGGCAGGCATCCAGGCGGACCTGAAGACGTTCCATCAGTTCGGCGTGTTCGGGACCAGCGTGGTCACCGCGGTCACCGCGCAGAACACCGTGGGCGTGCGGGCCTGGGAAGCCGTCCCGGTCGCGCTCGTGACCAAGCAGCTCGACGCCCTGGCCGACGATCTGCCCCCGCTGGCGGTGAAGAGCGGCATGCTCGGCTCGGCGGCGGTGGCCGAGGCGGTCGCCGCGGGGATCGCCCGTCGCCGCCTCCCGAACTACGTGCTCGACCCCGTGATGGTGGCGACCTCGGGCGACCGGCTGCTCGATTGGGACGCCGAGCAGACCATCAGGCGGGACTTGGTACCGCTCGCGACGCTGGTCACCCCCAATCTCGACGAGGCGGCGATCCTCGCGGGCGAGCCGGTGGAGAGCCCCGCGGCGATGGAGCGCGCCGGACGCGCCCTCGTGAAGCTCGGGGCGCGCGCGGCGCTCGTGAAGGGCGGACACCTGACGGGGGACGCGGTGGTGGACGTGTTGGTCGCGGGCGGTACGGTGCAGCGGTTCACACGGCCGCGGATCGACACCACCTCCACCCACGGAACGGGCTGCACCTTGTCCGCCGCCGTCGCGGCGGGCTTGGCCCACGGCCGGCCGCTCGAGCGCGCGGTGGCGGACGCGCTCGACTTCGTGCAGCGAAGGGTTGTAGGGGCACGGCAGTGCGTTGTAGGGGCACGGCAGTGCGTTGTAGGGGCACGGCAGTGCGTTGTAGGGGCACGGCAGTGCGTTGTAGGGGCACGGCAGTGCGTTGTAGGGGCACGGCAGTGCGTTGTAGGGGCACGGCAGTGCGTTGTAGGGGCACGGCATTGCCGTGCCCCTACTGGGCCCACCAACCAAACCCACCAGCGACGAAATGGTCACCATGGCATGCAATTGGGTTATGCGGCCTGGGCGGACCTGTTCTACCGTCCGGCCATGTCACGACCGCCTCGGGAGGCGTTCCCATGGAGCGTGAGGGGGCGTCGCTCAATGCGCCTCCCCGACCGCGACTACCGCCAGCCCGGGGCCTATTTCATCACGATCTGCACCAAGAATCGAGCGCGGACCTTCGGAGCGGTGATCTCAGGGACTGTCCATCTCAGCCCAGAGGGG
>QHTX01000102.1:0-9656 GCA_003220975.1 Gemmatimonadota bacterium | reverse complement strand
CGTGCCCGCATCCATTTCGACGATCCTCGGCGCATATAAGGCTGAGGTGACGAAGCGCGTGAAGGCGCTCCATGATCGAGCAGGGGTACGGCAACGCCCTGTCGGCACTGTGTGGCAGCGGAACTTCTACGAGCGGGTCATCCGGGGTGCGAACGAGCTGCAGGCGGTCCGTGCATACATCCGCGACAACCCCGGTCGCTGGGCGTTGCGAACCCCGCGTGACAGATGACGCGTACCGATCCACGAGCGGCGTCTCGCCTCGTGTAGGGGCACGGCAATGCCGTGCCCCTACAAATGTCGGGACGTGGCTAGAGCTGCGGCAGCACCCCCCGGATGAGCCGCTCGAGCTGACCCGCGAGCTGCTGGCCCGCCGCGAGAACCTCTTGATGGGACAGCTGTTGCGGGCTCCCGGAGAGGCCGGCCGCCACGTTGGTGATGCTCGAAAACCCGAGGCAGGAGAGCCCGCGGGCCCGCCCCGCGATCACCTCCGGCACGGTCGACATCCCGACGGCGTCCGCGCCGAGCCGCGCGAGCATGCGCACCTCGGCCGGCGTCTCGAACGACGGGCCGAGCAGCGCCGCGTACACGCCTTCCTCGAGGGCGATCCGCTGCGAGCGCGCGACGTCGCGCGCCACCGCGCGCAGCTCGGGGTCGTAGGGGTCGCTCATGTCGGGGAAGCGTTCCTCGCCTTCCGCGACCGGACCCACCAGCGGGTTGCGGAACATCAGGTTGATGTGGTCCGCGATGAGCATCAGCGTGGGCGGTCGAAAGGTGTGGCGGATCCCGCCGGCTGCGTTCGTCACGATCAGCGTGCGCACGCCCAACCGCGCGAACATGCGGGTGGGGAGCGCCGCCACAGCGGGTGCGTGCCCTTCATATAGATGAAAGCGGCCGCTCTGCACGACCACGGGGACGCCCTCGAGCGTGCCGCCCACGAGGTCACCCTTGTGCCCGGGCGCCCCGGGCTCGGGGAACCCGGGGATCTCGCGGTATGGGACGCGCACGGCACGTTGGACCGAATCCGCGACCCCTCCCAGCCCCGAGCCGAGCACGATCGCGACGCGCGGCTCGAGCTTCCCGAGTCGCCGCGCCACGACGTCGGTCGCCTCCTCGATCGTACCGCTCCCCGCTCCCCGCTCCCTGCTGCTCACAGCAGCATCCCCGCCAGCGTCGCCGACAGGAAGTTCGCGAGCGTCCCCGCGATCATGGCGCGGAACCCGAGCCGCGCCAGGTCGTGCTTGCGGTCGGGCGCGAGCGCGCCGATGCCGCCGATCTGGATGCCGACCGAACTGACGTTGGCGAACCCGCACAGCGCGAAGGTGGCGATGGTGAACGATACGGGGTCGAGCTGCCCGCGGAGCGGTCCGAGATCCTTGTACGCGATGAACTCGTTCAGCACCATGCGCTCGCCCAGCAGGCTGCCGATCGTGCCGCTGTCGTGCCACGGCACGCCCATGACCCAGGCGATCGGCCGGAAGATCCAGCCGAGCACCGTCTGGATGCTCTCCGGGAACCACGTCACGTAGCCGTGGACCCAGCCGAAGGCGCCGTTGAGCAGCGCGACGAGCGCGATGAACGAGACGAGCATCGCGATCACGTTGAGCATCAAGTGGAGCCCATCGGTCGTGCCACGAGCCGCCGCGTCCACCACGTTCACGTCGGTGCGCGGGATCTCGACCTTCACGCCCCCGAGGGTCTCCGGCGTCTCGGTCTCGGGCTCGATGATCTTGGCCATCATGATCGTGCCGGGCGCGGTCATGATCACCGCGGTCAGCAGGTGGCGCGCCTCGATCCCGAACGCGATGTAGGCCGCCATGATCGACCCCGACACGTGCGCCATGCCGGCCGTCATCACGGTCATCAGCTCGGACCGCGTCATGCGCGGCAGGAACGGACGAATCGTGAGCGGCGCTTCGGTCTGCCCCATGAAGATCGACGCCGCGACGTTCAGGCTTTCCGCGCCGCTCGCGCCCATCACCTTGTTCATCACGATCGCGAACGCCTTCACGACGAGCTCCATCACGCCCAGGTAATACAGGATCGCGAACAGCGCCGAAACGAAGATGATGGCCGGCAGGACCTGGAATGCGAAGATGATCCCGAGACTCGAGTGCTGTTTGCCGATCTCGCCGAACACGAACTCGGACCCGACGTAGGAGAAGCCCAGGATCGTCTTCACCGCGTCGCCCAGGGCGCTGAACAGCTGCTGGCCGACGGTGACCTGCAGCACGAAAATGGCGAACGCCAGCTGCAGCCCGACCCCCCAGGCCACCACCCGCCAACTGATCGCGCGGCGGTGGCGCGAGAGCGCGATGCCGAGCCCGAGGATAAACGCGATGCCGAAGACGCCGGTGAGCCGCTGCCCCAGCGACCGGGGAGCAGCCTGGGGTGACCGGGTTGGGGCGCTGGGCGCGGGAGTCCGGGAAACGCTGTCGGCCGCGAGGGGCTGCTGTCCGAGCGCGGCCTGCGCCGTGTTCCAGACGAATCGCGGCAGCGTGAACACCGCCAGCGCACACACGAAGGTGACGGCGCAGGCCAGCACGGTTCGGCGCAGGGACATTTAGAGTGCCTCCAGTTCGCTCTGCACCCGCGAAACCAACGCGACCTTCTCGTACTCGGGGAGAAACGCGCTCTCACACGCGTTCAACACCACGCGCGCGAGATCCTGTTTGGTGAGGCCGAAGCTGCTCTGCGCGAGGAAATACTCGTCGGTGAGCGAGATGCCGTCCACCAGCCGGCCGTCGGTGTTGAGAGTGACGACGACGCCCTGCTCGAGATAGCGCTTGAAGGGATGCTCAGCGATGGAGCCGACGGTGTGGGTGTGGAGGTTGCTGGTAAGGCACATCTCGAGGGGGATGTTGCGCGCGATGACGTCCGCGAGCAGGGCGGCGTCCTCACCCAGCCGCGTGCCGTGGCCGATGCGCCGGGCGCCGCAGTCGTGCAACGCCTGATGGATCGAGTCCGGCCCGTCTCCCTCGCCGGCATGGCAGGTGCACGCCATCCCGTGCCCGGCCGCGTACTCGAACGCCGCCCGGTGATCGCGCGCGGGGTACCCTCGCTCCGCGCCGGCGAGGTCGAACGCCACGACGCCCGCCGTGCGGTAGTCCGCCGCCGCGCGCGCCAGCTCGAGCGACTCGGCCGCCGGACGCGTGCGGATCCCGCACACGATCAGCCCGACTTTGATAGCACCCCGCAGCTCCGTCTCCCCGCGCTTGATCCCCGCGAGCGGCGCCTCGATCGCCTGCGCCAGCGTCAGCGACGGCCGGTGGAGCAAGGGCGAGTAGCGCACCTCGACGTAGCGCACGCCGTCGGCTGCAGCGTCGAGCACGAACTCGTACGCGATGCGCTCGAGCGCCGGCGCCGTCTGCATGACGGAGAGGGTGATCTCGTACTTCGTGAGATATTCTTCGAGGCTCTTGGCGTGCTTTACGTGCAGCGCTTCGGCCAGCGCGTCCGGCGTGTCCGCCGGCAGCCGGATCCCCTGGGCGCGCGCCAGCTCGAGCATCGTCTGCGGCCGCAGGCAGCCGTCGAGGTGGACATGCAACTCCGCCTTGGGCCAGCGCCGCAGCACGTCCTTGGAGAGACGCGGCGGGCCCTTGCGGGCGCTGACGACCACCCTGAGGATGGCCCCGCCCTCTCGCACCGCATCGCCCCCGTCCACCGGGCGCCCGACGCCGTCCGTGACGTACGCCGCTCCGCTGCCGAGCAGCTCCGCGAGCTCGCGGTCGAGGACGGCGACGGCGTCCCGCACCGTCGCGCCGCGGGCCACGCTCACCGCTCGATCGTTCACGAAGATGCGGATCATCGGTGCAGCCGCGCGTCGGTTGGCGCCGCGATCGGCTGCCGCAGGTCGCCGAGATACTGCACGAGCGCGTCCAGGTCGGTCATGCCGACGTCGTCCTGGCGGGCGTTCCGCAGCATCGCGTACCCGCTGCCGCCCGCGGCGAGGAAGTCGCTCACCGCGAGCGTGTAGGTGTGGGCGTCGTCCACGGCCGCGCCGTCCGCAAGCCGCAGCCGGGTGATGCGGCGGCCGGCGGGCCGCGCCGGATCGTACCACGCCTCGAGCCCCGCGACGTGCGCGTCGGCGCGCCCGTCCGGTCGGGCGAGGGCGTGCTCCACGGCATCCCGCAGCACGCTGCCGGTCACGGCGAGCCGCACCAGTCGGTTCTGAAACGGCTGCACCCGGTAGAGATCGCCGTACGTGACCGCCCCCGCCGGGACGTCGGCCCGGATCCCGCCGTTGTTGACGAGGGCGACGTCGCTCCGGGCGATGCGGCGCTGCGCATCCGCGATGAGGCGCCCCAGCCCGTATTCGTCGCCCACGCGCCGCAGCTCCTGCTCGAAGCGCGCCACCGGGCGACGCGTGAGTGCGGCGACCGCGCCTGCGTACGCCCGCACCGAGTCCGCCACGCCGTCGTCGGGGTGAACCAGATCCGCGAACGGCGTCTCGATGCGGGCGCGGACCTGGCGGCCCCGGAGGAAATCCACCACGGCGATCCCGGCGCCGGACGAGCGCGCCTGCACGATCGGGATCCCGTTCACGACGGTGTTCACAAGCGAATGCGTGTGCCCGCTCACGATCAGGTCCACGGATCCCGAGTCGAGCCCCCGCGCCAGGTCCACGATCTCGCCGTGGCAGGCCGCATCGCAGAATGCCCCTTCGTGCGCCACCACGATCACGTAATCCGCGCCGGCACGGGCCCGGGGCAGGACGCGCCGCACCGCCGCGGCCCCGTCGCCGAACGCGAGCCCGCGCACGTTGCGCGGCGCCGTGTTCACGGGGGTCTCGGGCAGCGCGAGCCCGATGACGGCGACCCTGACGCCGCCGCGCTCGATCACGGTCCACGGCTCGGCCCAGGCCGGCGTCACCGTCGTGGCGGAGTCGCTGATGTTCGCCGCGAGGAAGCGGTAGTGGGCCCCTGCCATGCGGGCCCGCAGCGTGTCCACCGACCAGTCGAACTCGTGGTTCCCGATCGCGGCGGCGTCGATCCCGAACGCATTCATCGCCGCGATCGCCGGGCGGCCGAAGCTGTAGTTGGAGATCAGCGTCCCCTGCATCTCGTCGCCGGCGTCGAGCCGGATGGTGGCACACTCGCACGTCCGGGTGAGGCTGTCGAGCCACGATTTGAGCGCCGCCGCGCCGCCCACCGCCCGCCCGCCCGACCACAGCCACACCTGCGGCTCGAGCGCGCCGTGAAAGTCGTTGATCGCGAGCACGCGGAGCAGCGGGCGGTCGCGCGCGGTGTCGGGGTGCTGGGAAACGGGAACGGAGACGAGGGAAGCGTGGGCCCAAACGAGCCCGGCCAGGAGGTGCATAGTGCGCTGAAAATTGCCAACGCCGAGCGGGTTGCGCTACCTTGAGCGCGCATGCTGGCAGCCTTGCTGTGCGCGGCGCTGTGCACCCTGTCGCAGGATCCGGCCGTCCTCCTCGTGCGCGTGCTCGACGTGAGCGACGCCCGCATGGGAGGGGACGCGATTCTCGTCACCGACTCGGCCGCCGGCCGCGCGCGCCACGTGCTGATCGACGCGAGCGACCGCGGCCGGACCGTCGTGGCCCGGCTCGCCGCCTTCCGCGTCGATACGCTCGCCCTGGTCATCCTGTCGCACCCGCACGCGGACCATTACGGGGGACTGTCGGCCGTGCTGCGTCGCTTCCCCGTGCGACGTTTCGTGTACGGCGGCACGCCACGCACCGCGGTGAGCTACCGCGCGCTGCTGCACCAGATCGACAGCCTGCGCATTCCCGTGGTGACCGCCGACACGGGCGTCCGGCGCCTCACGCTGGTGACGCGTCGTGACACCGTCGAGCTCGCCCTGCTCGCGCCCCCGCGCCACTGTCGCACGCTCGCGCCGGCGGAGGGCGGCGACGAGGTCAACAACTGCTCGGTGGGCGTGCGCCTTACGCGAGGCGACTTCACGATGCTCTTTCCCGGCGACGCGGAGCAGCAGGAGCTCGGCTGGTGGATGGCGACCGCGCCCGGGCTGCTCCGCGCGGACGTGCTGAAGGCGGGGCACCACGGCTCGGACAACTCGACCAGCGCGGACGTGCTCGACGTCGTCCAGCCGCGGGCGGTGATCATCAGCGCCAACGGCCGCCAGCATCCGTTCGCGGACGTGCTGGCGCTGCTCGACGCCCGGGGCATTCCGACCTACTGCACCGCCGACGCGGGGACGGTTACCGTACGCGTGCCGCGTGGCAGGCAGTGGACGATCACGACGCAGCGGCAGGGGACGTGTCACGCGCGGACGACGGCACATTGAGGGCAGACGCACCTGTTATCCCCGCCCTGAAGGGCGGGCTCGGCACCGCGCTGTCCTGAAGGACACGGTCGTGCTTCAGCGCAGCGTTGTGCCGAGCCCAGGCTTCAGCCTGGGAAATCACGGGAGGGCGGTCTATGGTCGAAACGCACCGCTTGATTGTAGATAGACACGAAGACGATCTGGTAGTCGTCGAAGTCGACGGGCGGGGATTCGTCGATCTCCCGCGCTGGCTCCTGCCCGCGAGCGCGCGGGCCGACGACGTGCTCGCGGTGACGGTCGACGCCGGCCCCGAGCGGGCGACCATCACGATCGTGCGCGACGCCGACGCCACCGCGCGCGCCCGGGACGCGGCCCGTGCGGCGGTCGAGCGGCTCAAGCGCCGCGATCCCGGGGGAGACATCGTCCTGTGAGCGAGCCGACCAACGTGCCGACCGTTCTCTTCCTGTGCGTCGCGAACTCGGCCCGCAGCCAGATGGCCGAGGGACTGGCGCGTGCGCTCGCACCCCCGGGCCATCGCTTCTTGAGCGCTGGCTCGGAGCCGGGCGTGCTGCACCCCCTCGCGGTCGCGGCCCTCGCCGAGATCGGGATCGACATCTCCGAGCAGCGAGCGAAAGGCCTGGACGCCATCCCGCTCGATCAGGTGGACACGATCGTGACGTTGTGCGCCGAGGAGGTTTGTCCAGTCGTCCCCGGCAAGGTCGCCCAGGTGCACTGGCCCCTGCCCGACCCGGCCCGCGTGGAGCGCCCGGAGGCGGAGCGCCTCGAGGCATTTCGGGCGGCGCGCGATCGGTTGAAGCAGCTCCTACCTCAACTCTGGTCACCGTTACCGAGTCGTTGCTCCGTGTAGGGCTACCTCCACAACTCATTCCCCAAGGAGGGGAGAACTCCATGACGTTCCCCATTCGTCGGGTGCTCGGGGTGGCCGCCGTGGCCGCCGCGGCAGGTGTCGATCCGCTCGCCGCGCAGGGCACTCCGTCGCCGATCTCGGTCGGCGCCACCGTGTACGCGCAATACGTCTACCAGTTGAAGGACACGAATAGCACCAAACAGAACAACTTCGACATCACCCGCGGCTACGTAAATGTGATCGGTCGCTTTTCGGGCGGCGTCTACGCACGGGTGACGGTGGACCTGTTCTCCGCCGTCGACACGACCGCCCCCAAGAGCACGAGCAACGTGACCGGGTCTTACGCCTATCGGCTCAAGTACGCCTACGCCGCTTGGACCCCAGAGCGCAGCCCCCTCACCCTCCGCTTCGGTATGACCCAGACCCCGTGGCTCGATTGGGAAGAAGCGCTGTGGGACTACCGCATGCAGGGCACGATGGCCATGGATCGCAACGGCTACATGACCGCTTCAGACCTGGGCTTCGCGGTCGACGGCAAATGGAACAGCGACAAGGTGAACTTCGCGGCCGATGTCGTGAACGGGCAAGGCTACCATGCGACGAGCGACGGTCACAAGGACGTCCAGGGCCGGCTCTCGGTGCGGGTGATGGATACCGACGACTCGAGCCGGGTCGGCGGGCTGCGGGTGACGGTCTACGCCGGCGTTGGCAAGCCGAACGGTGGAGGGACCCGCAACCGCTTCCTCGGCATGGTGTCCTACCGCTCCAAGCAGTACACGCTCGCGGCTGAAGCCGCCGCCACCCGGGACAGCCTGACGGGCGCTGCAGTGAAGGACGGCCACATCTACAGCGCCTTTGGCGTGTACCACGTGCCCCGCTCGGGGGCGGCGGTGATCGCACGCGTTGATGCCGTTACGCCGACCGTGGGTGGGAACCGCCTGACGCGTTTCATCGGCGGCGTGTCCTATCAGGTCAACCCGCAGCTCCGGGTACTGGCCGACTGGGATTACCTCAACTACGAGAACGCCCCGGCCACGCCCGACTTCACCCGGTCGCAGGCCCTGTTCCAGACGCAATTCACCTTCTAACCCGGACAAGTTATGACGCGAAGACGATCAAGCATCACGCGGAAGGATGACCATCCCGCCGCGCCGCCGCTCCAGGTAGTCCGGGTTCGTGAACAGCCGGATCAGCGCCATCCCCGCCACGAAGCCGCCCACGTGCGCCCAGAACGCCACCCCGCCTTCCCCGTGCGACAGCGCGCCGGCGGCTCCGAGCACCAGCTGCACCAGGAACCAGTAGCCGAGCATCACGTAGGCGGGGAGCGCGACGGTCGTGATGAAGAAGCCGAGCACGATGAGCGTGTGCACGCGCACGCGCGGGTACAGCAGCACGTAGGCCCCCATCACCCCGCTGATGGCGCCCGAGGCGCCAACCATCGGGACCACGGAGCCGGGGTTCGCGAAGGTTTGGGCGGCCGCCGCCGCGATCCCGCACAACAGATAGAACACGACGAACCGCGCGTGCCCCATGGAATCTTCGATGTTGTTGCCGAACACCCACAGGAACCACATGTTGCCGAGGATGTGGAGCCACCCGCTGTGCATGAACATCGACGTCAGGACGGTGGCGACATGAGGGGGCCCGATCGGGTTGGGACAGGCGAGCAGGCGGCCCAAGGCATCCCGCCCCAGCGGGATCGCCGTGCCGACCGGTACCCGGCCCAGCACCTCACCCGGGATGAGCCCCAGCTGGCATACCGAGCGGAGCACCGCCTCGTTCGTCCCGGCACCCTGGACGAACAGCCACGCTGCCAAGTTCGCCGCGATGATGCCGACCGTGACCACCGGCGTCAGGATGGTCGGGTTCTCGTCTTTGTAGGGAAACATGTGAGGAGGGGGAATCTAGGCGGTTCCCGCCCTCGCCGCGCCCCTGTCATTCTGGCATCTTTCGGAGGCACGGCCTTTGCTTGTGCGACGAGCAGCGACGCAACCGCATCAACCTCAGGATAAGGAATTCTCGTCATGGCTGAGAAAATCATCGGGATCGACCTCGGGACGACCAACTCGGTAGTCGCGGTGATGGAAGGCGGCGATCCCGTCGTCATCCCCAATGCCGAAGGCGGCCGGGTCACGCCGTCCGTGGTCGCGTTCACGAAGGATGGCGAACGGCTCGTCGGCCAGGTCGCCAAGCGGCAGGCCGTCACCAACCCCCAGAACACGGTGTTCTCGATCAAGCGTTTCATGGGCCGGCGGCTGAACGAAGTGACCCAGGAAGCGCAGCGCGTTCCCTACAAGGTCCTGGCGGGACAGAACGATCTCGCGTCGGTGGAGATCCAGGGTAAGCGCTACACGCCGCCCGAGATCTCCGCGATGATCCTCCAGAAGATGCGGCAGACGGCGGAGGACTACCTCGGCCACAAGGTCGAGAAGGCGGTGATCACGGTCCCCGCGTACTTCAACGACTCGCAGCGTCAGGCCACGAAGGACGCCGGCAAGATCGCCGGGCTCGACGTGGTCCGCATCATCAACGAGCCGACGGCGTCGGC
>QHTX01000101.1:9827-11333 GCA_003220975.1 Gemmatimonadota bacterium | reverse complement strand
AGGCAGATCAGGTTCTCCCGCATTTCATCTTTCACGGTGCGGCGGATGCGGGCGTCGCTCGCCCACTCGGTCTGGTTCAGCTCGCCCAGCATAGTCGCTTTGGTCATAGGTCCATAGTTAACCGGCCCGCTCCCGCGATGTAAAGAGTCGCAGCGCCCCGACGCCCCACGCGGGGAGCTCGAGGGTGGCGCGCCCGTCCGCTGCGATGGGCACCGGGTCGCCGTTGTTCTCCACGAAGTTCGCGCGGCGCGCGGCCCGGAACCCGTAGGCCCCGGGCCAGACCGCCACCGGGCGCGCCACACCGGTTACGTCGAGCAGCTTCACCACGGCGCCCGAGCGGTCGTCCGCCGGCTTCGCGCCCACCACCGCGACGCCCGGATCCGCGACGAGGAGACCCGAGTCCTTGCGGGGGAGGCGGCCCGACCCCGCGCTCGCGTACGGCGCGCTCACGTACAACGGGTCGCACGCGGCCCAGCCACGTCGCACCGGTTCCGCCGGATCGCCGCCCGCCGCCAGCGGCGAGAGGCGGAACCGGCAGGTCACATCGCCGCCTTGGCGCGCCGCGAAGTTCGTCGGCCAGTAGTTGTGCAGGACGTACGCGAACAGCGTGCCGTCGGGCTCAAGCGTGCGGCGCCACTGGCCCCGGAAGATGTCGTTCAGTGTGAGCAGGGGGGTGTCGGGGCCGCTCCAGAGCATCCCGTCCGCGGCGTCGTGCAGCCACACCCAGTGCGCATGGGCGTACCAGTCCCGGCAGCCGCCCCGCTGCTGGTCCCGGTCCACCGTCATCCGACCGAGCGGTACCTCCACCTCGACCGTGGGCCGGGTGAGGGCGAACGGGAACGCGACGTACAGCGCCTCCTTTTCGAGCGTGGCGGGCTTGGTGATGCGGTTCTCGACGTCGAGCCACGGCAATTCGTCGTACAACGTCACGACCGACGTGACGTCGCCCGCGCCCTCGACCTTGCGCTGCACGACGAGCTGCACCCCGATCCCCGGCAGCCGCTCGCGGCGCGCCGACACCAGTTGCGCTTGGCTGACCGTGAGGTCGGGTGCGGCGCGGAGGAATTCCCGGGACGGCTCGGTCCAGAGCGCGCTGTGTCGCCCGCCCCGCACGTACACGAGCTGGTTCAGCCCCCCACCCGGCCAGCCGGTCGGCCGGACGCGCTCCTTGCCGTCTCCCGTCGTGAGCGAGCGGATGGCGCCGCTCGCGGGGTCGAGGACCACGTGGAAGCGTCCGGCCTGGGCCTCGAGCGCCGTGCCGTCGTCGCGCGGCGGGTTCGCTGCCCGCTCGCTCTCCGCGAGCGCCACGTAGCCCAGCGCCGGGACGTCGCGCGCGACCACTAGGGCCGAGCCGTCGGGCAGATCCACGGCAGGCCAGTCGCGGCCGTCGTGCACCAGCCGCCGGCCAGCGCCGTTGGGCACTCGCAGTACGTCGCTCCGCGCCCAGCTCGAGGCGTTGAACACGACTCGGCCGGGGCCCCCCCCCCCCCCCCCCCCCCCCCCCCC
>QHTX01000101.1:0-9683 GCA_003220975.1 Gemmatimonadota bacterium | reverse complement strand
GAACAGCAGCAGGTCGCGCCACATTCGGCGCCGCTCCTCGGCCCGATGCGCGATGCGCCCGGACGCGCCGCCGTCCGTGGGCTCTGTCTTCTCGTCCCACAGCGCCAGCAGCTCCGCGGCCCGCGCGGCGAGCTGGGCGGCCCGATAGCGCGCCAGCTCGGCCGGCGTCGAGGCGGCGCCGTCTTCCCGGTACGTGCCGCTGTCTCCCCGCCGCACCGGTAGCGTCGCGCCCCAACGCCGCTCCACTTCCCGAAAGAAGTCCTCGGCCCGCCCGGGCACGAGGCGGGGGAACGCGTAACGCCGGTTGAACTCTTCGAGGTTCGCGACCAGGCGCTCGTCCATCAACCCGTTGTCTCCCACGGCGCCGTGCAGCAGGGCGACGTCGTAGGGATAGTCGGGCGACAGCAGCACGGGGTGCGTGAGCAGCCAATCGGAAAGCCGGCGCCCCATCTCGCCGGCGTCCACGTCGAACCCGAAGCGCAACGCGTCGCCGTAGCCGTAGCTGCGCCAGTGGAGGACGCGGCTCCCGTCCGGCCCCGCCCACCAGTAGAGCTGGGGGTAGCTCGTCCATGCGCCCGCCAGCTGGGTGCTCGCGCCGTCGGCGGGCGAGAGGAGCGGCACGGCGCGCTCGGGGTTCACGCCGCTCACGAGGTAGCGCACGCCGCTGGCGGCGAGCAGGGTCGGCAGCGTCGCGACCTGCCCCGGAACGTCGGCGATCTGCGCGGTGCGGAACCCGAGGCCCTGCTCGCGCGCGAACCAGCCGGCGGGCCACACGGCGCGGGCGAGCGTCTCGTGGTCGAGGATCCCCGTGAGCAGGTTGGCGAACAGGGCGGAGAAGCCCACCTTGCCGTCGCGGATCGCCTGGGCGAGGGTCTGGCCGGCCGCCGGGGATCGGTTCTCGACGTAGGACAGCACCTGGAGAGCACACTCCGCGGTCCAGCGGTACTCGGGATGGTCGGCGAGTCGCGCGAGCGCTGCGTCGAGGTTCGCGCGGTGCACCTCGAGGCAGCGCTCCTGCCGGTCGGTGTAGCCGACGTCGGTGTGGCTCGAAGAGAGCCAGTACAGGGTCCAGCGGCGCGGCGGGGCGAGCCGCACGCGCCGGCGGCCGACTCGTTGCTTGCCGACCTCGAGATCGATCTGGAACTCGGCCGGCCCTGACAGCGGGATCCAGACCTCGCCCGCGAACGCGGCCGGCGCGCCCGGGGACGGCGCGGTGGGGAGCAGCCCCGCGGTGCCGACGAGCGTCCCGCGGCGATCGGTCACGCGGGCGCGCCCCGCAGGCGCCTCGAGCCCGGTGACGGTGATGCGGACGAGGTTGTTGCGGCCGTCCGGCTGCTGATACAGCGCTGTGGGCGTCGCGTCGATGGTGACAGCCGGAGGGGGGGAGGGGGAGGGGGAGTGGGAGGGGGAGCTGTACCTTCGCAGCAGCGGCAGACTGCCGAGCCACGCGAGAAAGCTGCGGCGGTCCGTCGCGCATCCAGCGCCCTTGACTCCCCGGGTCCCCACGCTAGGTTTTCCCCCGCCGAACGCCCCCGTTAACCGCCACTTCCATCAGGAGTACGCATGAAGCGTCTTGCAATGGTCCTCGCCGTCGTAGCCCTTGGCGCGTGTTCCAAGCCGCAGCAGCAGCCGGCCGCGCAGGGTCAGATGACGCAGGACACGTCGCACATGATGATGGCCGACACGTCGCACAAGATGATGGCCGACACGTCGCACAAGATGGCGCCGGCCGCGCCCGCCGCGAAGCCCGCGCCCAAGAAGAAGCCGTAAGCGACGCGGCCGACGCGGTAACGATGCCCGGGACTAGCGCCCGGGCTTTTCGTTCTCAGGCGGGGCCGACCGCCGGCAGGACGAAGGGCAGGTCCACGACCCGTGCGTCCCGGCCGGCGGCGCGCACCATCGCCCCGGGGGTGACTTCCCCGCGGATCACCGCGAGGCCGACCCAGCGTCCTCCGCCGCTCACCGCCGCGCCCGGCTCCGGCACCCACGCGACGCTCGTGACGCGACCCACGTCGCGGTCCAGATGCGTGACGGCGCTCCAGCCGTCCGCCGGCGCGGCGGGCGGCTCGACGTCGAACAGGAGGCCGCGCAGCTGGCGGTTGGTGTGACCCCGGAAGTGGAGCCGCGCCACGGTCTCCTGGCCGGTGTAGCACCCCTTCGTATACGACACGCCGCCGATCTCGTCGTAGCGCACTTCCTGCGGAATCGTCTTCTCGTCCACCTCGGCGCCGAGCCGCGGCCAACCGGCGAGGATGCGGGCGAGCTCGAGGGCGACCGGGTCGGCCTCCACGGCGCCGGCCGCGACGAGCCGGACGGCGAGGGCGGCGGCCTCGGGCGGGGGCGCGGTGAGCTGCACGACGAACGGCGCGGCGTCGCCCCCGCGCGCGATTTGGACACCGGGGGGGGAGTCTTCGAGCACGCGACCCGGCGCCGGCGGAACGCCGAGTCCCGCGGTGGCGGCGATGGCGAGGGCCCGCGGGCCCGCGAGGCGATAGACCGCGACGTCGGGCGTACGGTCGCTCACGCGTGCGAGCCGCGGCGGCACGGAATGCGTGAAGATGCCGAGCGCGCGTTCACGCCCTTCCGCGGGTACGGTGTAGGTCACCGTCGTGCCGAGTCGCCCGGCCCAACCGTCCACGACGATCATCCCCTTGGGCGTGAGCAACGCGCCGTACACGAAGGCGCCGTCGCCCGGCTGCTCGATGTCGTTCGTGAGCAGCCCCTGGACGCACGTGACGGCCCCGGGCCCCGCGAGCGTGAGCACCGCCGCGTCGACGCGAGCCAGCAACGCGCCGCTCCGCAGCGCCGCCACGAACGGTGGCGCGACGCTACCCGGCTCGAGGCGGAACAGGTTCGAGGCTCCTTCGACCATAGTGTGTTCAAGCATAATAACCCGCCGTCCGGTACGACTCGTCGAGCAGCTCGACCGGATGGCGCACCGCGGCCGGGATGCCCGCCGCGGCGAGACCGGCCCCGAGCTGCATCACGCAGCCCGGGTTCCCCGTCGCCACGACCTGCGGCCGGGCCGCCTTGAGCGAGGCGAGCTTGGGGGCCAGCACGGCGCGCGACATCGCGGGCTCCATCAGCGCGAACAATCCCGCGCTGCCGCAACACTGCGCGGCGTCCGCGGTGCTCGTCACGCGCAGCACGGGGATGGCACGCAGCACCTGGTGCGGCGGCTCCGCGATGCGCTGCGCGTGCAGCAGGTGGCAGGGAGGATCGTACGCCACGGTGACGTCGAGTGGCGCCCCCGGGCGCGGCCCCCGCGCCGCGAGGAGCTCGGTGACGTCCTTGACGCGGGCGCCAAACGCGTCCCCGCCGCCGTCGCCCAGCAGGTGGCCGTAGTCCTTCAGCATCGCCCCGCACCCGGCGCTGTTCACGACGATGGGCTCGTCCGCTCCCCCTTGCCCGAACGCCGCGAGGTTCTGGCGCGCGAGCGTGCGGGCCTCGTGCGGGAGCCCCGCGTGCGCGTGCAGCGCGCCGCAGCACACCTGCCCCGGCGCTTCGCGCACGGCGTAGCCGTTCACCTCGAGGGTGCGAATGGTCGCGTCGTGCACGTGGGAGAAAAGGCCGTCCATGATGCAGCCCCGAAACAGCCAGACGGTTAGGCGGTTGGGCGGATGGGCGGTTAGTGTATCCGCGGCGCGTCTAACCGCCCAACCGCCTAACCGCCTAACCGGCTTTGTGGCCGCCAGCATCCCCATCGCAAAGCCGATCCGGCTCCACCCGGCGAGCCGTCGCGGCAGTCCCGAAGCGCGGAGCAGTCGCGCGAGCCGGTAGACGACCGGCGACACGCCCGAGCCTGTCAACGCCGCGAGCGCCAGGCGGGCGAGGGGCGATACGCCCCCCTTCCGGTGCTCAGCGAGCAGCGCGCGCGCCGTCTCGAGCCCGCGCCCGTAACCCACACCGGACGGGCACACGGGCTCGCAGCCGCGGCAGCCGAGGCAGCGGTCGAGGTGGAGGGCGACGCAGGGGTCGTCGGGCGCGAGCTCGCCCGCCTCGAGGGCGCGCATCAGCTCGATCCGACCCCGCGGGCTGTCGGCCTCGTCGCCGGTGGCGAGGAACGTGGGGCAGGCTTGGAGGCAGAAGCCGCAGTGGACGCACGGGTCGAGCGCCGCGAACCCAGCCCGATCCGTCATTCCGTTCCTTCGACCGCCACCACGAAGGCCTCGCCGGGATCGAACGTGCGGCGCAGGCCCGCAATCAGAGGACCGGCGCCCTCGCGATAGGCGCCGAAGTGCCCGACCGCCGCCCGCAGCGGCCAGGCGGCGCGCTCGACGGTGAGCGGTACCTCGAGCCCGGCGAGCGTGCGGCGCAGCCGCCGCAGCCGGTCGACCGTCGTCTCGCCGCCCCAGCGGATCGCTCCGACGCCCGGGCTCGCCGACACCCACTCGTCGCCCACTTGGTGCTGCAGCAGGTCGAGGAGCTCGTCGCTCGAGTCCGGGAGGCCGCCGACGCGGAAGGTGACGGGGCGGGTGGCGAAGCTTTCCGCCGCGCGCATCCAGCAGCCATGCGCTTCGTCGGCCCGCAACGCCGTGAAGCGCCCGCCGGTGGCCGCGCGCAGCCCCGCCTCATCCGCGGCGACGAGCGCCGCCGACCCCGCGAACCGCACCGCGAGCGCCCAGCGCTCGCGGCGTGCCAGCGCCGGCGACATGAGCTCGAGCGCGGCCGGCTGCAGCCCCGCCGCGGCGATGTCCTCGGCGACCTGTGTCAGATCCTCCCGCGTCCCCTCGAGCACGAGCGTCTGGTCGGCGCGGGGCAGGGCGCGGAGCCGCAGGTGAACGAGCACGATCACGCCGAACGCCCCGAAGCCGCCCGCCTCGAGCTTCGTGAGATCGTAGCCCGCCACGTTCTTCACGACCTTGCCGCCGCTCTGCACCACGCGGCCGTCCCCCGTCACGAACGTGACGCCGAGCAGGTGATCCCGCACCGGGCCGAACCCCTGACGCAGCGGGCCCGAGCTCGCCGTCGCCACCACCGAGCCGAGCGTGCGGCCGGCGAGTCCCGGCGGATCGAGCGCCAGCCAGGTGCCGCGGTCCGCGAGCTGCTGGCGCAGCACGTCGCAGCCGATCCCTGCCTCGGCGGTGGCGGAGAGGTCCTGCGGCTCGATCGCCGGGATCTTGTCCAGCCGGCGCGTCGTGAGGGCGAGGTCGGCGGGCGCGTCCGCCGGGAGCCAGGTGCCCGCGCCTTCGACGCGCAGGCGCCATCCTTCTTCCCGCGCGGTGCCGAGCAGCAGCGCCACGGCGTCGGGCGAGGCGGGGGCGACGCGCGGCACGCCGTCGGGCGTCGCGGCGAGATCCACGGCGTCGCTGCCAAGCAGGGCGCGGACGCGGTCGACGAGGCTCATGGGGCAAACGCGGAACGCGAAACGCGGAAGGCGGAACCGGAGGGGGCGAATCCGTTCCGCGTTCCGCGTTCCGCGTTCCGACTTCCGTACCATTCCCGGCACGCGTGAATCGGCACCACCTTCCCGGGATTCACCCGCTCCTCGGGGTCCCACACGCGGCGCACGGCACGCATCGCGGCGAGCGAGTCGCCGTCGAAGATGAGCGGCATGTAGCGCAGCTTGTCGAGTCCCACGCCGTGCTCCCCCGTGATCGTGCCGCCGGCGGCGATGCAGGCGGTCATGATCTCGCCGCTGGCGGCGTCCACGCGGGCCTTGAGCCCCGGCACGCGGCCGTCGAACGAAATGTTGGGGTGGAGGTTGCCGTCCCCCGCGTGGAACACGTTACTGACCGTGAGGCCGTACCGGGCGGCGATCTCCCCGATCGTCTCGAGCACGTCGGGGAGGGCGGAGCGGGGCACGACGGCGTCCTGCACCACGAGGTCGCGCGACAACCGGCCCATCGCGCCGAACGCCTTCTTTCGGCCGAGCCACAGCCGCTCCCGCTCCGCTGCGTCGGCCGCGGTGCGCACCGCCCGCGCCCCGTGGCTCCGGAGGATCTCCGCCACGGTCGCCGCGTCGGCCTCGACCGCGGCGTCCGAGCCACCGTCGAGCTCCACGAGCAGCACGGCGGCGGCGTCGCGGGGGTAGCCGGCGGCGTACACCGAATCCTCGACTGCGCGGATGCAGGACTGATCCATCATCTCGAGGGCGGCGGGCACGATGCCGCTCGCGATGACGGCGGAGACGGCTTCGCCCGCGGTGCGCAGCGAGTCGAAGTCGGCCAGTTGCGTGCGAATCGCGCGCGGCACCGGGAGCAGGCGCACGGTGATGCGGGTCGCGATGCCGAAGTTGCCCTCTGAGCCGACGAACAGCCCGACGAGGTCCGGCCCCCATGGCTCGCCGCCCGGGCTGCCGAGCTCGACGGCGCGCCCGTCCGCGAGCACGACCTCGAGCGCGAGCACGTGGTTCGCTGTCACGCCGTACTTGAGGCAGTGCGGCCCGCCGGAGTTCTCCGCGACGTTGCCGCCGATGGTGCAGGCCGTCTGGCTCGAGGGGTCGGGCGTATAGTGCAGCCCATGCGGCGCGGCGGCGGCCGACAGCCGCACGTTCACGACGCCGGGCTCGACCACGGCGAGGCGGTTCCGGGGGTCGATCTTGAGAATGCGGTTCAGCCGCGTGAGGACGATCAGCACGGCGTCCCCGTCGGCGAGCGCGCCGCCCGACAGCCCGGTGCCCGCCCCCCGCGGCACGAGCGGCACTCCGAGGGTCGCGAGCAGGCGCACGACGGCGATCACTTCGTCGCGCTGTCCGGGGAGAACGACGACCCCGGGGACGCGGCGGTGCGTGGGGAGCCCGTCACGGGCGTAGGTCATGCGCTCGGGCAGCGCAGTCCGCACGTGCCGGGCGCCGACGATACCCGCCAGCGCGTCGACGAGCGAATCAGACTGGGAGGGGGAGGGGGGGGTCACGTGGTGTGCTCGATCTGGGGATGCCGCCCGCCGCGACCGTTGCCCTTGGCCCGACGGCGCACGGCGGCGCGGCGCTCGGCGTCGGTCGCGAGCGGCCCGAGCACCGCGGCCAGCTGGCGCAGTCGCAGCGTGGTGCTGCGGCTCGCCTGCAACGCCCGCTTCGCCGCCGCGTCGAGCTCCAGCGCGGCCGCGACCTGGAAGGACAACAGCTGCGGGTCGGGCGCCAGCTCGATCTCGTCCTCGGCGCGCTCCGTGAGCACGTCCAGCGCCCGCGCCAGGCGGGCGAATCCGGTGCGCACGTCGGCGGCGAGCGCCGCCGCTTCGGCCGGGTCGACAGGTTCGTCGTCGAATTCCTCCACCTCGGCGACCTGGTAGGGGCGGGGCGGCTCGCGCTCGACCCAGCGTCGCAGCACGAAGCGCCGCTCGCCCACCGCGAGGATGTTCGACCGCCCGTCGGGGAGCGGCTGGATCGAGCGAATCAGCGCCACACAGCCGACGTCGCCCGCGCTCGGTGCCGGATCGGCCGCGGGCGCGCGGTCCGGAGCAACGTAGGCGATCCCGAAGCGCCGGTCGCCGTCCTGACAGTCGACGAGGAGTTGCCGGTAACGCGGCTCGAAGATGTGAAGGGGCTGTGGGGCTCCTGGGAAGAGCACGATCGGTAGGGGGAAGATGGGAAGGTCCCGGGCCATAGTGACATAGTATAGACGGGTAGACGGGTAGACGGCGAGCGGTCGGCAGGAACGCAAAGTGGCCAGGAAAAGCACCCCTGGCCACCGCGAACTAGCTACCGCTACCCGTCTATCCGTCTACCCGTCTGGTCTTTACGCCGCCCTCCAGAACCCCTTGAGCGCCCTGCCATCCGGTGATTCGCGCAGCTTTTCGAACGCCCGTTCCCTGATCTGCCTGATGCGCTCGCGCGTGACGCCCATCAGCGCCCCGATCTTCTCGAGCGTCATCGCCTCGCTGCCTTCTTCGAGGCCGTAATAGAGGTAGAGGATCTTCCGCTCGCGGGGGGTGAGGTATTTCTGGAAGATGCGGTCGATGAACTCACGCATCAGCTTGCCGTCGGTCTTCTCCTCGATCTCGCCGCCTTCCTGGCCGGCGAACCGCTCGCCCAGCGTGGCGGCGTCCTTGTCGGTGCGATCCACGGGGGCGTCGAGCGACAACTCGGCGGCCGTCATGCGGCGCGCGGTGCGGACGTTTTCAACGGTGTCTTCGAGGGCCAGGGCGATTTCGTCGTCGGTGGGTTCGCGACCGAGCTCCTGCGACAGGTATGTCTCGGTGCGGCTCATGCGGATCAGCTGCGAGTTTTGGTTCAACGGGATGCGGACGCTGCGGGTCTGCTCGGCCAACGCCTTCAGCACCGCCTGCCGCACCCACCACACCGCGTACGAGATGAACTTCACACCTTGGTCGGGATCGAACTTCTTCACCGCCTTGAGCAACCCTTCGTTTCCGATGGCGACCAGCTCGGAGAGATCGAGACCGTGACCCTGATACTTCTTGACGTAGGAGATGACGAATCGGAGGTTGGCTGTCACCAGGCGCTCGGCGGCTTTTTCATCGCCCCGCTGCACCCGCCGCGCCAGCCGGCGCTCCTCCGCGGGGTCTTTGATCAGGGGCAGCTTCTGGATGTCTTGGAGGTACTGGTCGAAGGCGCCGGAAGGATTGGCACGAAAGAACGCCTTCGCCTTACCTCCGTTCGACCGCGCCATAGCTAGGGCTCCGACGGTGGACGAGTTGAGACGGTGTTGGGGTGCGCCAATATAGGAATCACCTCCCAATGGTGCAAATCTCCGCCGTTTTCCACATCACAAATCGTTAGTGCGCTGCACGGGTGCGGCGTTTGTCCACTATCCACAGGCGCTGTGGAGAAATTCGTGTTGATCGCCTGTTGATACGCGTCGGGGCCGTGGTGTGGAGAGGTGGGAATCGTGTGGGGAAGTTGTTGACCGGCTTGTAATTAGTTCCAGGACGTGACGCGCGACATGGTCGGACCCTGCGGGCCGCGGTATCGTGCCCGGTCCTTTTTTCTTTGGGGGCGCCATGACCAGCATCATCATCGGGCTGATCTTCATCGTGGGCGGGCTGACCGGCACGCTCGCGCTCGTCGGGACGAACAGCGGCACCGCGCTCGCAGTGGTGGGCGTGCTCATCCTCGCTCGCGGGATCTACCGCGTCCGGAAACAGCGCGCGCAGCACCAGCCGCTCTGACTGGAAATCCCGACCTCGGACGTACGGTAGGGGCGCAGCCTGCTGCGTCCCTACCTCGTTTGGGCGCTCTCCTTCCCGCTACCCAGCACCTCCCGGACCACCCGCTCCGGCACCGTGACGGTCCACCCCGCCTGGCGGTCGCCGCACATCACCCCGACGGCCTGCGGCAGCGCGAATCGCACGGTCCCATCGCGCGTTTTCTTGTCGAGCTGCATCGCCGCGACGAGCCCGTCCACGGTCGCCGTGTCCGGCAGCTCCACCGGCAGGCCGTAGCCCTCGAGCAGCCCGCAGATGCGGCGCGCCGTCCCGGTCTCGGCGACGCCCAGCGCCTCGGCGAGCCGCGCTTCGTATGCCATCCCGATCCCCACCGCTTCGCCGCGCAGCACGTCCGACTTCGCCGTCGCCTCGATCGCGTGGCCCACCGTGTGGCCGAAGTTGAGGATCGCCCGCCGCCCCGCCTCGCGCTCGTCCGCGGCCACCACCTCGGCTTTGATCTCCACCGACCGCCGCACCAGCCTCTCTACGACATCCGGGGGGGCGGCTTGCTTGGCGACCGTCGGGCACTCTCGCTCGAGAAAGGCGAAGTACTCTCGGTCGGCGATCACGCCGTGCTT
>QHTX01000100.1:15838-17070 GCA_003220975.1 Gemmatimonadota bacterium | reverse complement strand
CTCGACGAGGTTCGTTTAAATGAAGCGCGTTCTCGAGACGAAGGAAGTCTCCGGGAGTCCAAATTGGCTCACCACCCGCTTCGAAGAGCTGATCAAGTGGGTGTTGCAGGTGACGCGCGTCGATAAGGCCGTCAACTGGTCACGCGCCAACTCCCTGTGGCCGATGCCGTTCGGCACGGCGTGCTGCGCCATCGAGTTCATGGCCACCGCAGCAAGCCGCTTCGACTTCGCGCGCTTCGGGATGGAGCGCCAGGCGTTTTCCCCCCGCCAGGCCGATGTGCTCATCTGCGCGGGGCGGCTGCCCTTCAAGCTCGCCCCGGTGATCCGCCGGATCTACGACCAGATGCCGCAACCCAAGTGGGTGATCTCGATGGGCGCCTGCGCGTCCACGGGCGGCATCTTCGACAACTACGCCATGGTCCAGGGGATCGACACGATCGTGCCCGTGGACGTGTATGTCCCCGGCTGCCCCCCGCGGCCCGAAGGCCTGCTGTACGGGGTGCTGCTCCTCCACAAGAAGATCAAGGGCGAGTCGCTGCTCGATCCGGCGCTGCGGCAGGAGCAGCCGCTCGACGAGCGCGGCCTGCGGCTCCCGCCCGAGACGATCGACGAGATCTCCGAGCCGTTCGGCAACTCGGTCCACCAGTTCCGCTCGGCGTGAACGCCTCCGTCGACGCCCTGCGAGCGACCTTCTCCACCGCGATCGGCCGCGCGGTCGAGTCGTGCGGCGATACGATCGTGTACGTCGCGGTCGACCGGCTGCGCGACGTGCTGAGCTGGCTGCGCGACACGCCCGGCCAGCAGTACGACTACCTCGTCGACGTCACGGCCGTCGAATACCGCGACCGCGAGCGGCCGCTGGAGGTCGCCTACCAGCTGCGCTCACTCGAGCGCCGGGTCGACCTGCGCGTGAAGGTAGAGCTCGATCCGCGGGGTGACCTCACCGTGGACTCGGTCGTGCCGCTGTGGCGGGGCGCGAACTGGCTGGAGCGCGAGGTCTACGACATGTTCGGCGTGACGTTCCGGGGCCATCCCGATCTGCGGCGCATCCTGATGTGGGAGACCTACGCCGAAGGATATCCGCTGCGCAAGGACTTCCCGCTGCGCGGGCGGTTCAGCCGGGCCGAGCAGGTGCGTCAGGCGCTCACCGCCAACCCCGAGGCGCACTACTCCATGGAGGAGCTCTCGATCGCCGACGGCTTCGCCGAGCTGCCCGAGGACATGAAGGAGCG
>QHTX01000100.1:15247-15800 GCA_003220975.1 Gemmatimonadota bacterium | reverse complement strand
ACCGTCGAGCTGGAGCTCGCGACCCCGGGGGTGGACGCCGCAGGGAACGCCGTCCGGGTGCCGCTCGGCGTCGAGCCCGAGCTCGCGGGCGAGCACATGCTCGTCAACCTCGGTCCCCAGCATCCCGCCACCCACGGCGTGCTGCGGCTCGTGGTCGAGCTGGACGGCGAGACCGTGGTGCGCGTCATTCCGCACCTCGGGTACCTGCACTCGGGCTTCGAAAAGCTCGGCGAATACCGGCACTACAACCAGATCATCCCGCTCACCGACCGCACGGATTACCTCTCGCCGATGGCCAACAACGTCGGGTTCGCGCTGGCGGCGGAAAAGCTCATGGGCATCGCGATCACCCCGCGCTGCACCGTGCTGCGGCTGATCGCCTGTGAGATGAGTCGCATCATCTCCCACATGGTGTGGCTCGGCACCACCTCGATCGATCTGGGCGCCTTCACCCCCTTCCTGTGGGCATTCCAGGAGCGCGAGCGCATCTACAACCTGCAGGAGATGTGGACCGGGGCGCGGCTCACGACGAGCGTGACCCGCCTGGGCGGCA
>QHTX01000100.1:13669-15152 GCA_003220975.1 Gemmatimonadota bacterium | reverse complement strand
ATTTCACCCGGACCTTCCCCCGGACGCTCTCCGAGATCGACCGCGTGCTGACGCGCAACGCCGTGTGGGTGGGGCGCACCCAGGGCGTCGGCGCGCTCACGGCCGCGGAGGCCATCAACTACTCGCTTTCCGGCCCCATGCTGCGCGCCAGCGGCGTCTCGTACGACGTGCGCAAGGACAAGCCCTACCTCGACTACGAGACCTACGAGTTCGACGTGGTGGTGGGGGAGCACGGCGACGTGTACGACCGCTACCTGGTGCGGCTCGAGGAGTGCCACCAGGCGAACCGCATCCTGGCGCAGGCGCTCGAGCGGCTCCCCGCCGGCCCCGTGAACGTCGCCGACCCCCGTGTCATCCTCCCACCCAAGTCGCGCGCCATGAACGACATGGAGGCGATGATCTACCACTTCAAGCAGGTGATGGAGGGCGTGAAGGCGCCGGTGGGCGAGGCCTACGTGGGGATTGAGAACCCGAAGGGCGAGCTGGGCAATTACCTGGTTTCGGACGGCACGGCGAAGCCGGTGCGGTGGCGGATCCGGCCGCCGTCGTTCATCAACCTCTCGGCGCTTCCCAAGATGGCGGAGGGCCACCTGTTGAGCGACCTGATCGCGATCAACGCGTCGGTCGACATCGTCATGGGCGAGGTGGATCGATGAGCGTGACGGCACACCCGGCGCCGGGCACCGAGGAGTACCAACCCGTCTTCACCGGCAAGATCCTGGACCAGCTGCACGAGATCCTCACCCGCTATCCCGCGAAGCAGGCGGCACTGCTGCCCGCGCTGTGGCTGGTGCAGCAGGCGCGCGGCTGGATCTCGGACCGCAACATGACCGAGGTGGCCGAGGTGCTCGGCCTCACGCCGGCCTACGTGAAGGGCGTGGTGACGTTCTACACGATGTTCCACCAGCACCCGGTCGGGAAGCACTTCGTGCAGGTGTGCACGACCTCGCCCTGCAACCTGTGTGGCGCGGAGGCCGTGGTCCGGGCGCTGCTCGACGCGACCGGCGCCAAGGAGCTCGGGGCGACGAGCCCCGACGGCAAGTGGACGGTGATCGAAGTGGAATGCCTCGGCGCCTGCGGGTTCGCGACGCCCGTGCTCATCGACGACGACTTCATCGAGAGCGTGACGCCGGAAAAAGTCCCGCAACTCGTGAGGAAGTACAAGTGATGATCAATTGCGGATTGCGGATTTCGGATTGCGAATTGGATGGGCGGCCCTTCGAATCCGCAATCCACAATCCGCAATCCGCAATGGAGGTCTAAGTGGGCTACCCCCACAAACCGCATCCCAAAGAAACGGTGCTCCTGTCCAAGCACTTCGGCGAGGTCGACGCGCGCACCTACAAAGGCTGGGTGAAGCGCGGCGGCTACGAGGTCCTGCACCAGGTGTTGACGATGGAGCCGTCGAAGGTCACCGACGTCGTGAAGGAGTCGGGGCTGCGCGGACGGGGCGGGGCCGGGTTCCCCACCGGCCTCAAGTGGT
>QHTX01000100.1:0-13587 GCA_003220975.1 Gemmatimonadota bacterium | reverse complement strand
CGCCGTCGCGGCGCACGCGATCCAGGCCGAGGTGGCCTACATCTACATCCGGGGCGAGTTCACCGAGCCCTACGCGATCATGGAGCGGGCACTGACCGAGGCGAACGCGGCCGGCGTGTTCGGCAAGATCAAGATCCACCTGCACCGCGGCGCGGGCGCCTACATCTGCGGTGAAGAGACGGCGCTCATGAACTCGATCGAGGGCAAGCGCGGCAATCCGCGGATCAAGCCGCCCTTTCCCGCCGCGTTCGGCGTGTTCGGCATGCCCACGACCATCAACAACGTCGAGACGCTCGCGGCGGTGCCGCACATCCTCCAGAACGGCGCGGCCTGGTACAAGAGACTCGCACTCTCGAGCCCGAAGAGCACCGGCACGAAGCTGATCTCGGTGTGCGGCCACATCCAGAAGCCCGGCAACTACGAGGTCACGATGGGCTTTCCGCTCAAGGACCTGCTGTACGAGCTGTGCGGCGGGATGCCGCCGGGGCGGACCCTCAAGGCCTGCATCCCGGGCGGCTCGTCCGTCCCCATCCTGAACCGGGAAGAGAGCGAGCGCTGCCTGCTCGACTACGAGGGCGTCGTCGAACAGGGCTCGATGCTCGGCTCGGGCGGCGTGATCGTGTTCGACGACTCGGCGGACATGGTCTACCAGATCATGCGCCTGGCGCGCTTCTACGCGCACGAGTCCTGTGCCCAGTGTACGCAGTGCCGCGAAGGCACGGCGTGGGCCACCAAGATCCTGGAACGCATTCTCGCAGGGCAGGGCAAGGCGGCGGACCTCGACCTGCTCCTCGATCTCTCCGAGAACATGACGGGCAAGACGATCTGCGTGCTCTCCGATTCCTGCGCCGCCCCGATCGTGTCGGGGATCAAGAAGTTCGGGAGCGAGTTCGAAGCCTACCTCTCCGGGAAGAAGCACCCGGTGCTGGCGGCCTGATGCCCGACGACGTGGTCAATCTCACGATCGACGGGGTGCCGGTGAGCGTGCCGAAGGGGACGCTCGTCATCGAGGCCGCGAAGCAGGCGGGCGTGCTCGTCCCCCACTACTGCTATCACCCGGGGCTTCCCGTCGCGGGCTTGTGCCGCATGTGTCTCGTGGAGATCGAGAAGCAGCCCAAGCTCGCCATCGCATGCGCCACGCAGGCGACCGAGGGCATGGTGGTGAAGACGCAGGCGGAGCAGGCGAAGCGCGCCCGCACGAGCGTGCTCGAGTTCCTGCTCATCAATCACCCGCTCGACTGCCCGATCTGCGACCAGGCGGGCGAGTGCGAGTTGCAGGACTTCACGTTCCAGGAAGGCCGCCCCGCGACGCGCTACAGCCCCGACTACGCCAAGCGCTTCAACCCCGTCGAGGACTTCGGGCCCGACGTGCTGTACGTCCCCAACCGCTGCATCCTGTGCACGCGCTGCGTGCGCTTCATGGAGGACGTCGCCAAGGAGCCCGTGTTGAATGTGTCGGAACGGGGCGACCGGGCGTACATCGGGATCCATCCGGACGAGCGGCTCGATCACCCCTGGGCTGGCAACGTCGTCGATCTCTGCCCGGTGGGCTCGCTCCTCTCGAAAGACTTCCTGCACAAGGCGCGGGCCTGGGAGCTCGACAAGACGGCGGCGGTGTGCACCGGCTGCTCGCAGGGATGCAACGTGACGCTCGACACGCGCGAGAACGTCGTGGTGCGGGTGCGCCCGCGCCCCAACCTCGAGGTGAACCGCTACTTCATCTGCGATCACGGTCGGATGAACTACCGCTGGATGAATCGCGGCGACCGGATCGAGGCGCCGCTCGTGCGGCGGGACGGCGAGCTGCGCGCCACGGACTGGGACGAGGCGGTCGAGCACGTGGCCACACGGCTGCGGGGCGCGGCCGGCCGTGCGGTGGCGCTCGTCTCGCCGCGCGCGTCGACGGAGGCGCTGTTCCTCGCGCGCGAGCTGCTCGGAGGGGGGGGAGCGGGGCTCGACTGGACGGGCGCCTTCCAGGTCGTGATGGGAGAGGAAGCGCCGCTGCCCGGCGTGCCGGACCTGGCGCTCCGAGCCGAGCGGGCGCCCAACGGCACGGGGGCGGAGCTCCTAGGCTACCGTCGCGACTATCCCGCGGTGCTGGCGGCGGCGGAATCGGCCGCCGTGGTCCTCGTGCTCGATGAGCCCGAGGTCGCGGTGCGCACGGCGGGGGCGCTGATCTATGTGGGAACGGTGCTCCCCGAAGGCGCGCGTGGCGCCGAGGCGGTGCTGCCGATCGCCAACGTCGCCGAGGAGGACGGGACGTTCGTCAACCGCGACGGGCGCGTGCAGCGCTACTTCCAGGCCAAGCCGGCGCCCGGGATGGCCCGCCCGGCGTGGTGGGTGCTCTCGGAGCTCTTGGTCACGCTGCGGCGCGGCGAGCACCTGGCGAGCGCCTCAGCGGCCTTCGACGTGTTAGCGGAAAGGGTCGCGCCGTTCGCGGGGCTCTCCTACTCGAGCGTCGGGCTCGTGGGCCAGCGGGTGAGCGTCGGCGCGGGAGTGCCGGCGTGACGTTCTTCATCGTCAGTTCGATCATCAAGATCATCGTGGTCTTCACCGCGATCATGGTGGGCGTGGCCCTGCTCACGCTCGCCGAGCGGCGCATCTGTGCCTGGATGCAGGATCGGCTCGGTCCGAACCGCGTGGGCCCGCAGGGACTGCTGCAGCCCGCGGCCGACGGCCTGAAGAATCTGATGAAGGAGGAGACGCTCCCCGCGCAGGCCGACAAGGCGCTGTTCCTGCTGGCGCCGGCCATGTCCTTCGTGCCGGCGCTGCTCGCGTTCGCGGTGATCCCCTTCGCCGCACCGCTCCCCACCCGCTGGGGCGACGTCGACATGGTCGTCGCGAACCTGCCGGTCGGCTTCCTCTACATTCTCGCCTTCGGTTCGCTCGGGGTGTACGGCATCGTGCTCGCGGGGTGGTCGTCCAACAACAAGTACTCGCTCCTGGGCGGGTTGCGGGCCTCGGCGCAGATGATCTCCTACGAGATCGCGATGGGGATGAGCACCGTGGCGGTGCTGCTCCTCGCCCAGAACGTGACGCTCACCGAGGTGATCGCGCGGCAGTCCTCGTCGCTCTTCACGTGGAACGTGTTCCCGCTCTCGCTCGCCTTTTTCATCTTCGTCGTCGCCGCGTTCGCCGAGACCAACCGGCTGCCGTTCGACCTGCCGGAGGCGGAAGCCGAGCTCATCGCCGGCTACCACACCGAGTACAGCGCGATGAAGTTCTCGATGTTCTACATCGCCGAGTACTCGAACATGGTGACGGCGTCGGCGCTGATGACGACGTTGTTCTTCGGCGGCTGGGACGTCCCCTTCACGACGTGGGACAACACGCCGCCCTGGACGGTATGGAAGACGCTCGCCACGCTTGCGGTGTTCTCGGCCAAGGTCTTGTTCTTCCTGTTCCTCTACATCTGGGTGCGCTGGACGCTGCCGCGCTTCCGGTACGACCAGCTGATGGCGCTCGGCTGGAAGGTCATGCTCCCGCTCGCGCTCGGCTATCTGTCCGTGATCGCGACCGCCATCTGGTTGCTCCACGACCGGCTCGCCTGGACGTACGACACGCGGTTCGCGCTGACGCTGTTCGCCCTCAACGTGCTGCTCGCGATCCCGCTGTTCTTCGTGCTCGACCGCGGGCACATCGTCGCGGGCTCGGTGGCGCCGGAAGGCGGGAACGCCTGATGGCGATCGGCGTCAAGGTGATGCGGCGGCCGGGGGCGCAGGTGTCGTACGTGCGGGCCACGCTCAAGGGCATGGTGCTGACGCTGCAGCACTTGTTTCGGCCCAAGGTCACGATGCAGTACCCCGAGGAGAAGAGCACCCGGGACTGGACGCTCTCCCCGCGCTGGCGGGGCACGCACCGCATGCTCACCGACGAGCAGGGACGCGCCAAGTGCGTGGCCTGCGGGTTGTGCCCGCAAATCTGTCCCGCCAACTGCATCAAGCTCGTGCCCGGCGAGGACGAGCAGGGCAACCGCTATCCGCTGATCTACGAGATCGATGAGTTCCGCTGCGTGTTCTGCGGCTACTGCCAGGAGGTCTGCCCCGAGGAGGCCATCCACGTAGGCGTGCACTACGAGAATTCCGAGTTCTCGCGGGACCGGTTCGTGTACGACCTGGAGCGCCTGTGCGCGCAGACGCACCCCGTCTCGACGCTGTGGGACCCCTCCGATCCGAAGGGCGAATAGGCCGTGAGCGGGAGCGTGATCATCTTCTGGGCGTTCGCGGGTCTCGCGATCGGGAGCGCCGTCTTCTGCATCACCCGCCGCAGCCCGGTGGCGAGCGCCCTGTGGCTCGTGGTCACGCTGTTCTCGCTCGCCGCGCTGTTCGTCGTGCTCGACGCCCAATTCATCGCGGTGCTCCAGGTGCTGGTGTATGCCGGCGCCATCATGGTGCTGTTCCTGTTCGTCATCATGCTGCTCAACCTGGGTCGCCAGGCCGCCACCGACATCAAGGGGCCGCTGGGCCTGGCCGTGGGCGTGGCGCTCGCGGGCGTGCTGGGCTTCCAGCTCGGCGTGCTGCGGGTGGCGGGTCCTCCGGCGGCGATCCTGCTGCCGCCGGACGCGATGGCCCGCGCGGCCGCAGAGCAGGGGATGGTGGGGAGCGTCGCGCGCCCGCTGTTCGACGCGTATCTCGTGCCGTTCGAAATCACGAGCGTCCTGCTGCTCGCTGCCATCGTAGGCGCGGTCGTCCTGGCCAAGCGCAGGCTGTGATGCTGCTCGGACCCGCCCTCCTCGTCTCGGCCGTGCTGTTCGCGCTGGGCGTCGCCGGCGTGCTGCTGCGTCGGAACGCGATCGTGATCTTCATGTGCGTCGAGCTGATGCTCAACGCCGTGAACCTCACGTTCGTGGCGCTGGCGCAGCGGCTCGGCGTCGCCGGCCAGGTATTCGTGTTCTTCGTGATGGCGGTCGCGGCCGCCGAGGCCGCCGTCGGCCTCGCGATCATCCTCGCCATTTACCGCCACCGCCAGACGCTGAATCTCCAGAACATCAACCTGCTCAAAGGGTGATGCCCGGCTCGCTGCTCGACGCCCTCTGGCTGGTGCCGGCATTGCCGCTCGCGGGCTTCGTGCTGAACGGCGCCCTGGCGCTCACCCGACCCGGGGCGAAGCGCGCGGTATCGCTGATCGGCGTCGGCGTGCTGCTCCTCGCCTTCGCCGCCGCGGCGGGCGCCGTGGTGGCGTTCGCGCGGCTTCCGGGCGGCGAGCCGGTCGTGCAGCGCTACTGGGAATGGCTGCCCGTGGGCGACCTGCAGGTCCACTTCGCGCTGCAGCTCGACCGGCTGTCGGCCGTGATGATCCTCGTGGTCACCGGCGTCGGCGCGTTGATCCACCTGTTCAGCGTGGGCTACATGCACGACGATCCGGGGTACGCGCGCTACTTCGCGTACCTCAATCTGTTCGTGTTCTTCATGCTGATGCTGGTGCTGGGCGCGAGCTTCCCGGTGATGTTCGTCGGCTGGGAAGGAGTGGGGCTCTGCTCCTACCTGCTGATCGGGTTCTGGTTCAACGAGCAGATCAACGCCGACGCCGGGAAGAAGGCGTTCATCGTCAACCGCATCGGGGACGTCGGGTTCCTGGTGGCGATGTTCCTGCTGTTCCGCGCCACCGGCTCGCTCGACTTCGGTGACGTGTTCTCCCGCGCCGCCGGCACCTTCCCCCCGGGCGGGGCGCTGATCACCGCCATCACGCTGTTCTTGTTCCTCGGCTGCACCGGCAAGTCCGCCCAGATCCCCCTGTACACGTGGCTCCCCGACGCGATGCAGGGCCCGACGCCAGTGTCGGCGCTGATCCACGCCGCCACGATGGTCACGGCCGGCGTGTACCTCGTGGCGCGGTGCGGCGTGCTGTTCGCACTCGCGCCCGTCGCGAGCGCCGTGGTGGCCGGCGTCGGTGCCCTCACGGCGCTGTTCGCGGCGACGATCGCCCTGAAGCAATGGGACATCAAGCGGGTGCTCGCCTATTCGACCATCTCGCAGCTCGGCTACATGTTCCTCGGCGTCGGCACGGGAGCGCACGCCGCCGGCATCTTCCACCTCGCGACGCACTCGTTCTTCAAGGCGCTCCTCTTTCTGGGCGCGGGCAGCGTGATCCACGCGATGCACCACGCCTACCACGCGACGCACGCCCATGACGATGCCCAGGACATGCGCAACATGGGCGGCCTGCGGCACCAGCTCCCCTGGACCGCGTCCCTGATGTGGATCGCGACGCTCGCGATCTCGGGGTTGCCGCCCCTGGCCGGCTTCTTCTCGAAAGACGAGATCCTGAGCGCGGCGTTCGCACAGGGCGCGGTCCGCCCGATCTGGTACGCGTTCTGGGCCATGGGCATCGCGGCCGCCCTGCTCACCGCGTTCTATATGACCCGGCTGATGCTCTACACCTTCCACGGCGCGAACCGGACCGGAGAAGGCGCCCGGGCTCACCTCCACGAGGCCCCGTGGGTGATGACCGGGCCGCTCGTCGCGCTGGGCGGGCTGACGCTCGCGGGCGGCGCGCTCAACGTGTCGCCATTGTTCGGCGGGGGCACGTGGCTGCACCGCTGGCTCGAGCCCGTCACCGCGGCCGCCGACCGCCTGCAACCCGCGGTCGAGCTATCGCGTGCCACCGAGTGGGCGCTCGTCCTCGGCGCCGTGGCCGTGGCCGCGCTCGGAATCGTCGGCGCCCTGCGACTCCTCAAGCCGGAGGCGCTGGTGCCGGCGCGGCTCGCGCCACCCGAGACCGGGCTGGGTCGCGTGCTCTGGAAAAAGTGGTACGTGGACGAGCTGTACGACGCCGTCCTCGTGCGGCCCGTGATGTGGCTGTCACGCGAGGTCCTGTGGAAGGTCGTCGACGCCCGGCTGGTGGACGGCCTGCTCGTGAACGGCAGCGCCGTCGCGTCCCGCGCGCTTGGCTGGGTGGGGAGCCGGCTGCAGACCGGCGAAGTCGGCTTCTACGTGGTGCTGTTCGTGATCGGCGTCCTGGCCGTGCTCGGCGCGGCGGTGCGGTAACCGGTGTACGAGCGAGCGGTGCTCACCGCGCTGATCGCGTGGCCCGCCCTGGCGGCGCTGCTCCTGCTGCTCGTGCCGACGCGCTGGGCGAAGCACGTCGCGCTCGCCGCGAGCCTCGCCGAGTTCGCCATCGCACTGCCCTTGTGGTGGACCTTCGTGCCCGCGGGCGGCATGCAGTTCCAGCTCGATGTCCCGTGGATTCCCGCCTGGGGGATCCGCTACGCCGTCGGCGTGGACGGGATTTCCCTGTTCCTCGTCCTGCTCACGACCTTCCTCGTGCCGCTCTCCGTGCTGGGGAGCTACAGCTACATCACGACGCGCGAGCGTGGCTTCTACGCCCTGATGCTCTTGCTCACGGCGGGAATGCTCGGGGTGTTCGTCTCGCTCGATCTCTTCCTGTTCTACGTGATGTGGGAGGTCATGCTGATCCCGATGTACTTCATCATCGGGGTGTGGGGCGGGGAGAACCGCCTGTACGCGGCCATCAAGTTCTTCGTGTACACGTTCTTCGGGTCGCTCCTGATGCTGGTCGCGATCCTCGCCCTGGTGTATCTCACGGCCCAGCGCACGGGCGTGATCTCGTTCTCCTACGCCTATCTGATGACGAACCCGGGCGCGCTCGGCCCCGTGGCCTTCTGGTTGTTCGGCGCGTTCTTCCTGGCGTTCGCGATCAAAGTCCCGATGTTTCCGTTTCACACGTGGCTGCCGGACGCGCACGTCGAGGCGCCGACCGCCGGCTCCGTGCTCCTCGCGGGGATCCTGCTGAAGATGGGCACGTACGGGTTCCTGCGCTTCGCCGTGCCGTTTTTCCCGCAGGTGGCCCTGCACCCGGCGGTGCAAACGGCGATCGTCGTGCTGGCGCTCGTCGGGATCATCTACGGCGGTCTGGTCGCGATGGTGCAACCCGACTTCAAGAAGCTGATCGCGTACTCGTCGGTCGCCCACCTCGGCTTCGTGATGCTCGGCATCTGGGCGCTCACGCTGCAGAGCGTGCAGGGGGCGCTCCTGGTGATGATCAATCACGGCATTTCGACGGGCGCGCTGTTCTTTCTCGCCGGGATGCTGTACGAGCGGCGCCACTCGCGCATGATCGCCGCCTTCGGCGGGATCGCGAGAGTCGTGCCCCTGCTCGCGGCGGTGCTGACGCTCGTGTCGCTTTCTTCGATCGGGCTCCCGGCCACTAACGGGTTCGTGGGGGAGTTCCTCATCCTGCTCGGCGCCTTCCGGACCTACCCGGTGGCGGCCACGATCGCCGCCGGCGGCGTGATCGTCGCCGCCATGTACCTGCTGCCCGCGCTGCAGCGCGTGATCTACAACCCGCTCGATAAGCCGGAGAACGAGCGGCTGCCCGACCTGACGCCGCGCGAGCTGGCGGTGCTGCTGCCGCTCGTCGCGTGCATCGTGTGGATCGGGGTGTACCCGAAGCCGATCCTGCGGCGCACGGAGCCGGCCGCGCTGCAGTTCATCCAGTCGGTGCGCGCCTCCGCCGCCGCCATGACGGCCGGCCGATGAATCTCGATCTCTCGAGCTACGCCGACCTGATGACGGCGCTCGCCCCGGAGCTGGTGCTTACGGCCGCCGGGCTCGGCGTGCTGCTGCTCGTGGCGTGGCGTCATCGCACGGTCGCCGACCTGCGCGCGGCGGGCGCGGCGACCCTCGCGGGCCTCGGGGCCGCGGCGGTGACGACCTGGTGGCTGTGGTGGAACGGTGCGCACGCGGTGGGCATCCCGGCCATGATCGCCGCCGACGACTTCCGCTTCGTGTCCGATTGGCTGCTGCTCGGCACCGCCGCGCTCACGGTCCTCGTCTCGTTCCACTACCTCGAGCGCGAGCACCTGCTCGCCCCCGAGTATTACGTCCTGGTCCTGTTCGCGACGCTGGGTATGATGCTGATGGCGGGCGGCGAGGATCTGATCGTGGTGTTCCTCGGTCTCGAGCTGATGAGCGTATGCGTCTACGTGCTCGCGGGGATCAACCGCCACAGCGCCCCCGCCGCCGAGGCGGCGCTCAAGTACTTCCTGCTCGGGGCGTTCGCGTCCGGCTTCCTGCTGTATGGGATCGCGCTCGTGTACGGCGCGACCGCGACCACCAACCTGACGCTGATCGGCGTGCAGATCCGCACGCTCAGCCTGCAGTCGAACGCGATGCTGCTGATCGGCCTGGGATTGCTGCTCGTCGGGTTCGGGTTCAAGGTCGCCGCGGTGCCGTTCCATATGTGGGCGCCCGACGTGTACGACGGCTCGCCGACGCCGGTCACCGGCTACATGGCGACCGCGGTGAAGGCGGCGGCGTTCGCCGCCCTGTTTCGCGTGCTGGGCGAGGCCTTCGGGTCGGTGCCGGCGTGGCAGCACGTCGTGTGGTGGCTCGCAATCGCGACGATGGTCGGGGGCAACCTCATCGCGCTGGCGCAGCGCACCGTGAAGCGGATGCTCGCCTACTCTTCGATCGCGCACGCGGGCTACCTGCTCGTCGCGGTCGCGACGGGGACGAGCCTCGGCGCGGCGGCGTTCCTGTTCTATCTCGTCGCCTACACCCTAATGACGCTCGCGGCGTTCGCCCTGCACGTCCTGATCGACGACCTGGCCGGCCTGGCCCAACAGCGCCCGTGGCTCGCCTTCGCGCTCGCGATCTGCATGCTCTCGTTGCTGGGCTTCCCCGTTACCGCCGGGTTCATCGGCAAATGGTACATCCTGGTCGCGGCCACCGCGGCCCACGAGCCCGCCCTCGCGACCGTCCTCGTCCTTACGAGCGTCGTCTCGGCGGGCTACTATCTCCCCGTGATTATGGCGATGTACATGAAGCCCGAGCCGTTCGCGCAGGCGCACGTCGGTATGCAGCTCGGCCGGCTCGGCGGCGCCGTCGTCGCGCTTTCGGTCGCCGGCCTGCTGTTCTTCGGCGTCCGGCCCAACCGCTTGCTCGATCTCGCCCGCACGAGCGCCGCCGCGCTGATGCCCCCGCCCGCAGCCGCACCGGGCGTCGCCGCTCCAGGGCCGACCATCCCGGGCCACTGACCCCGGGCGGGCTCCATGAAGCTCCCCGCCGCCATCTTTCGCGAGTACGACATTCGCGGCACCGTGGGCGATCAGCTGACGCCCGAAGTCGCGCGCGCCATTGGACAGGCGTTCGTGACGCTGTGGGGCGGGAAGACGTGGCACGAGCGCCCGCGCGTAGCGGTCGGCCGGGACAACAGGCCGTCCGGAAAATCGCTGGCCGACGCCCTGATTGATGGAATCGTGACCGCGGGCGGGACGGTCATCGACGTCGGTGAGCTGCCCACGCCGGCGCTGTATTTCGCCACGCACACGCTGCGGGTCGATGGCGGGATCCAGGTCACCGGTTCTCACAACCCCCCTGAATTCAACGGCATCAAGATGGTGCTCGGGGCGGAGCCGGTGTACGGCGGCGGCATTCAGCGCCTCCGCGAGCACATCGAATCCGGACGCCTCTTCGCGATCCCCGGCGGCACGCGCGAGTCCGACGAATCGATTCTGCCTAGGTATCGGGAGGCGGTCGTCCAGCGCAACGGGCCGCTGCCCCGGCCGGTCAAGGTCGTCGTGGACTGCGGTAACGGCGTCTCCAGTCTCGTGGCGGCCGACACACTCCGCCAGCTCGGCGCCGAAGTCGTGTCGCTGTTCTGCGAATCGGACGGCACGTTTCCGAATCACCATCCCGATCCCACCGTGCTCGAGAACCTGCGCGACCTGCGGGCCGCAGTCGTCCGCGAGCAGGCCGAGCTCGGCATCGCGTTCGACGGCGACGGCGACCGCATCGGCGCCGTAGACGAGCAGGGCCGCGTCGTGTTCGGCGATCAGCTGCTGGTGCTCCTCGCCCGCGACCTCGCGCGCCGCATGGGGCCGGGGCATGCGGTGATCTTCGACGTGAAGTGCTCCGAGGTGCTCTCGAAGGAACTCGTGCGCGCCGGGCTCCGGCCGACGATGTGGAAGACGGGGCATTCGCTCATCAAGCAGAAAATGAAAGAGCTGGGCGCGCCGCTCGCGGGCGAGATGAGCGGGCACATGTTCTTCGGCGGCGACTGGTACGGCTTCGATGACGCCCTGTTCGCAGCCGCACGGTTGCTGCGGTACGTCGCCGAGCGGGGCGGCCCGCTCTCGCGCCTGCTCGCGGACCTCCCGCAGACCGTGTCCACTCCCGAGCTGCGCGTGGACTGTCCCGACGACCGCAAGTTCGACGTCGTGGCGCGCGCCGCGAAGCACTTCGCCGCGAGGTATCCCGTGTCCACGCTGGACGGCGTGCGGATCACGTTCGCCGACGGCTGGGGCCTGCTGCGCGCCTCCAACACGCAGCCGGTGCTCGTGCTCCGCTTCGAGGCCGGCACCCCGGCGACGCTCGCGGCGTACCGCGTCGAAGTCGAGCGATGGCTCGCCGAGCAGGGCATACGAGTGTGACGCGCGCCCGCCGGCGGTGGGCGTTCCTGCTCGGCGCTGGTCTGCTGGTCGTGGTTCTGGTGGGCGGCCGCTGGCTGGCGCTCGAGACGACGGAGCGCGCCTGGGCGGCCACCATCCCGGGCGGCGGCATGTATCTCATGATGCGCGACCTGGCGCGGCTCGTGCGGGGCCTGTTCCTGCTCGCGGCCATCGGCTGGGCCACGGGGAACCTGCTGTTCGTCTATCGCGCCATCGGCTCGGTCCAGCTGCCGCGCCGGCTCGGCGATCTGGAGATCGTGGAGGCCGTTCCCCAGCGCCTGCTCCTCGCCGGCACGGTCGCGTGCGGTCTGGTGTACGGTGTCCTCCTCACGCTCGGCACGGGCGACGCGTGGCAGGAAGCGGCGCTCGCCGCCCGGCCGCCCACGTTCGGGATCGCGGACCCCGTGCTGCATCGCGACGTCGGTTACTACCTCGCGCGGCTGCCGTGGACCGAGCGCCTGCGGAGCTTCGCGCTCGTCGCCACCCTGTCGGCCACGGCCATCGTCGCCTTGCTCTACCTGGGGATCGGCTCGCTGCGGTTTCGCCGCTGGCTGCCGTACGCCAGCGCGCATGCGCGCGCCCATCTCGGCGTGCTGCTCGCGTGCCTCGGCCTGACCCTCACCTGGGGAGCGCTGCTCGACCCGGTGCAGGCAGTCGCCGGGCTGCACGGCGCGCTCACGCGCCGGGCCCTGGCGACGCGACTCCCCGCCGCCCCGCTCATCGCAGTGTTAGGCGTCGCTGCAACGGTGGCGAGCCTCGTGTGGGGGGTGCGGGAGAAGTCGGCGCTCCTGGCCGGGAGCTGGGGTGCCCTGCTCGGAGGCTCCTTCGTCGCGTTCCTCGTGCTGCCGGCGATGGTCGCCGTGGGTGGGAGCCGCAACAGGTCGAGGCAGCCACTCGACGGCGGGCTTGCCGCCGACGAGCGGCGGCTCGAAGCGCTAGCGTTCGGCCTCGACGGGGAGGGGCCCGACTCGCGAGCACCGCCCGGATTCCCGAGCCTCGAGGCCGCGGCCACGACCGTGCCTCTGTGGGACGGGCCCCGCGTGCTCGCGGTGGCGCGGCGGCGCGAGTACCTCGGCGCGCGCGCCACCCCGACCGCCGCGGCCCTCCTCCCGCGCCGGCTCGGCAGCGGGCGGGCGACGTGGATCGTCGTCCCGATGCCTGACCTCGACAGCCTGGCGCACACCCGGCCCATCCCGGAATGGACGGAGATCCATCGTGGCCCCTGGACGCATGCCGGCCGGCCGGTCGCCGCCGTGGAGGGCGACACCGGTCTCGACTTCGCGCCGCTCCTCACGCGCGACTCGACGATCTGGTTCGGTCCCGGGTTCCGCGAATTTGCGGTAGCGGCGCCCGACACCTGGCCCGCGCTGCGCGGCGCGGGTCTCCCGCTCACCGGCGGTTGGCGACGGACGGCGCTCGCGTGGGCGCTGCAGAGCATGGAGCTCACCCGTGCCGGCACCGACGGCCTCGCGCTCCTGTGGCATCGCGACGTTCCAGACCGGCTCGCGCGGCTCGCGCCGTTCGCGCGCTTCGACGACGCGACGCCGGTCGTAGCGGACGGTGCCCTGTGGTGGATCGCGTATGGTTATCTCGAATCGGCGTCGTTCCCGCTCGCCCGACCGGTGCTGTGGGACGGGCGCGACGTCCGTTATCTGCGCGCTGGGCTCGTCGGCATCGTGGGCGCCGCGAGCGGCGACACCCATCTGTTTCTCGCGCCCGGGGCCGACTCGCTCGCGCACGTCTGGGCGGGCATGCTGGCGCCGCTGATCCGCCCTGCGGACAGCCTGCCCGCGGCACTCCGGTCCCAGCTGCCATATCCGCGCCGCACGTTCCGGTTGGCCACGGCCTTGGTGCCGCGGTGGGAGGGAGGGCGGGGGAAGGAGGGGAACGAGCGCGGCGACTCGACCCGGTGGAACGCCCGCCCCCGCGAGCCGTTCGAGCTCCCGGCACCCGCGCCCGAAGAGGGCGGGGGGGGCGCTGGGGGCGGGGGGGACAGGGGGGCCATCCGCATCTGGACGGCCCAGGGCTTCGAGACGGGCGATCCCGCCGCAGTCGCCGCGCTCGTGGCCGGCGCGATGGAGCCCGCAGGACCCCGGCTGTTCGTGTGGCGACCCAGCCCCCCTATCCACCTTCCCGGCGTGCTGGTCGGGTCGCCGAGCGAAACCGCGCCCGGCGTG
>QHTX01000099.1 GCA_003220975.1 Gemmatimonadota bacterium | reverse complement strand
TGCGAGATCGCCCGCTCCGAGATCGGCTACACGGAGCAGCGGCCGGGCGAGTACGTCGCGGTGATGACCGCGGCGGCGCTGCGCGAGGGCTTCACCGGACCGCTCTTCATCCAGGGCGACCACGTCCAAGTCAACGCCAAGAAGTACGCCGCCGACCCCGAGGCGGAGCTGCAGGCCATCCGCACGCTGATCGAGGAAGAGCTGCACGCCGGCTTCTACAACATCGATGTGGATACCTCCACCCTCGTGGACCTCTCCAAGGCCACGCTCGACGAGCAGCAGCGCGTCAACTACGAGCGCGCCGCCGAGCTGACGAAGTTCATCCGCGAGCGCGAGCCGGACGGCGTGACCGTGTCGGTCGGCGCAGAGATCGGGGAGGTCGGGGGCAAGAACTCCGACGTGCACGAGCTGCACGCGTTCATGGAGGGCTATCGCCGCACGCTCCAGTCCTTGGGCCCCCCCCCGTACGCGGGGATCAGCAAGATCTCGGTGCAGACGGGGACGAGCCACGGCGGCGTGGTGCTCCCCGACGGCTCGATCGCCAGGGTGCAGCTCGACCTCGAGGCGCTGCGGGCCCTGTCCGCCGCAGCGCGCGCCACGTACCGTCTGGGCGGTGCGGTGCAGCACGGCGCCTCGACGCTGCCGCCGGACGCCTTCAGCCACTTCCCCAAGTGCGAGGCGATCGAGATCCACCTGGCGACCAACTTCCAGAACATCGTCTTCGACCACCCCAGGCTGCCGGCCGAATTCCGGCGCGAGCTCAACGACTGGGTCAAGGGCGAGTGCAAAGACGAATGGAAGAAGGGAGACACGGAGGAGCAGTTCATCTACAAGAGCCGCAAGCGGGCCATCGGGCCGTTCAAGCGGCGGCTGTGGGATCTGCCGGCGGACGTGCGGGACGCGATCGGCGCCGACCTCGAGAAGACGTTCGCCTTCCTGTTCGAGCAGCTGCGCGTGACCGGCACCCGCGCCGCCACCGATCGCTACGTCAAGCCGCCGCTCCAATCCCACGCGCAGCCGCGTCCCGTGGCCGTCGCGGCGCCGGACGACTTGGAGGCAGGCGAGTGAGCGAGCGAGGGTCGGGGTTCGGGTCGTTCCTGCTCGGACTCGGGCTGGGGGCGGTGCTCGGGTTCCTGTTCGCGCCCGAGCCGGGCGACGCGACCCGCACCAAGCTGACGCGCCGGCTCCGCGGGCTGCGGGAGCTCGCGACCGAGAAGGCCGGCGAGCTGGGGCAGCTGCTGGAGGCGGAAGACGAGGACGCGGACGAGCCGCCCGTGCGGGAGGCGCTCGAGCGCCGCCTCACCGACGCGAAGCGCCGTCGTCGCGGCGCCCGGCCGGGGCAGGGGCACGGCGCCGAGGAGGAGGACGAGCCCTCCGCGTGAAGGCCGACGGCGGCTGGCATCGGTCGCTGACCGGCATCGTCCGCCGCACCGTCGAGGCGGCTTACGAGGACAACATCCCCTTCCTCGCGAGCGCCCTGTCGTTCGATCTCCTCCTCACCATCATCCCGTTCGTCGCGGTGCTGCTCGCCGTCGTCGGCTCCCTCGTCCAGCATCAGATCACGACGCACCAGGTGCAGCTGCACGAGCTGCTGTCGCGCTTCCTCCCGACGGCGCCCGGCGGCGACACCGATAAGGTGTTCGCGCAGGTGGAGGCGACGCTGGCCGGCGTGGTGCGCCACCGCGGCCGGCTCACCGCGGTCGGCCTGCCGCTGTTTCTCTGGTTCTCCACCCGGCTGTTCGGCGGGCTGCGGGCGGCGCTCAACGAGGTGTTCGACACCGACGAGCGGCGCACCTGGCCGATGGCCAAGCTGCTCGATCTCGGCATGGTGTGCTGCACCGGCGCGCTGCTCGTGTTGAGCGGCGTGCTGGCGGCGTGGGAGGCGCGGAACGCGAGCAGCGTGAGCCGCAGCTTCCTGCTCGATTGGCTGTGGCGCTTCGGCCTAGAGACGACCGCGTTCGCGCTCGGCGTGCTGCTCTTCTTCGTGATCTTCAAGCTGCTGCCGAGCCGGCGGATCCACTGGCGCACCGCGCTCGTCGCGGCCGTGTTCTGCTCCCTCGGCTTCGAGGTCGCGAAGCGGCTGTACGCGCTCTACGTGACGCGGTTCGCCACGCTCGATCGGGTCGCTTCGGACGCGAACGTCGTGGCCCTGGTCCTGTTCCTGCTCTGGGTCTACTACACCGCGTATCTGTTCCTGCTCGGCGGCGAGGTCGCGGAGATGTACGACCTCGTCCGCTTGCGCCGGTTGCAGCGCGTGCAGCTCGGATGACCGCGGCGCCGGTCGATTTGCGGAGCGACACGGTCACGCGGCCGTCGCCGGGGATGCGCCGCGCGATGGCCGAGGCCGAAGTCGGCGACGATGTCCTCGATCGTGACCCGACCACGCGCCGGCTCGAGCAGCGCGTCGCGGAGCTCCTCGGCACGGGCGACGCGCTGTTCTTCCCCTCCGGTACCCAGGCGAACCAGACCGGCGTCGCGCTGCTCACCCGCCCCGGGACCGAGCTGCTGCTCGAGGCCGACGCCCACCTGGTGCACTACGAGCAAGCGGGCGTGGCCGCCAACTGGGGCGTACAGATCCGGCCGATCGCGACGCCGGACGGGTTGCTCACGGGTGAGCGCCTGCAGGCGGCGTTCCGTGCGCCGTCGCCCCACGTCCCCCGAGCGGGCGCGGTCGCGGCGGAAAACACCCACAACGCCGCGGGCGGGAAGGTGATGCCTCCCGCGGTGATGGACGGGATCGTCGCGGCCGCGGCCGCGGCGGGTCAGCGCGTGCATCTGGACGGCGCCCGGCTGTGGAACGCCGCCGTCGCGCTCGGCGTGCCGCCCGCGCGGCTCGCCCGGGGAGCGGCGACGGTGATGGTGAGCTTCTCCAAGGGACTCGGATGTCCCGTGGGGTCGTGTCTCGCGTTCGCGGGTGAGGAGCGGGAGCGGGCGCTGGCGATCCGGCGCCGGCTGGGCGGAGGGATGCGTCAGTCCGGCATCCTCACCGCGGCGGCGCTGTACGCGCTCGACCACAATCTGATCCGGCTCGAGGAAGACCACGACAACGCGCGCCGGCTCGCTGAGTTGCTGTCCGACTGTCCGACGGTCCGACCGTCCGTCCCCGAGACGAACATCGTCATGCTCGACCTCGTGCGGGACGGCGCCACGTCGCAAGCCGTCGTGCCGCAGCTCGCCCAGGCCGGCGTGCTGGTGGTGTCGTTCGGCCCGCGCCGGCTGCGGGCGGTCACGCATCTCGACGTCTCACGCCGCGAGATCGAGCGTGCGGCGCAGCTGATCGTGACGGCCCTCCGGTGACCCGGGTCACGCGACCGCTCGTTATCTTGTGACGATGGACGCCGGCAGCCCCCTCCGCCGACCGATCCCCGTCGCCCGGTCTATTCTCTGGGCTCCTCCCCTGGGCGGGGGTGTCCGGCCGGCCGAGATCCCGTTCCCGATCTTCCTATCACAGGTCGCGCTGACCGCGATCTCCGAGCACGTGGCCACGCCGTTGCGTGCGGGACAGGGCGTGCTCGGCTTCCTGCTGGGCGATCTGTGCGAGTGTCCGGAGACGAACGTCTCCTACCTCGTGATCGATGCCGCCCTGCGGCTCAACCAGGCTATCCACGGCGACCGGAGCCGCGACGTCGTGACGCGGCTGTGGGACAAGATCGAGGCGCAGCTCGCGGAGCAGCAGGCGCATCTCATCGGGTGGTACCACACGCACGCGCCGCTCCCGCTCACGTTGTCCGACCACGACGTCGAGACGCACGAACACTATTTCGCCGAGCCCTGGCAGGTCGCGATGCTGCTGGCAACGGACCCCGCCGAGCCCGCCGGGGCCTTTTTCCGGGCGGGGGCGGACGAGTGGGTCGCCACGCCGTTGCCGTTCTACGAGCTCCTGTCAGATGACTCGATCCGGCCGGGTGGGAAGAAGCGCTCGTTCGTCACCTGGAAGAACTACCGCGCCTACAACCCGGTGGTACCCCAGGCCGCGCCACCGCGCGCTGCGGCGCAGCCCGAGCCAGAACCGGAGCCGGAGCCCGAACCCGAACCCACGCCCGAACCGCCCCCGCCCCCTCGCCCCCCGTCGTCCCCTCCACGGCCTGTGCGACGGGAAGAGCGCACCACGGAGCTCCAGTTCCTGACGACCGCCGAGGACTTCGCGACGCCCACCCCCACCCCCGGGCACCCGCCTTCGCACGCGTCGTCCTCCGGCACGAGGACGCCGCGTTCATCGCGCGCGGCCCAAGTGCCGGAGCCCGAGCCCGAGTTGGAGCCTGAGGCAGAGCCGGAGCCAGAATCAGAGCCAGAATCAGAGCCAGAGCCAGAGCCAGAGCCAGAGCAGGAGCAGGACCAGGAGCAGGAGGAACCTCTCGCCGAGGCGCCCGGTGTGGAGCCGACCGCGTACGAGACGGGGGCAGACGCCTCGGCGTGGCCTGCCGAGGAGTACACGTCGCAGCAGTACGCGTCGGAGGAGTACGCGTCGCAGGGAGAGGTGACGCAGTGGGAGGAGCAGGTCGAGCCGGAGGCGTACCCCCCTCCCGTGGCGCCCGCCCCCAAGAAGCGGCGCCGGCGCCGGCACTGGCCTTGGCGTCGCTGGCTCATGCGGCTATCCGTGCTGATGCTCGTGGCGGGTGCCGCTGGTGCGTACTGGTGGTTCCAGCCGACGCTGCCGTCGCTCACCGTCCCGCGCGGGGTGAAGGACTTCGCGGCGCGGGTGGCGGCGCTGCCGGCGCGATTGAAGGAGGCTGTGACCAAGGCGCGCGCCCGGCCTCCCCGTCCACGCGCCGCGCCCCCGTCGCGTCCGCCGTCGGCCCGGCAGCCGGCGCCCACGACGGCGGCGCCCCCTCCGTCCCCCGCGCCCGTCACGGCTGCGCCCGCGCCTCCGTCGCCCCTGGGACGGCTGGACCGCGTCGGGGATTCGCTCGCGCTCGTGGTGCGCGGCTTCAACGCCGGTGCCGCGCAGTTCGCGCGGGGGCAGCTCGCCTGCGTTGGCCTCGCCCACGCGCTCGGGGCGGTCGAGCAGCGCTGGACGGCGTACACCGCCGCCCGGCGCGCTGCCGGCGTGCTCGACGCGACGCACGCCGCGCGCGATCAGAGCCTGTACGCCGGCGTGGATTCGGTGGAGCACCGCTTCGACAAGTCGGGCTGCGAGAGACCCTAGGCGGTTAGACGGATAGGCGGATAGCCGGTTAGAGAATCGGACGCGACGCGGAGCCACTAACCGCCTATCCGCCTATCCGACTATCTTTTCTCAGATGATCGCCCTCGCACGCAAGTACCGCCCCAAGCGCTTTTCCGACCTCATCGTCCAGGACCACGTGGCCGCCGCGTTGCGGGGTGCCGTGGCGGGCGGCCGCGTGGCGCACGGCTACCTGTTCGCCGGCCCGCGCGGGGTCGGGAAGACGACGGCGGCGCGGATCCTGGCGATGGCGCTGAACTGCGAGCGGCGCGGCCCGTCGAGCGGGGGCGAGCCGTGCGGGGAATGCGACTCTTGCGTGCGCATCTGGACCGGCGCGGCGAATCTGGACGTCGTCGAGCTCGACGCGGCGTCGAACCGCGGCGTGGACGACGCTCGCGACCTGCGCGAGCGCGCGATGTACGCGGCGTCGGCCGAGCATCGCCACAAGGTGTACATCGTGGACGAGGCCCACATGCTCACGCGCGAGGCGTGGAACGCGCTCCTCAAGATCCTCGAGGAGCCGCCGCCCCGCGTGGTGTTCGTCTTCGCCACCACCGACCCCCAGAAGATCGCGCAGACCGCGGCGCCGATCCTGTCGCGACTCCAGCGCTTCGACTTCCGCCGCATCGGCCCGCATGCCATCGTGGCGCGGCTGCAGCAGGTGCTCGCCGCGGAGCGGCTCGAGGCGCAGGAAGACGCCCTCCAGCTGATCGCGCGGAGCGCCGACGGCGGGATGCGCGACGGACTCTCCATCCTCGATCAGGTGCTCTCGTTCGGAACGGAGGGCGGGCCGGTCACGGCCGAGCAGGTGCGCGAGGTGCTCGGCCTCATCCCCGACGACCTGTACGGCGAGATGTTGCGGCTCGTGGCGGAGCGGGACGCCAAGGCCGTGTTCCCGCTCGTGGAGCGGCTGGTGGATGGCGGCGCCGACCTGGGCGAGTTCGTGGCCGGCGCCGGGGAAACGCTCCGCGCCGTGCTGCTCGTGGGCTTGGGCGGCGAGCCCGAGGGGCTGACGGAAAGCCTGCAGGCCCTCGTCAGGAAGTACCGCTCCTTGCTCCCCGCTCCCGATGTCGTGCGCCTCTTGGCGGTGCTGAGCGAGATGGAGCTGCAGATCAAGTCGAGTGGTAACACGCGTCTCGCCGTCGAGCTGCTGCTGCTGCGCTGGGCGATGATGGCTCGAACGGTGGAGCTTGAAGAAGTCATCCGGGCTCTGGGTAGAGAGCCGGGGAAGGGTGAAAGGCCAGGGAAGGGGGACCCCGTGCCGGTTCTGCGCGACGCTGCTCCCCTTCCCCCTTCCCAGGCAGTCTCCCCGGCTGTTCCCCCGGAGAAAGGTCCCGTGACCGTGGACCGGCTGCGAGCATTGTGGTCCCGCGTGATCGAGGACGCGCGCGTCAAGAGCCCGATGCTCGGCGCGCTGCTGCAACAGGCCGAGGTGGCGGCCGTGGACGGCACGACCGTCACCATCCGGCTGCTCGACACCAATCCGGTGCACGCCGAGGGGATCGAACGCCAGCGCGAGGCGGTGGCACACCTCCTTGGTCCGTACGTGTTGGAGCCGGTGCGGGTCAAGCTCGAGGGAGCGGGGAACAGGGAGCGGGGCGCGGTGCGGCCTGCGCGCTTGACCGAGGACGCGGCGCGTGCCGAGCGTCTGAAAACGCTGCGCGCCAAGGATCCCGGCCTCAACGCGGCCGTGGACGCGCTAGATTTGGAGTTATTGGAATAGCTTGCCACCTGTTTAGGCGAGGGGTAACTTTCGGCGTATGGCGGATTTATCCAGCCTGCTCCAGCTGGGGCAGCAGATGCAGTTCCGGTTGTCCGAGATTCAGTCGCAGCTGGCGCAGCAGACCGTGACCTGCTCGGCGGGCGGTGGGATGGTCGAGGCCACGGCCGACGGGCGGGGGCAGATCCGCGCGATCAAGATCGACCCCCAGGCCATCGCGGGGGACGTGGAAATGCTCGAGGACCTCGTGCTCGCCGCGGTGGCGCAGGCCCAGCAGCGCGCCGCCGAGCTGTATCAGGCGGAGGTGAAGAAGCTCGCCTCGGGCCTGCCGTTCCCGTTTCAGCTGCCGCTCTAGTTCGCCGTGTCGGCCATCGATGATCTCGTGACGGAGCTGGCGAAGCTCCCCGGGATCGGGCGGAAGACGGCGCAGCGGCTCACGTTTCACCTGTTGAAGCAGCCGGCGGAGGCCGCCACGCGACTGGCGGACGCGATCCGCGCCGTCCGCGAGCGGGTGCGGGCGTGCAGCGTGTGTGGCACGCTGACCGACGAGGATCCCTGCGCCATCTGCGCCGATCCCCGCCGCGAAGCGAGCATGCTGTGCGTGGTGGAGGAGCCCGCGGACGTGACCGCGATCGAGCGCACGGGGCGGTTCCGCGGCCGCTATCACGTGTTGGGGGGCCGGCTCTCCCCGCTCGAGGGGGTGGGCCCGGAAGCGCTGCGGCTCGACCGCTTGATGGAGCGCGTGGCGAACGGCTCGGGGGTGCTGGAGGTGATCATCGCCACCAACCCCTCGATGGAGGGCGAGGTGACCGCCACCTACCTGCAGCAGCTCCTCAAGCCGACGGGCATCCGGGTGACACGGATCGCCCGGGGGTTGCCCGTGGGTGGGGATCTCGAGTACGCCGACGGCGTGACGATCGCGCAAGCGTTGCTGGCGCGGCGGGACATGGCCGAGTCCGAGTGACCGAGAGGGCGTGATGGCGGGTGCGGCGAGCTGGTCGTTCTCGGAGAGCGACTTCAAGCAGATCCAGCAGCACTTGCAGGCGTTCCTCGGCGACTCGAACGCCCGCTGCGCGCTGCTGGTGGACCGCACCGGCCAGCTCGTCGCCACGGTGGGCGACCCGCCCCAGTTCGATTCCGCCGCGTTCGCTTCCCTCACCGCCGCCGATTTCAGCGCCAACGACCAGCTCGCCAAGATGGTCGGCGAGCACGAATTCGCCTCCCTCGTGCACCAGGGCGAGAAGGAGTCGATGTTTCTCGCCGACGTGGCGAAGCGCGTGATCCTGGTCGTGCTGTTCGACCAGCGCACCACCCTGGGCCTCGTGAAGCTCAAGGCGAAAGGGGCGGTGGAAAAGGTGGCCAAGGTATTCGAAGCGATGTTCAATCGGGTGGGCGCGGGCCCGGCGGCGCCCGAAAAGGGCCTGCTCGAAGGGGCGGAAGACGAAATTGACAAACTCTTCGGCTAAGAGGACGCGGCCATGTCGATGATCAACTACGCGTCCCGCGAGATCAACTGCAAGCTCGTGTACTATGGCCCGGGCCTGGGCGGCAAGACGACCAACCTGGAGCACATCTACGGGAAGGTCTCACCCAACACGCGCGGCAAGATGATCTCGCTCGCGACCGAGACCGAGCGCACGCTGTTCTTCGACTTTCTTCCCGTGGACCTCGGCACGATCCGCGGCTTCAAGACGCGGTTCCACCTGTACACCGTTCCCGGCCAGGTGTACTACAACGCGAGCCGGAAGCTCATCCTGAAGGGGGTGGACGGGATCGTGTTCGTCGCCGATAGCCAGATCGAGCGGATGGAGGCCAACGTCGAGTCGATGCAGAACCTGTACGACAACATGGCCGAGTACGGCTACGATCTCACGAGGATTCCCTTCGTCATCCAGTACAACAAGCGCGACCTGCCGAACGCGGCGCCCATCAGGGACCTCCAGGCGTCCCTGAACCCGGGTTGGCCGATCGACGATACGGGGCACCAGAAGGTGACGCCCGACCCCGCCCACCCGGGCGAGAACGTCGTGGAGAAGGTCGGGAACGAATGGGTCGGGCGGGCGTCCTACCACGAGGCGGTGGCGGTCCGCGGCGACGGCGTGTTCGACACCCTCAAGACGTGCAGCAAGATGGTGCTGAAGACCCTGAGCTAGGGGGCGGTCCAATGCGATGGACCCTGCCCAACATCCTCACCCTCGCGCGCATCTGCCTCACGCCGGTCATCGCGCTGCTGCCGTTCATTCAGGGCTATTGGCCCAAGGTCATCGCGTTCCTGATCTTTCTCGTGGCCAGCGCCTCGGACGTGATCGACGGCTGGCTGGCGCGGCGCTCCAACATGGTGAGTGAGCTGGGGCAGCTGCTCGACCCGATCGCCGACAAGCTGCTGCTGTTCGCGACGTTGATCCCGATCTTCTGGCTCACGCGGCATCCCACGATCCTCGTGGACTACCGCATCCCGTGGTGGGGCAGCCTCCCGGTGTGGGTGGCGCTACTGCTCGTGGGCCGCGAGCTCCTGATGACCGCGTTCCGCTTCTTCGCCAAACGACGCGGCGTCGTGATCCCGGCGATGGGCGCGGGGAAGCTCAAGGCCGTGGTGCAGAACGTGTTCATCGGCGCGACGCTGTTCTGGTTCGCGTGGCGGGACGCGCTCGCCACCCACCGCTGGGCGGGATGGTTCCGCAACTTCTGGAACGAGTTCCACGGCGCGGTCGTGGCGCTGACCCTCGCGGGCGCGATCCTGCTCACGGTGTACTCGCTCGTCGTGTATCTGTACCGCTACCGCGCGCTGCTCAAGGGCCGCGGGTGAAGCTCGAAGTCCTCACCATCGGCAGCGAGCTGCTGCTCGGGCTGACCCTG
>QHTX01000098.1:31151-34346 GCA_003220975.1 Gemmatimonadota bacterium | reverse complement strand
CGGGCTCGGGGAAGACGACCACGCTGTACGGCGCGCTCGACCGGCTGAACCAGCCCGGCGTCAAGATCGTCACGGTCGAGGACCCCGTCGAATACCAAGTCGCGGGCGTCACGCAGATCCCCGTGAACCCCAAGATCGGGCTGACGTTCGCCGCGGCGCTGCGCTCCATCCTGCGGCACGACCCGGACATCATCATGGTGGGCGAGATGCGCGACCGGGAGACGGCGGAGATCGCCATTCAGGCCGCGCTCACCGGCCACCTCGTGTTCTCCACGTTGCACACCAACGACGCGCCCAGTGGGGTCACGCGCATGGTCGATATGGGCGTCGAGCCCTACCTGGTCGCGGCCACGGTGCTGGGGATCCTGGGCCAGCGGCTCGTGCGCGTGGTGTGCGACGCGTGCGCCGAGGACTTCCGTCCGCCTCCCGATGTCGTGGCGCAGGCCGCTGCCGGCCAGCCGGACATTCCCAAGCCGCGCTTCCGCCGCGGCCGGGGGTGCGATGCGTGTGCCGGAACCGGCTACCGCGGGCGCTCCGGTCTGTACGAGCTGATGCAGTTGAGCGAGGCGCTGCGTGCGCGCGTGGTCAAGAACGCCCCGCTCGCCGAGATCCGGGCCCTGGCGCATGCCCAGGGGATGGCGCCGCTGCGCGCCGCCGGCTGGGCGAAGGCGTGCGCCGGGGTCACCACGCTGGAGGAGGTCCTGCGGGTGACGCGCGACGAGGTGCTGGGATGACTGTCCGGTTCCGCTACCGGGCCGCCACACCGGACGGGAATGTCGTCGAGGGGTTGGTGCAGGCCCCGTCGCGCCAGTCGGTGCTCGACGAGCTGCGGCGCCAGCACCTGTATCCCGTGGCCGTGGACGAGGCGGCGACCGCCGACGCCGCCCGCGCGGGGCGGCGACTCGGGCGCCGCGCGGCGGTGGCGCTGTGGACCCGCAACGCCGGCACGCTGCTCGGGGCCGGGGTACCGCTCGACCGGGCGCTCGCGTTCACGGCGCAGCACGCGGGGCACGACGGGCTGGCGGAGGCCGTCCGCCAGGTGCGCCGCGCGGTGCAGGCGGGGACGAGCCTCGCCGACGCCCTCGCGCAGCACCCCCGCTACTTTGACCCCCTGTTCGTCGCCATGGTCGCGTCCGGGGAAGCGAGCGGCGCCCTCGAGATCGTGTTCGAGCGGCTGTCAGAGCACCTGGAGGAGGGCGCGGAGCTGCGCTCCCAGGTGCGCTCCGCCCTGCTGTACCCCGCCCTGATGGCCGTCGTCGCGTCCGTCGGGGTGGTCGTGCTGCTCGGGTTCGTGATCCCGCGGTTCGCGAGCATCCTCGCCGACGTCGGGAGTACCCTGCCGTTCAGCACCCGCCTGCTGCTGGGTGCGAGCCACCTGCTCACGCGGGGATGGTGGGCGTGGTTGCTGCTGGCCGCGGCGGCCGCCTACCTCGTGCCCACCGCCCTCACCCGCCCGGAGACGCGACGGCGCTGGCACGCGGCGCGGCTCACATGGCCCTGGATCGGCGATATCGAGCTCAAGTACTCGACCGCGCGGTTCGCCCGCACGTTCGGCCTGCTGTTGAAGAGCGGCGTGCCCGCCCTGCCGGCGCTCAAGATCGCCCGGGCCTCGGCGACCAACCTCGTCGTGCAGGAGGGCGTGGATCGGGCGTCCGCCGCCCTCACCGAGGGAAGCGCGCTCGCCCCGGCGCTCGCGGGGACGCTGCCGCCCCTCGCGCTCCAAATGATCGCCGTGGGTGAAGAGAGCGGGCGGCTCGAGGAGCTATGTCTCCGCGTCGCCGACACCTACGACGGCGAGGTGCGGCGCGCGCTGCGCACCGCTGTGACCTTGCTCGAGCCGGCGCTCATCCTGGTGTTCGGCGCGCTCGTCGGGTTCGTCGCGCTGGCCATGCTGCAGGCGATTTACGGGATCAACCTCAAGGCGTTCTAGCCTCGAACCGATGAGGGCGCGGTCTGGTAGCCCGCGCCCTCGTCCCGCTCGACGTTGCCCTGCACTCCGCTGCACGCGTCACTCACCCTCGGGGTCGTGTACCCCGGCGCTCACCGGGAGGGCTAAGGCTGGTAGACGATGATCGTGTCCCAGAAGTCACAGTGATGGCTCGCTGAGAACTCCGCATTGGTAAATGTCGACAAACTGGGAACGTTCTCCGATAAGTATTCAGGCACGCCTTCTTGGTCGACATATCGCGGCCAAGGCGAGTTCCCAGACCAGTTCGGATTGCCGGTGGCCGCGAAGTTGGTCCAGGCTGCGACGAGTTGGTCGGAGAGTGTTATCTCTGACCCGCTGATCTCGCCGGTAGTCCAGGCATTTGGCGGCGCGTGGTTCATTCCCAGAATGCCGCCGTGCCAGCCCGGGAACAGGAACTGGATGTCGATCGTGTGGGCCGCGAGCGGCGCGAAGCCCGACATGGGCGGGAAATAATACGGCGCGTGCTGGTAATTGAATTCATACTCGTACACCGGCACCCACTGGGACCACAAGTGATCGATGTGGCGATTCCGGCACGCTCCCGGATGCGTGCCGACCAGATCGAAGGTGGCTTGCGGATCGGCGCCGGGCGGGTATTGCGCCAGAACAAGAGCGGCTGTCCCTGAGGGGTAATTCGGGCCGCCCGGGTATTCGGGGCCACTGTAAGTATTCGTGACGTTCGTTACGTACTGCGCTGCCGTAATCGGCACTTGCGGCGGCCCGCTGAAGTATTCCGTGATCCCGATGCCAAAAGTCCCCTCGTCCTGGACGTTCCCGCCCATGATCGGCATGCGGTTGAACTGGCCGGTAGTCCAAGCCGTGATCGGCGTGATCGGCACGATCATGCCGTCCACCATCGGGCCGGTCACGTACGGCCCATTGGCATTCGCCGTTCCCTGAAGTTGGAGGATCTGCGCGACCGACACCGCACGCAGACACGCAGCGGTCGCGGCGCTCGTGCCAGAGCAGCCGGCAGCGGTCGCGAAGTTCATCCCGCGAGTCAGTGCGAGCGAGAGTGGCTGCGCCGAGGACGTTGGGGAGCTTTCGAAGATCGCTCGGTTGAACAAGCCCGCGCTCAGTGGCGATATCACGTTCATCCCGGTGTTTGACGCGCCCGCCGACTGACCACCGAGCGCGACCCTGTCGGGGTCGCCGCCAAAGGCGTCGATATTACGCTGCACCCACTGGAGCGCGGCCTGGATGTCCATGATGCCATAGTTGCCGAA
>QHTX01000098.1:23648-31088 GCA_003220975.1 Gemmatimonadota bacterium | reverse complement strand
GCGCCAAGTAGCCCAAGAGGCCCAAGCGATAGTTGATCGTGACGACGACCGTGGGGCTCCCGGTGGGTCCGCCAGTAGCGAGCTTGCTCCCATCGTAGTCGTTGGATGCGCCGTCAACATTTCCGCCACCGTGGATCCAGACCAGGACCGCGTTTGCTCCGCGATCGTGGCCGATCCCGGATCCCAGTTTCGTCGTGAAGATGTTGAGATACAGGCAGTCCTCATCGACGCTCGCGGGGCCTGCAAACACCCCGAGTGTCGTCGCCTGCGGGCAGATGTTCCCATAGGCCGTTGCGTCGAGCAACGCCTTCCGTGTCTTAGGGGGCTGCGGCGGCCGCCAACGCCATGCGCCGACGGGGGGAGCCGCGTAGGGGATCCCGAGGAAGTGGTACACCCCGTTGTTTACGAATCCGCGAACCGGACCCTCGCTCGTCTGGACGACCGGACCGTTCTTATCCGAGCCGTGTTGCGCCTGCGCCTGCCCGGCGACGCCGAGCAGCATCGCGGCCAACACGGCTACCGACTGACGCCATCGCTTGATCGTGCTCATCGGCTGATCTCCTCTGCCCTACAGGTTGTGACGGGACCAAAACGTTTCGCGACGTCCCAGAACGTCGCGCCGGGGCGTCCCGCGCGGCCGGTGGCTCCGCCAAGGAGACCTCGCGGCCGCGCCATAGCGTGCGACGATCGCGCCCGCACGCGGCCGCCAAGATCATCGTGCTGCGTAACTACGATGTGGCCGCGCGCGTCGGCCCGTTATCAGTAGGTTATGCGTGAGGGATAGGTAGTTCTGCGGGGCCCCCCGATCACGGCACGACGAGACCCTGGCGGATGGCGTAGCGGACGAGGCCGGCGGTATCGTGGATCCCCAGTCTCCGCATGATGCTCGCGCGATGGGCGTCCACGGTCCTTACGGAGACCCCCAACAGCGTCGCGACCTGCCTACTCGTCTTCCCGTCGGCCACGAAACGCAGGACCTCGCGCTCCCGCGGGCTCAGGGTCTCCCGATCGGTCGCTCCTGCGAGACACGCCTCCACCACGGCGCCGGCGGGCCCCGGACTCACGTACAGCCCGCCACGCGATACCTCACGGATTGCGTCGACTAGCTCCTCCACGGCTTGCGTCTTGACGACGAAACCGCGCACGCCGACCGTGATCGCGTCGCGGACCGTCCGTTCCTGCATCACCCCGCTCAGCAGGATCAGGCCGATCCCCGGTAGGGCTGCGGCGATCTGCCGTGCGGCATCCACGCCGTTCAGTACGGGCATGGCGACGTCGAGCACCGCGACGTCTGGCCGACATTCGTGGGCGAGGCGGACCGCCGCTGCTCCGTCGGCAGCCTGTCCTACGACCTCGATCCCCCGAACCTGCAGGAGGGCGTGGATGGACTCGAGGAACAGCAGATGGTCGTCCGCGACGAGTACACGTGGGCCGCGCCCCGCCCGCGGCCGGGGATGGCTCCGCGTCCATCGCTGTTGCTTGGTTGGCATGGGCGGGTTGAAACGACGCCGCTACCCGAGACCTGTCAAGGCAGCCAGCCTTGCCGACGAGCCCCCCCCGCGTAGCTTCGTGCCAATGACGGCCATCAGGAAGGAGCCCCGCGGCTTCACGCTGATCGAGATGCTCGTCGTGATCATCGTGCTGGGGCTGCTCGCCGCGTTGGTTGGCCCTCGCATCCTGGGCCGCGTCTCCGAAGCGAAGAGCGCCACGGCGCGCACGCAGATCGAGCTGCTCGGCCTGGCGCTCGACAACTACCGGCTCGACAACGGCAGCTACCCCACCACCGAACAGGGCCTGGCGGCGCTGCAGGAAAAGCCCATGCGAGAGCCCCTGCCGCTCACCTGGCGCGGACCGTACCTGAAGAAAGCCATTCCTCTCGATCCGTGGGGCCGGCCGTACCTCTACAAGAGCCCCGGGGAGCACACTCCCACCGGCTATGACCTCTTCACCCTCGGTCGCGACGGACAACCGGGCGGCGAGGACGAGGACGCCGACATCACCAGCTGGAAGTAGGACCCCCTCCACGACGCCCGGCCTGACGTTTTGTGACGCTTGACACATGTGCCTAGGGGCGGTATTTCAAGCCGAAACATCGAACGGCCCTAGACCGCTCATGGTTGCGACGTCGTGCGTCACGTTGCACCGCTGCCACACCGACACCGCCAGCGACGGCGCGTGTACGCGTCGACACACCTCGCCCGCCGCCGTTCGACTCCGTCAGCACACGACCCCGCAACGCACTGTCGTCCCCCCTCCCCAATCGCCCGGAGGATCTCGATGACGAGATGGATCCCTGCCACCCTCGCGGCCGCGCTCGCGGTGACGGCATGCCGCGACGCCATGACACCTGGGTCACCGGGAGGGCCGCGCACCGATCTGGTGGGCGGATCGGTGCAGGTCGTTCCGGGACAATACGTGGTGGTCTTGAAGCCCGACGTCCGGGATGTCGCGGGGACCGCGAGCGGGCTGGTCGCGGCGCACGGCGGCACGCTGCTGTTCACGTACCAGTACGCGCTCAAGGGTTTCGCAGCCCAGCTCCCCGATCAAGCGGCGGCCGCGCTGGTGCAACATCCGCTCGTGGCCGGCGTGTACCAGGATCAGGAAGTCCACGCCGTCTACACGCAGTCGAACCCCGATTGGGGGCTCGATCGCGTGGACCAGCTCGATCTCCCGCTCGACAACGGCTACAGCTACAGCGCCACGGGCAACGCGGTGCACGTCTACATCATCGATACCGGCATCCGTCAGAGCCACGTCGACTTCGGGGGACGCGCGATCCCGGGTCAGGACGAAATCGGCGACGGCTTCGGGACCAACGACTGCTTCGGCCACGGGACGCACGTCTCGGGCACGAGCGGCGGCTACACCTACGGCATGGCCAAGGGGGTCGTGCTCGTGGCGGTCCGGGTGCTGAACTGCTTCGGCTCGGGGACCGACGCGCAGGTGATCGCGGGCATCGACTACGTGACCGCGCAGAAGAACGCCAACCCGACCGTCCCGTCGGTCGCCAACATGAGCCTGGGTGGCGGATTCTTCCAGTCGCTGAACACCGCGGTCGAGACCTCGATCGCGGCGGGCGTGGTGTACGCGGTCGCCGCCGGCAACTCGGGGGCTCCCGACGCCTGCAACACCTCCCCCGCGAGCGCTCCGGACGCGCTCACCGTGGGGGCGACGGACATCAACGACAACATGGCGTCGTTTTCGAGCTTCGGGCCGTGCGTCGATATCTTCGCGCCCGGCGTAAACACGACGTCGGACTGGAACACCGGAGACCAGTCCACGAACACCATCAGCGGCACGTCGATGGCCACGCCGCACGTGGCGGGGGCGGCCGCGCTGTACCTCGAAACGAACCCGTCGGCCACCCCCGCTCAGGTGGCGGCGGCGCTCGTCGGGAACGCCACGGCGGGCCGGATCAACGGCATCCCCGCGGGCACCGTGAACCTGCTGCTCTACACCGGCTTCATCATGACCGGCAGCCCCGTCCCGCCGCCGCCGGTCGCGAGCTTCACGTACATCTGCCCGAAGCAGGGTGGCGGTCGTACCTGCACCTTCACCGGCAGCGCCACGGACGCCCCTGGCAGCCCCTTCACGTGGGATTTCGGGGACGGCACGACCGGCACCGGCATGACGGTCACGCACAGTTACTCTCGCCGGGGCACCTACCAAGTGAAGCTGACAGTGCAGGGCGGCGAGGGGCAAACCAACACGCGGCTCAAGTCCGTCACGACCGGCACGTCCGGTTGAACGACGGGAGAACCGAGAAGGAGGTGACCACGCGGACGAGATAGGCGAGCGAAGAGAAGCGCAGCGAGCAGCAGCAGCGTGCAGGCGGTTCAACCGCTAAACAAGGGGACAACCCATGCATACGAGCAGCAGAAAGGCTTGGCTGACCATGGCGGTCGCCGCGATGTCGGCGGTCGCCGTCGGCTGCGCGATCACGGACTACGCCGGCTGGGCGAATCACAAGACGGCAGCCGAGTCGGCGCTGTGGGGTTCCGACATCGCCTTCATCACCGGCATTCCCGGGTACGACGGCACGTACAACTACACGGTGCAGTACAACTGCCGTGGTGCCACGGCGACGGGCTCGCTGTGCGGGGATTTCAGCACTGGCACTGCGCAGCCGATGACGATCATCACGTCGTACCGCAATCCAGTCATCTCCGCGTTCACCTGGTACGGTATCATCGACCGTGAGGGCGACAACATCCAGGGGAAGTCAGGGAGCTCGACACCTCCCCCGTTCACGATGGCCGGCAAGTTCCAGGCCGACTGGGTCGCTGCCGACAACCTGACGGGCTGCCAGTTCTACGGCTTCTTCGACCCGTACGTCCTGAAGCAGAACTTCAGCGGGCTGCAGCCGGGGATCGGGCTGTGCTTCACCTTCCCGCAAGAGGAAGTCGATGCGAACCAGGACCTCCAGCAGAGCTTCTCCAGTCTGAGCGACCTGGTGTCCCAGATCTGGTCGGGCGCGCTGGGGCAGAGCTTCACGCTGCAGGTGACACAGCTGACTTTGAACGGAACGCCCGTCACGCTGACCAACGCGCTCAGCATCAGCGCGACGCAGAACGGCGTCCGTCCCACCTCGGCGGCGGTCGACTTCACGACGCCGGGCGGCCAGGAAGTCCTCCGGGCGCTGCTCAACACGCCCGCCGGTCAGCCCGTGTCGATCTCCGCGACCTTCGCGGGCGGCATGAGCCTGAACATGCCGGTGCACATGTCGGTAGCCGTCAACCACGACGTGCTGGCGAAGATGGTGCACTGAGCAGGGGGTAGTTAGCATTCGGGGGCGAGAGGATGGCCTCTCGCCCCTTTCTTTTACTCAAACCTATGCCGCCGCTCCGGACGCTCGTCGCCTTGTGCGTGACCCTCACCGCTTGCCGGCTGGGGTATCGCGACAAGCTGTCCGGCGAACTGCAGCAGGCGCTGGCCGCCGGGCCCGCCGATCGGAAGCTCCGCGTGCTGGTCGACCTGACGGCGCAGCTCGACCTCGCAAAGTTGAGCGACTCACTCGCCCAGCGACACCTCGGCCGCGCGCAGGGCCGCTGGCTCGTGGTCACGGCGTTGAGCGACGTCGCCCGCGAGAGCCAGTCCGCCCTCCGGCTGTTGCTCGAGCAGCTGCGACGGGACGGCGCCGTCGAGTCCTACCACGGCTTCGTGATCGTGAACCGCGTGCTGGTGACCGGCACGGCGCGGGCGATCAAGGCGCTCGCGCGGCGGCCCGACGTGGCGGCGATTGACATCGAATCGGTGCCGCAGGCAACCGTCCTGGCCGCCCGCACGGCCGATCCGCGCGGCCCGCCGGGCGCGCCCTGGTGGGCGGTGCGCGCCGTGGGCGCCGACCGCGCCTGGCGACGCCGACTCACCGGCCGTGGCGTCGTCGTCGGCATCATCGATGCCGGCGCGTCGGCGGCGCACGAACAGCTGCGGGGGAATTACCGCGGTGGGGACGATTCCTGGCACGATCCGACGGGCCAGAGCGCCGCGCCCGTGGACGGCGCGGAGGGGCACGGCACCTCGGTGCTGAGCGCCGCGGTCGCGCAGAACGTCGCCGGGAAGAGAATCGGCGTCGCCCCCGGCGCGCGTTGGGTGGCCTGCGTGGGATTGCCGCACGGACGGTACAACAATGTCGCAGTCACGGAATGCGCCGACTGGATGCTCACGACGGCCCAGCCCGATGTGTTGATCAACCCGTGGCTGCTGCCCGCACCCGGGTGCGACCGCTCGCTCGCGCGGATCGTGGACGCGTGGCGCGCGGCGCAGATTCTCCCCGTGTTCGCGGCCGGCAACAACGGCCCTGACGCTCCGTCGGACGCGTCACCGGCCAACTACGCGCTCTCGGTGGGAGGAGTGACGCAGGCCGACACCCTCGTTCCCGGCTCGGGCCGGGGGCCGAATCGCTGCGACGGCTCGATCTATCCGACGCTCGTCGCACCGGGCGAGGACGTCCCGGCCGCCTTCCCGCTCACGCCGTCAGCGTACATCCGCAGCCGGGGCACGTCGATCGCGGCCGGCTTGGTCGCCGGGGCGGCGGCGATCCTGCTGGAGCGGCATCCCGACGCGACGGTCGGCGATCTCGAGCACGCGCTGCGGGCGGGCGCCCGCGACTTGGGGCCCCCGGGGCCGGACAATGCGTTCGGCTACGGCGCGCTCGACCTGCCCGCCGCGCTCGATTCGCTCGGGCGTTTCCTGGCCCAGAAGGACGCGCCCGACAGCACGAGCGAGCCCGCCACGCACAGGTAGGCGAGCCAGTCGCCGTGGCGGGTGTAGAACGTCCCGCCGCCCCTCTCCGCCACCGGGACGCGATCGACGAGCGTTCCCTCTTCCAGGAACGGCCGCCCCGTGCGTTTGCCGCGCAGTACGCTCTGCGTCCGGCCGCTCGGCTCGATGAACCCCGAGATCCCGTTGTTCCCCACCCGCACGATCGCTACGCGGTTCTCGACCGCGCGCAGCGTCGCGAGTGCCCACATGTGGGTGTACACCGGCGCGCCGAACACCCCTTCGCTCGTGATGTTGAGCAGGAAATCGGCGCCGTGCCCCGCGGCCCTTCGGGCGAAGTCCGCGCTCGACGCCTCGAAGCAGATCGGGACCGCGAAGCGAACCGTGCGCGGGGAGGCGGGACCGCCGTCCTCGATCGAGAACAGCGCGAGGTCGTCCCCGGGAAGGCCCCGGCCCACATAGCCGAGCAGCGCCTGCGCCAGGGCGGCGCTGAGGCGCGGCAGCCAGCGCTCGAACGGGACATACTCGGACCAGGGAATCAGATACAGCTTGTCGTACCGCCCGAGGAGTGTCCCGTCGGCGGCGAGGTAGAACGCAGAGGTGTGCTGCCGGGGCGGCAGCCGTGATGCCCAGCTGTGGGCGCCGACGATCATCCGGGCGCGCTTCTCCCGCACGAGACCGGCCAGCTCGGCGAGATAGGCCGGGTCGTCCGTCAGCACGTCCGAGATCGCATTCTCAGGCCAGGCGATGAGGTCGGCGCTGCCCGGGGCCACCTCGGTGCGGGTGAATTGCAGCTGCTCCTCGAAGGTCGCCTTGGCGCGCGACGGGTCCTTGTAGTGGATGGCGTTGGGCTGCACCACGGCCACGCGCGGGCCCGCGATCACGGGGACGGGATGGGCCTCGCGGAACAGTCCGTACGCGAGCACCGCGAGCAGCAGCACCGGCACGACGGCGGCCCCGCCCAGCGTTCGCCAGCTCCACCGCCCGCGCTGCACGATGAGGTCCGCGATCGCGCCGTTCACCGCCGCCACCACGAACGAGACGCCCGCCACACCGCTCATGTCGGCGATCTGGATGAGTGCGGTCTGCGCGAACTGGCCCGAGCCGAGCGGGTATGCCCCGATCGCCCCGATCGAAAGCCGGATGCGCAGCCACTCGGCGGCGACCCAGGTCACGGGCAACAGCAACGCGAGCGGCCAGCGGAAGCGCTGGTAGATC
>QHTX01000098.1:0-23624 GCA_003220975.1 Gemmatimonadota bacterium | reverse complement strand
GAGCGAGAACGGCACGAACAACAGCGCGAGGGCGAACGGCAGCGCCTTGCTGAACAGCGAGAACGGTCCCCACACCATGATCCAGAAGGCGTAGGCACCGGGCAGGAAGTAGAGCCAAGCGTGGCGCACCGCGGGTCGGGCCAGCAGCAACGCCCACGGGACGAGGGCGACGAAGTGCAGCCAGGAGAGCGCCGGGCGCAGGAACGGCGCCGCGAGCAGGATCCCGGAGAGGAGCGCGAGCGCCAGCTGCTCGCGCGCCGGGATCGAGCCGCCCGCCGGCTTCACAGCATCTTGCCCGACACGGGCAGCACGAACTCCGGGTGGGCCGGGTCGTTCGTCGTGATGCGCAAGGTGCCGTGAATGTCGCCGGGCTGCGCCCGTCGTTTCACGATCGTGACGTTGACGAGGAAGCTCTGGCCGACCGGCTGCGCTACGACGGCGACGTCCATGTAGGGCACGTCGAGCGTCGCGCCCAACACCTTGAAGCCGCTCCCCTGGTGCTTCTGCACCAGAATCACCTTCTTTCCGATCACCTGCTCGTCGATGCTGTTGAAGGCGATCTGCCCGAAGTCGACGGCACTCGGAAACGCGCTCACCACGTCGTCCACGAACGCCCGTGCCGGGATCGTGAGCGACGGATACTGGGGGCTGTCGGTGCGAAGCTCGATTCGCGCGGAGTCTCGCCCCACCGGCGTCGCGGGATCGAGCGAGATCGTGAGCCTGTAGCGGCTGCCCGCGATGACGGTGTCGCTGCGAGCGCGAAACCGCGGATTGTCGGATCGCACCGCGTTGAGCCGCAGGGGCCGGTCTTGATGATTGATGACCAGCAGCTCGCGCTCGGGCCCCTCCCCCCGGAACGTGAAGAAGTAGACGCGGTCCTGAGGCGCGAGCTCGATCGGCGCCACCACACGCCCGCGGATCAGGAACCACGCGGGTCGCCGCCCGGGATCCTTGTACCGCACCTTCACGAGCTCGTTCACGGACCCGAGCAGCCGCCGCGTGTCGAGCCGGAGCCGGAGCTTCCCCTCCCCCCCCGCCGGCACGAGTGAATCCGCCGCCAGCAGCGTGCTCGCGTACGCCGTGATCACCGTATCGACGGCCAGCGCCGTGCGCTCGGTGTTCCGCCACGCGAATTCGTGCTCCACCGGCTGCCCCTGCACCACCTCGCCGAAATCATAGGCGGTGGCGTGCGACATGCCGCCGCCGACTGATCGGCGCTGGCGCAGCAGCAACGTGAGGGCGGCCACGGCAACGAACCCGGCCACGGCGAGGAGCGTGATCTTGATCGACTTGGCGAATGGCATCGGAGCGAATCCTCAGAGATCGCGTTCGGTCCAGAAGCGCAGCGTGAGCACCGGCCCGTCGACGTCGAAGACCGCCTGGATCTCGTGCGTCAGCGGGTGCCCCGTCTCCCAGCCACGGCTGACGACCAGGATGCGGCGCGGCAGAGTGGTCAGATGCGCGATGTCGGCGGCTCCCCACGCGTTCCCGACGTGCCGCAGCACGCTCCACACCATGACGGGTGAGTCGAAGATCGCTCCTTGGGCGCGCTCCGACACGAGCAACCGGGCGCCCGCCGGCCCGACGCCCGCCACCGCGGCCAGCACGGACTCCGGCGCCGCGTTCACGTCCACCCGGCCGTCGCTCTGGACCGTGACGTACGGAGCCAGCCGCGTGGCGAGGGAGTCGGAAAAGCCGATGATGCGCGTCAGCTCGTTCAGACCCGCGAGCGGCCGATTGCTCGGCCGGAACGGCGAGCCGATGCGCGCGTACTCCGCAGCCTCGGCCCCGTTGGGGCGCACCAAGTCGTCCTCGTCCCTCCAGTCCTGGAGCGCGTCGGCCAGCGCGCCGGCCTTCCGCGGCCCCACGAACTGCCCGAAGAACGCGACGAGCATCGGCCCGTCGGCGCCATTCAGGTCGAGCCGGGCGTTCAGGTTGACCACCACAGCCTGGAACCGCGTCGCGCCCAGCACTTCCTCGCGACCGGACGCCGGCGGCTCGGCGAACCGGCGGAGGACGAGGACCGAGCCCTGTGGGGTCTGCGCCGCGCGCAGCGCGCGCTGCAGCCGCACTCGCGTCGCCAGGACCCCGCTCTCGGCCGCGTAGCGCGCCGCCGCCCGCGTCCGCACGTTCCCCACCACGTTGGACTCCTCCCGCGCCAGCGCGCCGACACCCACGGCGATCGCACCCAACACGACGATGAGCCAGAGCACGAGCATCAGCGCGACGCCGCGCCGCTCCCGCAGCGGACTCACTGCACGCCTCCCAGCGGCAGCATGAGGCGCAGCGGTCGGCCTCCACCTGGTCCCGAGTCGGTCCAGAAGGTGAACTCCACCCCGGGCGGCACAAGCGAGGGAAACACCCACCGCTTCGTCCACTCGCGCAGCCGCGATATCGCGAGCACCCGGACATCGAGCCCAGTGACTCCCGGCAGACGCAGCACGACGGGCACCGGCGCCGCGACGCCGAGCGGCACCGCCTCGAGCAGCAGGCCCCGAGGCGACGGCTCGACGGTCACGGCCCAGTCGGCGTCGGCGGTGAGCGGCGGAAAGGCGCCCGCGGTGACGAACGCGATGCGGTCGCGCGGGCGACCGCCTGCGTCGCGATGCACGTCCAGGTTGAACGCCGTGTCGCCCCGGATCCGCGCCGGTCGGGCGTTGCGGAGAGCGTCCTCGAGCGTCGCACGGAACGCTCGTGCTTCCTGCTGGGCCAACCCCCGTTCCCGCAGGCGCGCCTGGGTGTCGGCGCCGGCCGCCGCGGCGCCATACACCAGCAGGGCGACGACGCCGGCGAGCACGAGGGCGACCACCAGCTCGAGCAGCGTGAACCCGCCCCCCCCCCGCAGGGCGCTCACCGCGTCGCCACCAACCGAGTGAGCGTCATGTGACCCCCACCATCCGGCAGCGTGACGACCACCGTCACGACCCGGACGCTGTCGTCTCCGCCCCAGGCGCGTGTCTCGACGCTCCGCTCGAACCCTCCCCGCAGCTCGACCGGAGCCGGGGCCAGGAGCTCCGCGGGGTCGAGCTTCACCGCTTCCATCGCGTCTTCGGCGTAGGCCACGGCCTCGGCCCAGCGCTCCGAGTCCCGGGCGAGCCGCGTCGAGCCCTGGAACACCGCGAGAAAGCCGACGACGACGAGCCCCAGGATAACCAGGGCCACCATGGTCTCGAGCAGCGTCAGCCCGCTCCGTCTCACGGCGCGCGGAGGTTGCAGGTGAGAGGTTCGAGCGCGACGACCGCCGCCGCCGCGCTGCTCTGGACGTCGAAGGCGCAGCTGCCGAGCGGCGACACGACGAGCGTGACGGGGGTTGCGAAGACCGGCTCCATCCGGCCGGCGGCGAGCGTCCCCTCGAGCACGGAGGCGCCGCCCTCCATGCGCCACCGGCCCCCGACGTCGATCCGCAGGTAGACGACCTCCCCGCGCCGCGCGGCGGCGTCCCGCGCGCTCCCGAGGAGCGCCCTGAGCGCCGACGCGTCGTGCCGGGGCGGGAACAGCGCCGGCGCGACGAGCGCGGCGGCGAGGCCCATCAGCACGAGCACCACCAGCAGCTCGATGAGCGTGAACCCGCTCCGCATACCCTACTCCCCCTGAGAGCGCGACGCCAACACGGGCCGGCAGGACGCGCCGGCCCGTGTCGGGTATTCTACGGACCTGCAACCGCCACGCTAGCCGTGTGTCATTGGCAAGTTCCGGACGTCCCCGTCTGGACCTGGCAGGACCGGCTGCGCGTCTGGTTGCCGGCGTCCTGGACCGTCAATAGCACGGTGTAGCTGGTGGGCGTCTTGTACACATGTTTCGCCGGTGTGCCCGTGCCGGTCGTCCCGTCGCCGAAGGTCCACGTGGTCGACGTGATCCCGATGTCGTCCGTCGAGGTGCTGGTGAAGGTGCACCCCTTGCCGCCGGGCTGGCCGCAACTCCACGTGTACTTCGCCACCGGCGGGTTACTGAGCGGCGTCGTGGCCTCGGCCACGTTCGAGTAAGAACTGCCGCCCGCGTTAAACGCCTCGATCTGGTAGCGGTAGAGCGTGTTCTCCGTGCGCCCGACATCCGAGTACTGAGTCGTGTTGGGCCCCACCGAGGCGACCGCTCCGAAGTCGAAGCACCCGGCGCCCTGGCAGCGCAAGATCCTGAACCCGACCTCGTTGTTCGAGTTGTCGGTCCAGGCGAGGTCGACCTGGCTGGACGACACCGCGGAAGCGGTGAGGTTGCTCGGCGCAGCCGGAGGCTGCGGCGGCGGGAGGGTCGTCGCTTCCGCTTCGTTCGAGTAGCCGGAGTTCCCGCCCGCGTTGAACGCCCGCACCCGGTAGCGGTACGTGGTGCTCGGGCTCAGTCCGCTGTTGGCGTAGCTCGTGACATTGGCCCCGACTGTCGTGATTTCCGTGAAATTCGTACAGCCGCTGCCCTGGCACCGCTCGATCTTGAACCCGTCTTCATTACTGGCGTTGTCCACCCATGTGAGGTCGATCTCGTTCGACGAGACCGCTTGAGCATTGAGGTTGCTAGGCGCCGCCGGGGGCGACGGTGGAGGTCCGGCGCTGAAGTCCTTCGTGTAGAGTAGCAGGTTCGGCGTTCCGGACGGATTGCCCGTGATCTTGTTCGGCGTCGCCGCGCTCTTGATCGCCTGTCCCACCTCGGCCGGCAGGGCGCTCAGGTGGCCCTGCAGATACAGTGCCGCGGCTCCGGCGACGTGTGGCGCAGCCATCGACGTACCGCTGATCGTGTTGGTCGCGTCGTCCGAGCTGTTCCAGTCGGACGTGATGCTCACGCCGGGTCCATAGAGGTCGACGCACGAGCCGTAATTCGAGAACGAGGCTCTCGCATCGTTGCTCGCACTCGCCGCGACCGTCAGCGCGTCGGGAGCGCTTGACGGCGAGAAGAAGCAGGCATCAAAGCTGCTGTTGCCCGCGGCGATCGCATAAGTCACCCCGTCCGCGATGGAGTTCTCGACCGCGTTGTTGAGGGCCTGGTCGAAGCCGCCACCCAGGCTCATGTTGGCCGACGCGGGCTGGCCGGCCAGGTGGTCTCCGGTGACCCAGTCGACGCCCGCGATTACCTGGTCGGTCGTGCCGCTTCCCGAGCAATCGAGCACCCGCACGGCCACCAACGTGACCTCTTTGGCGATACCGTACGTCGCGCCGCCGACGGTCCCTGACACGTGCGTGCCGTGCCCGTTGCAGTCGTCCGCCGTGCCGCCGGGAGTGATCTCATCCACTCCCGTGATCGCGCGCCCGCCGAAGTCGACGTGCGTCTTCCGAATGCCGGTGTCGATGATGTACACCTTCACCCCCGCCCCGGTGGCGTTGTAGGTGTAGACGTTGTCCAGCGGGAGGTCATGCTCGTCGACCCGATCGAGGCCCCAGCTCGGCGGATTCAACTGGTCGGTGATGGCGTGCATCATCTGGTTGGGCTCCACATAGGCAACCAGCGGGTGCTGCGCCAGCACAGCGGCAGCCGCGTCCGAGAGCTGCGCCGAGAAGCCCTGCAGCGCGTGGGTGTACGTGAAGCGCAGCGTCCCACCGTGCGCCGCTACCAGGTCCCGCGCAATCGCGCTCACGTCCTGGGCGGTCGGCTTCAGCACCACGATGTACTGCCCAGGGATGACCTCGGCCGTGGATGCGGGCCCTGCATCGGCCTGCACACGTGCCTCTCGATCTGGGCCCGCCGGAGTACGTCCATCTTGACATCCCGCAACCGCCATCACGGCCACCACGGAGACGACAAGTTTTCTCATCGGTCGACCCTCCAACGGCTTGCAGTTGTCTGACGCTCGGTATACGGGCGGGAAGCGACGATTGCAGCTATCCGGCGGGTGGGACCCCTCAGCGCCACCGTAGCCCACAGCTGCGGTCCACGCGGCGCCCTCACGAGTGAGTGGCCCCATTGCATTTTGACACATATCACCCTGGGGCCCTAGGAAAGTGACGGGCCGGCCGGGGTCTCGATCCCCGGCCGGCCCGTCTGGCGTAGGCCAGTGACTCGCGCCCCGCGCGCGATCAGCGCGCGCTGGCTGCGGCCGTCGCCGCTCCGAAATCGCCGGTCACACTGACGCTGGCGGCCCCGCTCGTCGGATCAACGTCAAGGGCGACCGAGCGCACCATTTCGAACTGAACTGCCAACGTCCGCGAGCCGTCCGGGTTCACCGTGACGGTCACGCTCTTCGTGATGACGACGGGTCCGTTCGATTGCAGCCCGGCCGAGAACTGCCGGCTGCCGTCGTCCAGCGTGAGATCGACGACCGCGTTGGTGGCCGTCAGGCGGATCTGCGTGTAGTCACCCGCCGGCAGCTCGCTCGCGGGCACGAGCGTCGCTGCGGCCGTGCCGTCCTCGAGCGCGAACGTGGCCGTCCCGGAGCCGTTCGCCACCGCCCACCACTGCTGTCCGTCCCACAGGTCCACGCTCAACCCCGTGAACGTCGCCGACCCGCTCACGGACATGCCGGCGGGGGAGGTCACCGGTTGACTCCGGTCTGATCCGATCACGCTCGTCCGCATCGAGGCAGCCGGCATCGTCACCGGACCGAAATCGCCGTTCAGAGTCACGATCGGGGCGCCGGTCACCGGATCGACGCTCAGCGACACCGTGCGGATCAGCTGCAACTCGACGCTGAAGGTACGGGAGCCGTCCGGATTGACGGTCACGGCGACGGTCTTATCGAGCGTGAGCGATTCTTCGGTGGCCTGGGTGCGCGCCGAGAAGTTGATCCCGGCCACCGCGACGTCGAGCGTCGCGCTCGCGGCGGTGAACCGCATCTCGCTGTAGCTGCCGGCGGGGATCTCGGTCGCCGGGACCAGCGTCGCCTGCAACGCCCCGTCGCCGAGGGCGAGTGTGGCGTTGCCGGAGCCGTTCGCGACCGTGAGCCACTGCTGCCCGTCCCACAGCTCCACGGTCAGGCCAGTGAAGGTAGCCGTTCCGGTGACGCTGACCGGCCTGCCGTCCGGCCCCACAGGCCGGCTCGCGTCGGACGCCACGACGCGAGCCGTCATGCCGGAGCCGGGGGTTGTCAGATCGCGGGTGGTCTGGCAGGAGACGGCGAGCATCGAGGCGAGGCCGAGTGCGATGGATCTGCAGCCCGTTGCCATCAATACCTCCTTGTGCCGATTGCTGTTGGCTGATACACCAGTGGCGAGGATACTGAGGGGCGTATGTGTGATCCATGTCACAGGTCACACTCCCGCTGGTCACATGGCGTCGCTCCGGGTTTCTCCCGGTGGCGCCGGACCGGCGCCTCCCGTTATGCTGCGTACGCCAGGTCCCTTGAGGGAGGGACAACCGATGAACACAGCTCGCCTGCTCGTACTCGCGACGCTTCCTGTCGCCGTGATCTCGTGCCGCGCCGACCATCTCGGCGCCGCCGCCCAGCCGGGCGTGCCGGCCGGATCGCCCGGCGCCCTGCTGTCGGGCGACTGGGGCGGCCCCAACGCCGCGCTCAGCGCCGCCGCTGACGGGGCGACGCTCCAATTTGACTGCGGCCGCGGCAGCATCACCGTGCCGGTGCAACTCGACGCCCAAGGACGCTTCGACCTGGCCGGCGTGTATGTCGCGCAGCCCGCCGGGCCGGTGGCACCCGGCGATTCGGGAGAGGCGGCGCGCTACGGCGGCGTGGTGAGTGGCAAGCAGCTCACGCTGACCATGACGCTCACCGCCACGGGCGCCTCACAGGGACCGTTCGTGTTGAGCCTGGGGACGGCGCCTCAGCTCGTTCCCTGTTCCTAGCGCGACACGCGACACGCCCTACTGCGCTTTCACCTTCTGGAAGAAGACGTCCGTCTGAGCGTGGGTGACCCCCGACAGCGGATCGAACACGTTGATGGGGTGCGTCACCACGTTGCGGGTGTCGCCCCACGCGGCGTACACCGAGCCGTTGGCGGTGGTGACACTTTGATACTCTCCCAGAGCATAGCAGGCCACGATCGTGCGATCGTAGTTGGTCGTGGCCGTGACCGTCAGGCGGTTGTTGGTCGGCGGGAGCGGGCTGGCGGTGCCCGTGACCCGGACGGTCCGCCCGCCCGGGAACGTCGCGCCCCGGTCGTGCGAGTTGGCCATGTCGAGGTCCACCGTCCCGTCCGCATGCTGCGTGTAATAGGTGACGTGCACGTCGTTCGGGTCCACGTCGATCGCCAGCGACGGCAGCACGTGGTGGGCGTCCCCGGCCACCGTGGGGTTCACCTGCACCGGAGCGGTCCAGCTGTTCCCGCCATCCTCGGACCGCACGAAACGGATGTCGGAGCCCGAGTTTGGATCCCCAAACACGAGGCTCGTCGAGTTGGACCAAGCGAGGTAGAGCACGCCGTTGCGCGCCGCGAAGGCGGGCTGGATGGTCAGACGGGTGGCCTGGACGAAGCTCCGCAGGCCGAACCGCCCAGGGGTGGAGGGCCCCGCGTGGATCGCCAGGCGCACTCCCCCACTGCGGCAATCAACGAGCTCGCCCGGCTGGGTGACCGTGAGCAGCGTCGGATCGGGCGCGCTCGGGTCGTTGAAGGTCAGGAAGTGGAACGTCTCGCCGGCATCGTCGGACGCGAGCACCTGGAGGAAGTCCTGGTCCGAATTGCTGAAGTGCGCGAACGGGATGTACAGCCGGCCAGTAATGGGATCCACCACCGGGTTGGTGAACTGGAGCGAGTTCTGCGCATGCGCCGGATTCGGATCCGCTGACGGGGCGAAGATGGTCTTCGTCACCCAGGTCGCGCCGCCATCGGTGGAGCGCCCGAAGCGCAGTTGCTGGCCGGTCGACTGGAAGCTCGTCCAGGTGACATAAACGTTGTCGCGGTTCTTGCTCCCGGGATCGGGTCCTACCGCCATCCAGTCCTTGTCCCCGCCGTTGTCCTGCTGGACGACCACGGCGTCGCTCCAGGTGCGGCCGCCGTCGGTGGAACGATTTACCTGAATGGTAGTACGCGCGCTCGCATCCGCGCCGAGGCCCGCGTAGTAGAAGGTGCCGTGGCGGTCCACGGCGACCACCGGGTCGCCGAACGTGGCGATGCTGCCGGGCACGGGCGGCACGAAGCCGCTGGTCCACGTCAGCCCGCCGTCGTCCGACGCCGAGAACCCCGAGAGGAAGCGCCGCAGGAAAACGAGTCCGCCGGACGGCAACTGCTGCAGGGGCTGGTTCGCCGAACTGTTGTAACCCATCACCATCCTGCGGCCGGAGGCGGCGAGGGAGGTCTCACTCTGCGTGACTTCCAGGAAGGACCGGAACCCAGGGAACACCTGCAGGTTGTCCAGGCTCCCGTCATTGCTCTGGGCGTTGACACCGCGCAGCTGGACCTGGGGGACGACAGCCTCACTCGGGTCGGGGCTGACCTCGCCGAACCCGACCAACGTCCCGCTCTCGGCCAGGGCATCCGCGACCTGGCGGCCCAGCGAGCGCAGGTCGACCTCCACGCCATTCTTCGTGACGTGGGTGCGCGGGGCGGCCTCGCCCTGCGCCTGCACGGCGCTCCACAGCCCGCCGCACGCCAACGCCGCGACCAGGAGTGACGCCGGAAGTCGCGCCGTCAAACTCGGGCAATGCGTCATCGCCGACTCCTTTCCAAGGGTGCCGGGTCATTTACGTCGCGCCCTGCAACCTGTCAAGGGTCAATCGGCGATGACGGCGTCCGCTTCGATCTCCACGAGCATCTCGGGCGCGACCAGCGCGGTCACGGCCACGAGACTCGTGACGGGGCGGATGTCGCGGAAGAACTCGCCGTGGGCGCGGCCGACGCGCTCCCAGTCGGCGATGTTCGTCACGTACATGCGCGTACGCACGACGTCCCGGAGCGAAGCGCCCGCCTGCGTCAGGGCGCGCTCGATGTTGCGCAGCGCCTGGACCGCCTGGACGTACGCGTCACCGGTGCCCACGATCGTGCCGTCGGGCCCCGTCGCCGTCGTGCCGGCGACATGGACGCTCGTTCCGATGCGCACCGCGCGGGAGTAGCCCACCAGCGGCTCCCACGGTGCGCCGCTCGAGATGTTCTGGCGCGGCATGCCTGCTCCGTTCTCCAAGGGGGATGCGAGAAACACTACCTGCTTGACACGCCGGGTGGGGCGGCCTACACTTAACCACATGGTTAAGTATGAAGGGAACGCGCTCGATGCCACCTTCGCCGCGCTCGCCGACCCCACGCGGCGCGCGATCCTCGCCCGCCTCGCGGGGCGCGAGGCGTCGGTCTCCGAGCTGGCGCGCCCCTTCGCCATCTCGCTCCCCGGCGTTCACAAGCACCTGCGCGTGCTCGAGCGCGCGGGGCTCGTGGCTCACGCCAAGCATGGCCGGGTGCGCCGCTGCCGGCTGGTCGCCCGCCCCATGAGAGAGGCGGCCCGCTGGATCGAGCGGTACCGCCGCTACTGGGAGGCGCAGTTCGACGCGCTCGCCGCCTACCTCGCCCAACCCGAACCCTCGGAGAAAGCGCCATGGCCACCCGAGACCGGCCGTCCACCGTCACCCCCGTCACCCTCCGGCTCCGCCGCACCTTCGCGGCGCCGCGGGAGCGGGTCTTCCGGGCGTGGACGGTCCCGGAAGAGATGAAGCAGTGGAAGGCGCCAGGCGACATGACCACGCCGGTCGCCGAGGTCGACCTGCGCCCGGGCGGCCGGTACCGCATCCACATGCAGGCGCCAGACGGTGCCGTCACGCACCGCCTCGTCGGTGTGTATCGCCTGGTGGACCCGCCGAAGAAGCTGGTGTACACGTGGCGCTGGGAGGACGAGCCGGAGTCGGGCGAGACGCTCGTGACCGTGGAGTTCCTGGACCGCGGCGCGAGCACGGAGCTCGTGCTCACACACGAATTGTTCCCGAACGACGAAGCAAGCCGGAAGCACGAAGCGGGCTGGACCGCCTGCTTCGACAAGCTGGCGCGCGTCGTCCAAGTGCGTTGATTACGAGGTGAGAGGAGGAGACCATGACCGAGAAGGAGCAGTTCCTGGGCGCGGTGGAGCGGGAATTCCCGACCACGATGAAGGTGCTCAAGGCGTTTCCGCCTGCCAAAGCGGACATGAAACCGCAAGCCAAGTGTCGCAGCGCGAAGGATCTCGCGTGGGCGTTCGTGGTCGAGGAGAAGGCGGGCGAGCAGGCACTCGACGGCGCGATCGACTTCGGGAAGCTGCCCGCCCCGCCCGCAACGCTGCAGGACGTCATCACGACGTACGAGCAGGCACACAAGGCCTTCATCGAGCGGGTCAGGCGGACGCCCGAGGCCGAGCTCAACAAGACGGTGAAGTTCTTCGTCGCGCCGCAGCAGATGGGGGACGTGCGGAAGCTGGACGTCTTGTGGTTCATGTTGATGGACCAGGTCCATCACCGCGGGCAGATGTCCGTCTACCTCCGGATGGCGGACGCCAAGGTGCCCTCGATCTACGGGCCCTCGGCGGACGAGCCCTGGATGTAATCGGTCGTCGGCCGGAGCCCCGCTCCGCGACAAAACGACGCAGTCGCTTCGCGGGGCTCCGACCGACTCCCATCTCGGATTTGGTCGTCAGAACCGGATAGAAAGCGGCACGGTGGCACGCTATGTTTTCGGCGTGACCCGTGCCGCCGTCGTTCCCGACCTCACCGCCGAGCGTCGCTGGTGCATCGTGCTGGCGCGCGACCGCCGTTACGACGGCGCGTTCGTGTACGCCGTGCGCTCGACCGGGATCTACTGCCGCCCCTCGTGCCCCAGCCGGCGCCCGGGGCGCGATCAGGTCGCGTTTTTCCCCGTGCCGGAGGCGGCGGAGGCCGCGGGCTTCCGGCCGTGCCGCCGCTGCCACTCGGCGGAGCCGGGGGGGAGGCCCGACCCGCGCGTCCCGCTGGTGCGCGAGGTCTGCCGGCTCATCGACGCGCACCCCGACGAGCCCGCGCGTCTCGCGACGCTCGCGGCCCGCATGCGCACGACGCCGCACCGGCTGCTGCGCGCGTTCCGCGGCGTGCTGGGCATCAGCCCGCGCCAGTATCACGACGCCCGCCGCATCGACCGCTTCAAGGCGGGGCTGCGGGCGGGCCGCCGCGTGAGTCCAGCGTTGTACGACGCGGGCTACAGTTCGCCCAGTCGCGTGTATGAGCGGTCCCACCTGCGGCTCGGCATGACGCCCGCGACCTACCGGCGCGGCGCACCCGGCGTGCCCCTCGCCTATACGGTCGTGCCGTGTCCCCTCGGTCAGCTGCTCGTCGCGGCGACCGAGCGCGGCATCTGCCGCATCGCCCTGGGAAGCGGGGTCACAACGCTCGAGGCGGGCTTGCGAGCGGAGTTTCCTGCCGCCGAGCTGCGTCGCGGCGGAGCGGACAGCGCGCTCGGCGGGTGGGTCGAGCAGGTCCTGCGATACCTGGACGGCCGCGCGCAGCAGCTCGACCTGCCCCTCGACATCCGCGCGACCGCGTTCCAGCAGCGCGTGTGGGAAGCGCTCCGCAAGATCCCCTACGGCCGCACCCGCTCGTACTCGGAGGTCGCCCGGGCGATCGGCCGGCCGCGCGCCACGCGGGCGGTGGCGCGCGCCTGCGCGACCAACCCGGCGGCGCTGGTGATCCCCTGTCACCGGGTCGTCCGAGCCGACGGCGCGCTCGGCGGCTATCGCTGGGGCATCGAGCGCAAGCAGGCTCTGCTTGCGAGAGAGCGCGCGCACTAGCGACTCTGGAATTGTTGCCCGCTTGACCACCGGCCCGTAGGTTCCGCGCATGGTCGCCGCATCACGCGCGCTGGATCGCTCCCGGCCGATCTGGCGCGCCGTCGCCACCAGCGTCGTGCCCGAAGCGTCGCAGCTCGGCGCGGCCGAATGGGCGGCGTTCGAGGCGATCGTGGCACGGGCCCTGGCCGCCCGCCCGGCGCGCACCCGGCGGCAGGTGGCGCTGTTCCTCACGCTGCTCGACTGGCTGCCGCTGTTGCGCTACGGCCGCCGCCTCCGGGCGCTCGACGTCGCGCGCCGCACGCGCTTCCTCTCGTTGCTGCAACGCGCTCCCTCGCTCCTCATCCGCCGCGGCTTCTGGGGCATACGCACGCTCGTGCTCATGGGCTACTACGGTCGCCCGGCCGGCGCGGCGGCGATCGGCTACCGGGCGGACCCGCGCGCCGGTGAGCGGGACCGTGGAGCGCGGCTACGACGTCGTGATCATCGGCTCGGGCGCCGGCGGGGGCACCGTGGCGCAAGAGCTGGCCCCGCTCGTGCGCAACGGCCAAAGCATCCTGGTGCTCGAGAAGGGACCGCGCTTCGCGGATCACGAGTTCACCGGTGTCGAGCTCGAGATGGCCGAAGCCCTGTACGAGGAGGGCGGCGGCTTCCTCACGAGCGACGGCTCCATGACGCTGGCGTTCGCGTCGGCGTACGGCGGCTCGACCGTCGTGTACACCGGCACGTCGCTCACGGCGCCCGAGCGGGTGATCCGCGGCTGGGGCGTGCCGGGGCTCGACCACGCGGATCTGGTCCGACGCTCAGCGAAGTATGCCGAGCAGAACAGCGTGCACCTGCTCGAGGAGTCCCTGATCAACGACAACAACCGGCTGTTCGTCGTGGGGGGCCGGGCGGCCGGCTACGCGGTCGAGCAGTTCCCGGTCAACGTGAAAGGCTGTCGCGGCTCGAGCCTTTGCAATCTCGGCTGTCCCAATCAGGCGAAGCAGGGCACGAACCGCGTGCAGCTGCCGCGCGCCGAGCGGGCGGGTGTGGAGGTCGTGACCCGCGCGGAAGTACTGCGGATCGGCGCCGACCAAACGCTCGACGTGCGCGTCGTGGCGAAGCCGGCTGGAGCGAAGGGCGCGCCGCCGGAGTGGCCGCCAGGCGAGCATCGCGTGCGCGCCGGGCTGGTCGTGTGCGCGGCGGGCGCGATCGGCACGTCGGCGCTGCTGCTCCGCTCGGGCCTCGCGGCGCGCCTGCCGCGCCTCGGCCGGGACTTCACGTGTCATCCCGCCCTCATCCTGGTGGGCGAGCACCCGCGCGCCATCACCAACGACGTGGGCCACCCCAAGAGCTATTTCGTGGACCGCGCGGCCGAAGAGCGGTTCGTGCTCGAGACGTGCATGTATTTCCCGTTCGTGACGGCGAAGAGCCTCACGGGCTTCGGCGCGTCCCACAGCGCCGTCATGCAGGCGTTCCCGCGATCGCGCGACGCGAGCGAACCGCATCACCGTGGGCGGCGCGGGGCGGCCGGTGGTTCATTATCGGCTCATGCCGGACGCGATCGACGGCCTGGTGCGCGGCACCCGCGCGGCGGCTCGCATCCTGTTCGCCGCCGGCGCGTGCCGCGTGCACGCTCCCGCGGAGCCGCCGTTGATCGACGCCGCCGAGGCCGGCCGGATCGAGCAGCGCATCACGGCGCGACACTTCCGGCCGGGGACCATGGCGCTGTCGGCCGCGCATCTCATGGGCGGCTGCGCCATGGGGCGGAGCGCGGCCGACTCCGTCACCGACGCCTGGGGCCGCGTACACGGCATCCCGTGGCTCCGCGTCGCCGACGCGAGCCTCTTCCCCGATGCGCTCGAGATCAATCCCTACCTCACGATCATGGCGCTCGCGGATCGCGTCGCGGAAGCCGTGCGAGCCGATGCCTGAGCGGACGCCGGTCATCGTCGTGGGAGCCGGGCCGGCGGGCCTCGCCGCCTCGCAACAGCTCCGGGACCGCGGCGTCCCCCACCGGGTGCTCGAGCGCGGCGACACCGTGGGCTACACGTGGGCAAACTTGTACGACAGCCTCACGCTGCATACGGGCAAGCACATGTCGAACCTGCCGGGGCTCAAGTTTCCCCGCACGGCTCCGCTGTTCGTGCCGCGACGCGAGTTCTGGGACTACCTGCGGCACTACGCGCAGGTCTTCGGGCTGCCGATCGAGACGGGCTGCGCCGCCGAGCGGATCACGCGGAGCGACGGCACCTGGACCGTCCAAACCAACCGCGGCACGCTGGCAGCCCGGGCGCTCATCGTCGCGACCGGGATCGTCGCCAATCCCAGAATTCCGCGCTTCCCGGGGCAGGAGCGCTTCGACGGCCGCGTCGTCCACAGCGTGGTGTACAAGCGCCCCGACCCGTACGTGGCGCACCGGGTGCTGGTCGTGGGCGTCGGCAACTCGGGGGCCGAGATCGCGAGCGAGATCGCGCGCGCCGGCGGCCGCGTGACCATCGCCGTCCGCTCGGGCGCCAACGTCGTGCCGCTCACGCTCGCCGGGCTCCCGATCCAGTACGTCGCCTACTGGGTCCGCAAGCTGCCGCGCGCCGCGCAGGAAGCGGCGGTCGGCCTGGTGCGCCTCCTGAGCGAGCTCAAGCGGGGCAAGCCGGTGCTGCCGCGGCCGGCGCACAGCCCGCTCGACGCCATCCCCGTCATCGGCTTCCATCTGGTGGACGCGATCGCGGAGGGGCTGATCGACGTGCGTGGCGGCGTCGCCGAGCTGACGGCGGACGGAGCGTGCTTCAGCGACGGCACCGCGGACCGGTTCGACCACATCATTCTCGCGACCGGGTTCGGCGCGGCGCTGGAGCCGCTCGGCGCGCTCGTCCAGGTCGACGCGAAGGGCTTCGCGCGGCGGCGGGACCGCGTCGTGAGCCTCGACCAGCCCGCGTTGTACTTCGTCGGTCACAACTACGACGCCACGGGCGGGCTCTACAACATCCAGCGCGACGCGCGGCTCGCGGCCCGGTTGATCGCGGGAGAGCTGGCGCGCTCCCGGGGCTGAGCCGGCCGCTAGCGGCTCCCCCCTTGACTGCTCGCCGCCGGCTCGCCGCCCAGCCGGTGCTTCTGGAACCAGCTCATCATGTACAGCTGGGTGCGCATGAAGTTGGACGGCTTGGACCCGGTGCCGTGGTACTCGCCGTTGAAGCGCACCATCACGGTCGGCACGTGGCGCATCTTGAGCGCCGCGAAGTACTCCTCGGTCTGCGGAATCGGGGTCCGCCGGTCGAGCTCTCCCGTCATCAGCAAGGTCGGAGTGGTGACGTGCCCCGCGTACATGAGCGACGAGTGCGCAAGCCACTCGTCCGGCTTGTCCCAGAACGGCTGATGGAAGAAGCTGAAGGTGAAGAACGGGATGTCCGTCTGTCCCGCCATGCTGATCCAGTCGATCACCGGGCAGCGCACGGCCGCCGCGGCGAAACGGTGGGTGTGCCCGATCACCCAGCTCGACAGCACACCGCCCCCCGAGCATCCCGACACGTACATGTGCGTCGTGTCCACGAAGCCGCGCGCGATCACTGCGTCCACCCCGGCCATCAGGTCGCCGTAGTCGGGTCCGGGGTAGTCGTGATCGATCGCGCTCGAGAACGCGTCGCCGTACCCGGTGCTGCCGCGCGGGTTCACGTACAGCACGACGTAGCCGTTGGCAGCGAAGTTCTGGAACATGTAACTAAACCCCACGTTGTACATCGCGAACGGCCCGCCGTGGATCTCGAGAATGAGCGGGTATTTCTTGGCGGGTGCGAACCCGGGCGGCTTCACGATCCAGCCCTGAATCCGGGCTCCGCCCGTCGAGGGGTACCAGACCTCCTCGACGGTCGCGAGCTGCTTGTTCTGGAGCACGTCGTCGTTCACGGCCGTGACGCGGGCGAGCGGTTGGGTGGAGGGGCGCCGCAGGTCGAAGCGGACCACGTCCGCGGGATGCTGCGGATCGCTGCGCACGCCGACGGCCATTCCGGTCCGCGCGACCGCCGTCACCGAGACGACCTGAACGCCCTGGGTCGCGTCGCGCACCGCGCCCGAGAGATCCGCAAAGTGGACGTTGATCGACCCGCGGTCCCCCGCGGTGAAGTAGACGCCCTTGCCGTCGGGCGCCCAGAACAGGTCGCCCGGGTCGCGATCGAAGCCGTGGGAGACGTCGCGCATCCCCGACCCGTCGATCCCGGCGACGAACAGGTCCGAGGTGCGGTGGGTATGCTCCGTCGAATCGTATCCCGTGAACGCCACGCTCCGGCCGTCCGGCGACACCGCGGGGTCCGCCCAGTAGCCCGGCCGGGACACGAGCTGCCGAATCGCGCCGCTCGCGACGTCGAGCGTGTACAGGCGCGACACCCGATACTGCCCGTCCCAGGTCGAGTCCCGCAGACCGTCGAACACGATGGTCCGCCCGTCGGGAGTCCAATCGTACCCCGCACCGAACACCAAGCCGTCGAACCGCGCGCCCACGTTCCAGTGCCCCGTCGTGAGCTGGCGCGCCGTGCCGCCGTCCGCCGGGACGAGGAAGAGATGCGTGAAGCCCTGCTCCATATAGCCCACGCGGTCCTGGCGGTAATGCAGGTCGTCCACCACGCGCGGCGCGGGCGTCCACTTCGCGCCCTCGGGCGGCTTGGGCAGCGAGATAGTCCAGAGACTCGAGTCGGGCACGAGCATCACGAACGCGATCGACTTGCCGCCCGGCGCCCACTTCGGATCCGTCGGCGTCTCGCTCACGCGCGTCACCTGGGACGAGGCGCCCTCGGCGTCCATCCAGCGCACGAAGAGCTGCGTCCCCTTGGGCTCGCCGTCGGCGAGATAGAGGATGCGGGTGCCGTCGGGGGACCAGCGGGCGTCCGAGCCCTTGAGGAGGAAGCGATGGTGCGAGCCGTCGGCGTTCATGATCCAGAGGGCCGACTCCCACTTGTCGTCGATCTTGTTCACCCAGCGGCGCGTGTAGATGATCTGCGACCCGTCCGGGGAGATCTGGGGGTCCTGCACCTGCTCCCAGTCGAGGTAATGGTTCACCGTGAGCAGCGTGTCGGACGCGGTCTCCTGCGCGGGCGCGGGCAACGCGAGCGTCGCGAGCAGCAACGCGGGAAGCGGCAGGCGGGATGGGTGTCTCATGGCTTCTCCTGAGCCGCGATGGCTCGTTGGATGCGGTGCGCGAACACGCGCGCCCCGGCGGGCGCCATGCGCGTCGCGTCGCCCTTGATCTCGTAACTGTCCGCGAGCAGCGGCCGCCCCGTCGCCACGTCGCACAGCTCGGCGACGAGCAGCCAGACGAGGTTGCTCGTCTTCGTGAGCCTGCCGTTCGTCACCCAGCGCGCGCCGAGCGCGTGGCCGACGCGCAACGCGCAGGCGTGGTCGCACGCGTTCCCGCCCGCCTCCTCGGCCGCCACCGCGGCGGCCACGCGGGCGGAGTCGGTCACGGTGACGCCCGGAGCGGCGCCCAACGCGGCGAGCAACGCGCTGGTGGCGGCGCGGGCGACCGCGGTGTCGCCGGGCTCGAGCACGTTCGCGTGCTCGCCGTCGAACCGCAAATCGAGCACGGCGATGGCGCGAGGTAGCGGGGGACCGCTCGTCTGGGCGGCGAGTGTCGTGACGAAGCCGGAGGCGAGCAGCAGCAGCGGGGCGCAACGCACAACAGCCTCCGAGTCGTGAAAAGGACGGAACGGCGGTAATCTAGAGGCCGCGCGCCCAGGACACCAATGACACCCACCCCCCCCATGGCCCGTGATCAGGGAGCCGCCGTCACCGCCGGCTTCCTCGGCTGGACGCTCGACGCCTTCGATTTTTTCCTCGTCGTGATGACGCTCACGGCGATCGCGAAGGAATTCGGCAAGTCCGACGCCGATATCGCCGCCTCGATCGGGCTGACGCTCGCCTTCCGGCCGGTGGGCGCGTTCATTTTCGGACTGCTCGCCGATCGCTACGGCCGGAAGCTCCCCCTGATGCTCGACCTGGTGTTCTACTCCGGCGTCGAGGTCCTCACTGGGCTCGCCCCGAACTACGCGACGTTCATGGTGCTGCGGGCGCTGTTCGGGATCGGCATGGGCGGCGAGTGGGGCGTGGGCGCCTCGCTCGTGATGGAGAAGGTGCCGCCCCGGCTGCGGGGAGTCATCTCGGGGTTGTTGCAGCAGGGCTACGCCGCGGGATACCTGCTCGCCGCCTTGTGCTACTCCTTCGTGTTCCCGCACTGGGGATGGCGGCCGCTCTTCTTCATCGGCGGGCTGCCGGCGTTGCTCGCGCTGTTCGTGCGCGCCCGCGTGCACGAATCGGAAGTGTGGCGCGCCACGCGGCACGAGAGCTGGACCGGGCTCGGCCGCGCGATCGCGGGCAATCTCAAGCTCTTCCTCTACATCACCGTCCTGATGTGGATGATGAACATGGTCTCTCACGGCACGCAAGACATGTACCCCACGTTCCTGCAGCGCGACTGGGGCTTCACTCCCACCCAGCGGGCGACGCTGACCGCGCTCTCGATGGTAGGCGCGCTCTGCGGGGGCGTCATCTGCGGGCTCTACTCCGACCGGCTGGGCCGCCGCCGCACGATCGCGCTGGCGCTGAGCGGCGCCGTCGCCGTCATTCCGATCTGGGCGTTCGCGCCGTCGCTGCCACTCCTGGTGACCGGCGCCTTCGTGATGCAATTCTTCGTGCAGGGCGCCTGGGGCGTGATCCCGGCGCACATCACCGAGCTATCCCCCGACTCGGTGCGCGGGTTTCTCCCGGGCTTCGCGTACCAATGCGGCGTGTTCTTGGCGGGCTATATCGGCTACGCCGAGGCTCGCGTTGCTGAGCAGCTGAATTACGCCTGGGCGATGGCGCTGGTCGCGGCGACCGTGTTCGTGCTCGGCGCGGTCGTGGCGGTGCTGGGTCCGGAGCGGCGGGGGGTGGCGTTCGGGGCTGGAAAGTACAACGGCCCGCGTTGAGCGGGCCGTTGTCGCAGAGAGAGCGGGAAGTCAGTTCGAGTTGCCCGACGGCGAGGTCCACACCATGGTGTTCACCGTGATGTTGTCGAGAAACACGAACCCGGGGCCCACGTCCGTCCCCTCGTCGAACAGGATCGCGAGGCTCGAGATCGTGGCGGTCTCGGGATCGACACCGGCCGCCGTGATGGCCGCCGCGATATCCGCGCCGGAATACGAATCGCTCGTCCAGCCGTCAGTGCCACTCGGAGAGTGCGTGGCTGCGTTGCAACCCAGGAAGACCGTATGGTCGCCGCTGGCATCCGTGACGCCGACGTTCCAGCGGGGAGCCCCCGCCCCGCACCATCCGTCTGCCCGGTGGTCCCAGGACAGCGCGGTCAACGCCGTCGCCGGCTGACCCTGCAGCCCGTCGATTACCGCGAATCCGGCGGCGAAGACCGGCGTGGCCACCATCTTCTGGAAGTAGAGCGCCTGGTCGGCATTCCCCTTCGCGTCCGGCTCCCCCTCGTGCGCCTCCCACTTTGCGAAGGACTGCTCGCCGAGCCCGCCGGGATGGAGGCTCAGGCCGGACTGCCCGCCACCGACGGCAAACGCCGGCCGGGTAGACGGTGAACTGGAGGAAGCTGGCGACGCAGGCTCGCGACAGGCCGCGAGCACCAGCGCGGCGGCAACCGGGACGAGGATAGCACGTGTGGTCATGAGGACCTCCTTCATGATGTGCCCCGCCAGCCCAACTACCTAGGCGGAGCGACGCACGTGCAAACATAGTTGCGGGACACGGGCTCGCCAGTGTATCCTCGCTCAGCGAGAGGCAGGCGCGATGACCAGCTTCGTCAAACCCACGGAAGCTTACCGGCAGGGACAGCGCACCCTGTTGCGCGAGTACTACACCGCGCCCGAGATCTACGGCGAGGAGATGGAGCGCATCTTCTGCCGGCGCTGGCTGTGCGCCGGCCGCGCCGCCGAGCTCGCAGACCCGGGCGACTTCGTGGTGCGGACCGTCGCGGGCGAGAGCCTCATCGTGGTGCGGGGACAGGACGGCGCGGTGCGGGCGTTCTACAACGTCTGCCGCCACCGCGGCACCCGGTTGTGCGAGGAGGCGCGGGGGCGCTTCTCCGAGACGATCCAGTGCCCCTATCACGCCTGGACCTACACGCTCGACGGCACCCTGATCGGCGCCCCGCACATGGGCGACGTAGAGGGCTTCGACAAGCGCGACTACCCGCTCCACGCCGTGGCCGTCGCCACGTGGGAAGGGTTCCTGTTCCTGAACCTCGCCCGCGAGCCGGAGCCGTTCGAGCGGGCCTTCGCACCCGTGCTCGAACGGTTCAGCCGCTTCAATCTGGCGACGCTGCGCTCGGCGCGACGCATCGAATACGACGTACAGGCCAACTGGAAGCTCCTGTTCCAGAACTTCTCCGAGTGTCTGCATTGCCCGGTGATCCATCCGGGGCTCGCCAAGCTCACACCGTACACGAGCGGGGCGAACGACCTGGCGGAGGGCCCCTACCTCGGCGGCTACATGGTCATCACGAAGGAAGGCGGCAGCCTGACCATGAGCGGCCGCGCCTGCGGCGCCCCCGTGGGCGAGCTGCCGGCGGAGGATCTGAACCGGGTCTACTTCTACTCGATCTTCCCCAACATGCTGCTGTCGCTGCACCCCGACTACGTGATGTTCCACACGCTGTGGCCGGACGGGCCGCGGCGCACCGCCATCACGTGCGAGTGGCTGTTCAATCCCGAGTCGTTCGAGCACTCCGGCTTCGACCCCGACGACGCGGTGCGTTTCTGGGACGAGACGAACCGCCAGGACTGGCACATCTGCGAGCTGGCCCAGGCCGGCATCACTTCTCGCGCCTACGAGCCCGGGCCGTATTCGCCGCGCGAGGGCATTTCCGCGGCGTGGGACCGGGAATTTCTCCGCGCGCTCGGACGCGCGCGCTAGCAGGGGAAACCCGCCTACTTCCTCCGCAGGTAAGCGTCGGTCTTGTTGAGCCAGTCCTCGCGCGGCGGGGAGAACACGTCGACGTCGAGCGTGTCCTCGAGCGCGTGCGCCTCGTGCGGCACGTTCGAGGGGACGTGCAGCACCTCGCCCGCCCGCACCACGACCTCCTGCCGGCCGTCCTCTCCTAGCAGGAACCTGAGCGCCCCATCGAGGATGTAGGTGAACTGCTCGTTCTCGTGGGCGTGCTTCGGCACGATGCAGCCCTTCTTCAAGTAGACGTGGGCGAGCATCACGCGATCGCCGGTGATCAGGCGGCGCGAGAGCGAAGGGTTGACCGCTTCCTTGGGAAGATCGTCCCACCGGTACCAGGTCGCCTGCCGCGGCTGTGCCACCATTCGCTCCGGAAGGGGGGGCCGACAACGCTACACCCCCGCGGTTTGCGCGTCAAAACCGGATAGCGACAGCGGCTGCGTTGACACGATCTTTCATCACGCGACGTGAGGTGGGTCCGTGGATAGGAGGCAACTGCTCAAACGGCTCGAAGAGGCGTGGGAGGCGCTGAAGGAGTCCTACGCCGGCCTCTCGGACGCGGAGCTATTGGAGCCTGGCGTCGCAGGCGCCTGGTCAGTCAGAGACGTCATCGCGCACGTCACCTGGTGGGAAGAGGAGGCGCTCACGCACCTGCCGCTCATCCTCGCCGGCGGGAGGCCACCGCGGTATTCCGTGACGTATGGCGGCATCGACGCCTTCAACGCCAGGATGACGGCGCAGAAGAAGGACTTGTCGCTCGCCGAGGTAATGGGCCAGCGGGACGAGGTCCACCGCCGGCTAATCGCCTTCATCGAGAGCGCACCCGGTGACCAAGTCAGCGGCGAAACGCGCTTTCGCCGTCGCCTGCGGCTCGATACCTACGGTCATTACGCGAAGCACGCGCGGGCGATACGCAACTGGCGCGAGCAGAGCGGGCGCTCTAGCCCGCGGCTTCGTGCGACTCGGCCTGGCGCTGCATCGCCTCGTGCGCCTGGGCACTGACCCACACGCCCGGATGCGGGATCGTCACGACGAAGCCGTCGCCCGCCCGCAGCGGCCGAGCCTGGTAGGCCGCGAGCGGCTCGCGCCACTCGGGCGGCAGCTGGGCCGACGAGCGCAGCGGCAACGCTATCGCGGCGCCCATCCGCCCCACGACGGCGTTCTCGATCACGTCGGTGAGCGGCCGGTTCATCGGGTCGCGCAGCTTGGCGAGCGCGGCGTGCCGCGCGGCGGCGTCGCCGGCGGCGATGATCGCGGTCGAGTAGTACAACAGGTTCGACTCGACGTGCTCGAGCAGCCGGACGGTGGAGGCGCCGCCGCGCGGCTCGTCGCCGCCCAGCAGCCGGTCCAGGTCGGGCAGCAGCCCGCGGTCGAGCAGCGTGCGGCGGAAGATGTAGCCGAAGCGTCGCACCACGTCCGGCGTCGCGACGTTGGGAAGCCGGAACGGCACGAAGATCACGGGCCGCACGCGCGGGCTCCGCACCATCACCTTGAAGCGCTCGAGCGGCTCGAAGAAGTGGAACGTGACGAGGCGGTCGCGCGTGGTATTGCGGACGGTGCGGATCGCGCCGCCAGGGGGGGTGTCCGCGTGGGCGTCCACGACGCCGAGCGGCCGGCGCCGCAGCGCCTGGCTCATGCGCTCCGTGCGGTCGCGGATCATCTGGACCGTATCGAACACGGCGGCTTCGAGGTTCGGCTCCGCGAGAGTGAGCGGATCGAGCTGCAGCTCGGGTCGCAGCGCGGTCACGAGATCGCCCAGCATCGACGTGCCGACCATGCGCGCGAGAATCTGGAGCGGGCGCTCGCGGCCCTCCGCCTCGCGCCGCCAGCGGCCGTCGAGTACCGCGAGCTTCGCTTCGTCTCCCGGCGTCAGCGATATGCTGTAGAGCAGCTCGCCCCACAGCACGCCGAGCGATTGCCAGTATTCCTCCACCTCGATGAGCACCCCGTAGCGCATCGCCGCAGGGCCGTCGGCGGGCGGAGTGAAGAAGTCGGCGACGGCGTCGCGCGGTCCCCCCGTCGAGGTGGCCGGTGCCCGCTCGGCGAACATCGCGAGCCGCTGGAAGTAGAGGACGTGGCCCGGCACCTCAGTCTGCTCCGCGGGCGTGGGTGGCGGGGGCGTAGCGGGGAGCACCTGACGCTCG
>QHTX01000007.1 GCA_003220975.1 Gemmatimonadota bacterium | reverse complement strand
GATCCTTGTAGGGCGTCACGCCGGTCGCGATCCCCGACACCAGGATGTAGAGCAGCGTGCAGATCAGCAGCGACCCGATGATGCCGATCGGCATGTCTTTCTGCGGGTTCTTCGCCTCCTGCGCCGCGGTCGACACCGCGTCGAACCCGATGTAGGCAAAGAACACGATACCGCCGCCCGCCACGACGCCGTCCCAGCCGAAATGACCCTGCCCTTCGGCGGGCGGAATGAACGGGTGCCAGTTGGCGGGGTTCACGGCATGCGCGGCGAACACGATGAACAGCACCACGACGGCGAGCTTGATGAAGACGATGACGTTGTTGGTGGTGGCCGATTCCTTGATGCCGATGACGAGCAGCGTGGTGACGAGGGCGATGATGACCACCGCGGGCAGGTTGAACACCGCCGTCATGCTCGTGCCGTCGGCGCACTGCACCACCGTGCCGCGCGCCCCCGACAGCGCGCACGGCACGTCGAGCCCGATGTCATGCAGGAACGACACCACGTACCCCGACCAGCCGATGGCGACCGTGACG
>QHTX01000008.1:3221-3721 GCA_003220975.1 Gemmatimonadota bacterium | reverse complement strand
ACTGCGCCTCAGCATGAACCTCTCGCTCGCGAGCGACCAGCTGATCGACGCCCCGCTCACCTCGGCGTCCGAGCTCGCGACGCGCGACCCCGGCCTCGGTGTGGAGTGGTCGACGCTCAAGTTCACTGGAGCGGACGGCGTGGCGTTCCCGGTCACCGACGATATCATCCGAGCGGTCCGCACCAATTCCAGCATGCCGGTGCCGTTTCCCAACCGGACCGACCTGAACCTCGTCCAAGCGGGCCGCCTCAATCCGTACGGCGTGCTGAGCGGCTGGCCCACGAGCGGCCTGCGCACCACGATGACGCGGGCGTGGGAGCACCGGCTCGACGGCTGGACGCAGCTCGAGTGGCGACCGGGCACGCATCATCGCGTGACGCTGGGCGGCGACGCCGACCGCACGGATGTGTCGCTCTACGAGGCCGAGATGACCAGCCTGATCGGCTTCAATGCGTTCCGGGTCAAGCCCCGGCGGTATGGGATGTTCGCGAGCGACCGCG
>QHTX01000008.1:0-3162 GCA_003220975.1 Gemmatimonadota bacterium | reverse complement strand
CGCCCGGCTTCATCTTCAATAATCCGCGGGCCACGCTGTACCCGAACGCCGCCACCGACCCCGCGCAATACGCCGCGTTCCTCTCGGACACCGGCATCTGGACGCCGTCTCGTGGCCATCACGCCCTGTCGCCCCGGCTTCGCGCTGCGTACGCGCTATCCCCGAGCACGAGCCTACGAGCCGGCTATGGCCAACAGGCTCAGCTTCCGTCGTTCGCTGATGTATTCGCGAACACGAACGGTGACCTCACGTTCTTGTCTACCAACTCCGCGTTCGGGCGGGACGTGGATTACGCAAAGACCGAGCTGATGGAGCTTGGAGCGCGTCACGCCTTCGGCCCGCGCGTCTCCCTCGACGTCTCATTGTATCACAAGAATCACATCGCCCCCTTCGGGTTCCGCATCCTGCCATTCCAGAATCCCCGCCAAGCATCGGAGACGCTCTCCATCAACGTGCTCACGAAGGTGGACGGCGGGCACGGCACGGGCGTTGATGCGCGGCTCGATTGGCAGGCGGGGGACGTGCTAACCACGTCTGTCGCCTACTCGTTCCTGAACGCCAAGTTCGGCTTCGATAGTGGCACCTTCCTGGGGTCGTGTGTGGGCTGTCAGCCCGACGTGAACGCTCACGCCCTCTATGCCCTCGCGAACGTGGCCGTACCAGATGGGTGGAGGGCAGGCACGACGCTAGGGGCGCTCGCGCGAGGTCTCGACGCGCTTGTCACCCGGGCTGCCGTACACCCTGCTCCTCAACAATGGCGACGGTCAAATCGTGCCGCAGCTCGGGCCGGGGCTTGGTGGCCGTGCGGTGGAGACGATCGATGCCTCTCAGCTGCCCACGACGAAGGCCCTCGACCTGCGGCTCACGAAGCGCTTCCAGGCCGGCGGGCGCGAGTTGCGCGCATACGCCGACGTCCGCAACCTCTTCAACTTCACCAACGTGCTCGCGTTGTACGCCGAGACGGGCGCGGTCACGAACGACGTCTTCAAGCAGAGAATCCTGAGCCCCGAGATGACGAACCTGCAGGCCGAGGCCAACGCCGCCGGCGCGCTCAACGGGGATGGCTCGATCGATTTGAGCGGCAACTGCAACACGTGGGGGAGCCCTCCCAACTGCGTAGCCCTGCGCCGGGTCGAAGCGCGGTTCGGGAACGGCGACCTGTTGTACACGCCCGCCGAGCAGACCCGCGCGCTCGATACGTACTACAACTCGTTCTTCGGGCCCTGGCGGTTCTACGGACCGAGCCGCACGGTGCGGGTGGGTGTCGAGCTGGGATTCTGACCTAAGTACTCCCGGGCCGCCGCCAGCACCTTCTCCTGGGCTTCCGCGATCGAGCCCTCGAGCGACGCCCCCGCCGCCTTGCTGTGCCCACCGCCGCCGAAACGGTGCGCCAACTCGGCCACGTCCACGGCGCCGAGCGAGCGGAAGCTCACCTTCACGCGGCCGTTCGCGATCTGCCGGAACAACAGGGCCAGGCGCACCCCCGCGATCGAGCGGGGATACTCGACGATGCCGTCCAGGTCGTCGGCGGTGGCGCCGTGGCGCTGCAGCGCGTCCGGCGGCACGGTGACCCAGGCGAGCCCGATCTCCGGCTCCACCACCAGCGTCTCGAGCACCTCGGCCATCAGCCGGATGCGCCCCTCGGGCGCGCTGGCGTACACCGACTCGTAGATCGATTCCGGGTCCACCCCGCGCTCGAGCAGCGCCCCGGCGACGCGCAGCGCCCGCGGGCTCGTGTTGGCGAACCGGAACGCGCCGGTGTCGGTGAGCAGCCCCACGTACAGCGCCCGCGCCGCCTCCGGCGGGAGCGGCCACTCGAGCGCGCTCGCGAGATCGAACACCAGCTCCGCCGTCGCCGCCGCCTCCGGCGCCACCAGCCGCGGGCCGGCCGGCAGCGAGCCGCGGCTCACGTGATGGTCGATGCAGGCCACGGCGTGAGAGTCCTTGATGGTGCGCGCCAGGTCGCCCAGCCGGGACAGGTCGGAGATGTCGAGCACGAGCACCACGTCCGCCGCCGCGATCTCCCGCACCGCGCGCTCGGAACGGTCGGCGCCGTTCGGCAGCAGAAAGTGAAACCGCTCGGGGATCGGTGTGGGGTTCGCGATCACCGCCTCGAGGCCCCGTCGAGTCAAGAGGTGCCACAGCGCCACCTCGCTCCCCACGCCGTCGCCGTCCGCATTCACGTGCGTGGTGAGGGCGACGCGGCGGCTGGGGACGAGCACCGCGGCGACTTCCCGTGCCGCCCGCACGCGTTCCGGGGGAATCGAGACGCCGTTGGTCGTCATGCCATCAAGATAAAGCGAAACGTCCGCGTGAACGCGTTGGGTTCTACGGCATGCGCGTTCCGATGAACGCGAACTTCTCGGTGCCCACGGCGCCGCTCACATACAGCGAGTCAGTCGTCACCCGATAGTTGCCGACGAACGTGGCCGGCAAAGGGCTGGTCAGATTGACCGTGATTCCATCCGGACTGGAGGTCACATACGTGCCGCTGTACGTGGTGGTCGTGCCTTGAATCGTGACGTCGGCGGTGAAGTCGCTGGCCGTGATAGTGACGGTGCCGCTCGCCCCGGCGACATTCGGCTTCATGCCCTGGCAAAACGACCTGAGGTCGTACGTGCCGGGGAGCGTGGCGGATCCGATCACGCCGCCGGTGTACGTGTCGCAGGGGATCGGCCCGGTCCCCTTGTCGCTGCCGCCGCACGCAGCCGTCACGATGACCAGGGCGACGAAACGCACTCTCGAACGTTCGTACCGCATCAGGGCACCCTCCTGACCGAAACGCCGTCCCTTCACGCCCGCCCTCCACGCCTCCCCTCGACGCCTCTCCTCGACGCCTCTCCTCGACGTCTTCCCTCGACGTCTTTATGCCTTTCGCGCCAGCTTCGAGTTCCGGACCCCGTATCCGAAGTACACGAACATCCCGATCACGAACCAGATGATCAGCCGCTCCCACGTGGTGCGCGACAGGTGGATCATCAGGTAGAGCGCGGAGATCGCACCCAGCGGCGCCACGATCCCGTACGCCGGCGTCTTGAAGGCCCGCGGCAGGTTCGGCTCGCGCACCCGCAGCACGACGACCCCGATCGAGACGATCACGAACGCGAGCAGCGTGCCGATCGACACGAGGCTCGCCGCGTCCCGGATCGGCAGGATCGCCGC
>QHTX01000006.1 GCA_003220975.1 Gemmatimonadota bacterium | reverse complement strand
GTGGCGTAGCCGTAGGTGTAGGCGCTCCCCGCCATGGGGACGAGCGAGGCGAACTCGGAGTAGCACAGCGCGGCGAAGATCGACGCGATCCCGGCGAGGATGAACGAGAGCACGACTGCGGGCCCCGCATTGACGGCGGCCACCGTGCCGGTGAGCACGAAGATACCGGTGCCGATGATGGCGCCGATGCCGAGCAGCGTCAGGTTGAGCGCGCCGAGCGCGCGCTTCAGGCTGTGGTCGGTCAGCGCTTCGTTCTGCAGGTCGGTGACGCTCTTCCGCCGGAGCAGATCCATGCGCACCTCTAAGGAAGGGGAGGCCGGCCGTCGGAGAAACGGCCGCTACAGTAGGCCCGCCGCCGGGGACCTGTCAAGGCGCGGAGCGCTAGATGCTATAGTTCGGTGCTTCGCGGGTGATCACGACGTCGTGCGGGTGGGATTCGCGCAGGCCGGCCGTCGTGACCCGGATGAATTCGGTCTCGGAGCGGAGTGCCTTGATGTCGCACACGCC
>QHTX01000005.1:581-4915 GCA_003220975.1 Gemmatimonadota bacterium | reverse complement strand
AGCTTGAGCTGCAGGTCGTGCGCCAGCTCCAGCTCGCGCCGCACCCGCTGTTGGCTCAGGTCCCGGGCGACGAGCCGGGCGTTCTCGACCGCCGCGCCGATCTGGTTCGCGATCGCCGCCACGAGCTTCCGGTCTCCGGCGGTGAACGCATCCTCGCCCAGCCGGTCGGTCAGGTTGATCACGCCGATCGGCCGGCCGCGCGCGCCCGGGGCGGCGTACAGCACGGGGACGGAGAGGAACGCCTGGCCGCGGTAGTTCCGGCCCTCGGGACACCCCGGGTTCACGGCCTTGGCGTCGGTGGGGTCGTAGCTCACGATCCGCATCTCGCGGAACACGCGCGCCGCCACCGAGCAGGGGTCGTCCACTTCGATCGGGTCCACGGTCTTCGGCTCCATGCCGCGCGCCGCGACGAGCCGGAGCACGCGCTGCTCGGGATCGTGCACCAGCAGCGTGGCGCGACGCGCCCGCACCACCGTGGACACCTCGCTCAGGATGCGCTGCGCCGCCTCGTCCAGCCGGATGGTGTGACCCAGGATCTCGCTGATCGTGTAGATCAGGTCGATCTCCTCGTAGCGCTCGGACAACTCGGCCGCGACCTGCGCGGCATCGCGCTCGGCGCCGAGCACGGATCCGATGATCTGCGCCAGCGCCGCTGACTCCTGCTCCCTGCTCCCGGCTCCCTGCTCCCCGACCTCGAGCCACACGCCGTCGGCCTCGCGCACCGGCTCGAACCAGGCGGGACCCTGGGGTGTGTCGAGTCGGCGCCCCGCGTCCTGGCCGTTCAGCGGCGGCGTCCAAGTGGGGGAGATTTCCCGGTCAGGCGCCAGCGGCCGCACGGCCTGGCCGTCGAACCGCCACACCCGGAGCCGCGCGCCGGTGAGGCGCTCGAGCGCGGGCACGAGCCGCTCGAGCCGGCCTCCCGCGATCGCGTCTTCGGTCATCCGGCCCGGAGCGTCAGGCACACCGAGTTTCCCTTCTCGCTGAAGACGACGCGGTCCACCAGCCTGCGCAGCACGAACAGGCCGCGGCCGTCCTCGCGCTCGAGCCGTTCGGGGAGCGTCGGGTCGGGCACGGCGGCCGGGTCGAAGCCCGCGCCGTCGTCCGTGACGTGGATGCGCACCGCGTCCCGGCGCACTTCGACGCGCACCCGCACGACGCGGCGGGGATCGTGGCGGTTGCCGTAGGCGATGGCGTTGGCGAGCGCTTCGGCGAGCGCGGTGCGGAGGTTGAAGCGCACGCGGCGCGGCGAGAGCAGCGGCGGAGGGGCGCCGCCGCTCGCCTGGAACTGGTCCGCGATCAACTCGACCGCCGGGCCGACGTACCCCAGGTCGCTCGGCACGTCGAGCGACATCTCGGTCACCGTTCCCCGTCCCGCCCCACGGCGGACGTCGAGGCGCAGCGGCGCAGTCACGGCTAGAAGGCGGCGAGCGCCTCCGCCGGGGTCTTCGCGATGGAGAACAGCGTGTCCAACTTGGTCAGCTCGAACAGCGTCTGCAGATCCTCGTTCAGGCCCGCGAGGCGCAGGTCGCCTCCCTGCTCGCGGATCTTCTTGGAGAGCGACACGAGCACGCCGAGCCCCGAGGAATCGATGTAGCCGGTGCGGGTGAAGTCGATGACGAACTGCTTCGCCCCGCCCTCCAGAGCTTCGATCACCTTCTGTTTCAGCTCCTGGCCGTTGCCGACGATGCCGACGACCACGACGCCACGCTTGTCCTTCGTCAGACTGAAGGTCATGTCCGCTCCCTCACGATTGGCTCGTCTGCAACACGGCGACCGCCGCCGTGTCCACAATATCGTCGCCCGTGGCGCCGCGCGACAGGTCGGCCACGGGCCGCGCTAATCCCTGGAGGATCGGGCCGATCGCCTCCCAGCCGCCCAGGCGTTGCACCAGCTTGTACCCGATGTTGCCGCTGTCCAGGTCGGGGAAGACGAGCACATTGGCGCGCCCCGCGGCGCGCGAGCCCGGGGCCTTGCGCTCCGCGACGTCGGCGACGAGCGCCGCGTCGGCCTGCAGCTCGCCGTCGAACACGAAGTCGGGGGGCGGCCGCCGCGCCGCGAGGATGTCGAGCGCCTGCCGCACCCGCGCCACCCGCGGCCCTGCGGCGCTGCCCTTGGTGCTGTACGACAGGAAGGCGACGACCGGCTCGTCGCCCACGATGCCGCGGCGATCGCGCGCCGCGGCGACAGCTGCGTCGGCGAGCTGCTCCGCCGTCGGCTCGGGCACGACCGCGCAGTCGGTGAACGTGAGCACGGTGTCGTCCTTCACCAGGTAGAAGGCCCCGCTCACGGTGGTGATGCCCGGCGCCGGGCCCACGGCCCAGAGCGCCGCGCGGATCGTGTCGCCGCTCGGGAAGGTCGCCCCGCCCACCATCACATCCGCGAGCCCCAGCCCGACCAGGCAGGCGCCAAACGTCAGCGGATGCTCCAGGGCGGCGGTGGCCGCGGCGTCGCTGGGGAACCGCTCCTGGTGGCGCGCACGGAGCAATCGGATGCACTGCGGGAGCAGGGAGCTGGGAGCAGGAGCCTCGAGCAGCTGGACCTGCCCGAGCCCGAGCTGTTCGAGCCGGGCGGCCGCCGCCCGGACGCGCGGGTCGCTCCCCTCGGGCAGCACGATGCGTTTCCGCGCGCGGCGCGCCCGGTCGTACAGGCGCTCGCGAAATGTCACTTCGGGAACTTCTGCCGGAGCGCCTGCCGCACCGCCGGGTGGACCAGCTGGGACACGTCGCCGCCAAAGCGTGCCACCTCGCGCACCAGGCTCGAGCTCAGGTAAGTGAGATCGAAGGCGGGCACGAGGAACACCGTCTCGATCCCCGGCGCCAGGTTGCGGTTCATCAGCGCCATCTGGAACTCGTATTCGAAGTCGCTCACCGCGCGCAACCCCCGCACGATCACCGCCGCGCCCACCTGCCGCGCGAAATCCGCGAGCAGCCCGTCGAACGCGCGCACCTCGACTTTGGGGTCGGCCGCCGCCTGTCTGATGAGCGCCACGCGCTCCTCCAGGGTGAAGAGCGGCTGCTTTGCCACGTTTACCGCCACGGCCACGACGACCTTGTCGGCGAAGGTGAAGGCGCGCCGGATCAGGTCCTCGTGTCCCCGGGTGATGGGGTCGAACGAGCCGGGATAGACGGCGATTCTGGTCATGGGGCGTAGATGAACGTCACCGCCGTGTCGCCGTAGCGGCGCGTGTCGTCGCCCGGGATGGGTTTGTCGGCGGGATGCTCGATCGAAAAGATGCCGGCGAACGCGTTCACACGGAACATGGCGACGAGCCGGGCGGCGAGCTCACCGGCGTAGGGCGGGTCGGCGAAGGCGACGTCGTACTGCCCGCGATGGAGTCGTTCCGCGAACCGGAGCGCGTCGACCTTGTGGATGGCCGCGCGGTCCTCCACCGCGAGCGTCTTGATGTTGGCCTTGAGGCTCGCGAGCGCGAGGCGGTGCAGCTCGACGAAGTCGGCCGTCGCCGCGCCGCGCGACAACGCCTCGAGGCCGAGCGCCCCCGTGCCCGCGAACAGGTCGAGCACCCGGGCGCCGCGGAGCGAGCGCTGCAGGATCGAGAACCACGCCTCCCGCACGCGGTCCCCGGTGGGGCGGACTTTGTCGGTCGCGGGCGTCTTGAGGCGCCGCCCTTTGAACTCGCCGGCGATGATGCGAATCATGCCCGCCCCGTTCCCCCTCTCAACGCGGAAGTCGGAACGCGGAACGCGGAACAGGCGCTCACCCTTCTGTTCCGCGTTCCGAGCTCCGCGTTCCGCGTTCACGTACTCGGCGCCATGCACGCGATCCGCGCTTGGAGTGTCGTTCTCCCCTGCCACTCGTCGCGCTCCAGCCGGAACGCCACGTCGAGCCGCTCGGCCAGCCACTGATCGGGAATGGCGTCGGCCCACTGAAACGCGATCGCCGGCAGCACGCCCGACTCGTCGTCCAACAGAAAGCGCAGGTGGTTCGAGCCCACGCGTTTCGCGCCGACGGCGCGCGCGCCCCGCACCCCGAACACCGGTGCCGGGTTGCCCGGGCCGCACGGCTCCAGGTAGCGGATCAGCTTCTCCAGGTCTTCGCTCACGAGGCGCAGCGGCAGCTCCAGGTCCACTCGCTGAGCGGGCACCAGGTCTTTGGGGCCGAGAAGCTCGCCCGCGACGGCGAGAAACGCAATACGAAACGCCTCGTAGCGGTCGCGGCGGATCGTGAGCCCCGCGGCCATCGTGTGGCCGCCGTACTTCTCGAGGTGGTGTCCCACGCGGTGCAGCGCGGCATGGAGATCGAAGCCGGCGATGCTCCGGCCCGACCCCCGCCCCGTGTCGCCGTCCCACCCGACGAGGAACGTGGGGCGCCCGTAG
>QHTX01000005.1:0-575 GCA_003220975.1 Gemmatimonadota bacterium | reverse complement strand
GCGCGACGCCACGATGCCGATCACGCCCGGGTGCCAGCCCTCGGCCGCCAGCACGAGCGCGCGGTCCTCCGCTCCCGCGTCGAGCGCCCGGTCGGCGAGCTGCACCGCGTCCTCGAGGACGCGCTGGTCGAGCGCCTGGCGCCGCGCGTTCAGGGTCTCGAGCTCGCGCGCGATGCGCGCCGCGTCGTCCGGATCGTCGGTGAGCAGCAGCCGCAGCCCGTCGTTCGCATCGCCGATCCGGCCCGCGGCATTGAGCCGGGGAGCGAGGATGAACCCCACGTGGCCGGACTTGAGCGGCTTCCCGGCCAAGCCCGCCGCGTCGAGCAGCGCCCGCACGCCGGTCCAGTGCGAGTCCGCGAGCAGCTTCAGCCCGTGGCGCACGAGGATGCGGTTCTCCCCCGTGAGGGGCACCACGTCCGCCACCGTCGCGAGGGCCACGAAGTCGAGGAAATGAAACGGCAGGTTGGGCGAGATCCCGAGCGCCGGAACGAGGGCCTGCGCCAGCTTGAACGCGACGCCCGTGCCGCACAGGTCTTTGTCCTCCGAGGGACAGTCGGGGCGCAGCGGGTCGAGCA
>QHTX01000177.1:3639-4756 GCA_003220975.1 Gemmatimonadota bacterium | reverse complement strand
GCCGCTCGTCGGCCTGCCGCGATACCGCCACGCGGACTGGGTGAACGTCAGCCGCCAGAAGTTCAACGGCTTGGTGGGACACGACCTGATCTGGTGCCTGTACTGTGATTGGATGACCGGCGTGTACGCCCTCGGCGCGGAAATGCTGCGCAACGTCGAGAGTTTCTGGTGCCCCATTCGCTTCGCCAGCGGGAAGAAGTGCGAGAACTGTAAACTCGACTTCCCGGACATCGACGACGGATGGGTCGCGCCGGAGGCGACGATGGGCGACGTCGTGGCGACCTTGGAAAAGATGTACGGTGCGCCGGCGACAGCGGACCTGCCGCGCGACCAGCGACACCCGTGGTTCGGGCACCCGGTCCGGCTGACGGTGGAGGGAAAGGCGCCTTGAACGAACTCTTGAGCGACAGTCTAGACTGCGCTATGTCCGAGCGGCCGGCCGCAACCCTGACTGAACAGTCGGTCCCGAACTGTCGAGCTGGATCTCAATGCCCCCAACCAAGCGAGCGACAAAGTTGTAGAGGGCACACCCAATGGCGGTGCAAACGAACCCAATGATTCCATAGAGCACGGGAAGTACCAAGGCGAATCCCACACCAAACCCTGTCTGTTTGGGTGACAGGGCGGCTGCGATGAAGAAGAACGGGAGGAAGATGAGGCCCATCAAGAGATAGAGCACACCTAGCACCTTGGCAGTCTGACCGATTGAGAACCGGCTGAGTCGGTGAGCCATGGGGCCTCCTGAACTGGAGTGGGCGACGTCGTACGGGTGCTGCCTAACGGACTGCGCTTAAGCCGCGGCGCCGAGACCGGGCGGCGCCGTGTACTCCCGGTGTCTTGATCTTGATTCCCATGGGTCGATCCCCCTCATGGCGCGGGTAAGAGACGAGGGAACTCTCCGGAACAGGCGCACAAGAGCAATTCTTCCCAAGACCGGGCGCCGGCAGCTTCAAGCGCTTGTCAGGCGGCGGGGCTTTGTCTCCTAGTGCCACACGCTTACGATGATCGGTATCACAAGCATTTTCACGAGCCAGTCACCGGCATGAATCGCGGCCACCTTCCACGGGATGTTCTCCCAGAGGACCGATCCCGTGAGAAGGATCACCGGGAACCCGAT
>QHTX01000177.1:3055-3599 GCA_003220975.1 Gemmatimonadota bacterium | reverse complement strand
AGGACGAGGCAGCGCACTAATTCGATGAGCAGCTTCCCCGCGGGCATCTTCGCACCAGCCATCGCCGCGACCGGGTCCATGCCGCGCAGCCGCATCCACGGCTTGAAGAACAGCAGGGGACTGTACCAGAGCCAGCCCAGCACGAACACCGCGACGGCCGCCACGAGGACGGCCAGGTAGTTCACGTGCGCCATCGGTCACCCTCTCCCTTCACTGTGGGAATCGCGACCACGGCGCTTCCCGCCCGCCGCAGGTTTCGGCCGCCGCCGCGGTGGCGGCAGCGCCGCTACATGGCGCCAGGACTCCGTCACTACGTCCGCAAAGAGCGAGCGCGGCACTGCCGCTAACCGAATGAGGACGGCCGGATAGTGTCGGTAGTGCTCGGCGAAGAAGAAGGCGCCGGGGTCGAGTTGCATCAGGACGTCACGCGCGGCGATGGTCCCCAACTGCAGCACCAGAACCGTATCGTCATCCCGGAATCGCGCCAGAAAGCGGCCATCGCGAAGGAAGGAGGGCATGCCATAGGACCGGCCCTCCGCGACGG
>QHTX01000177.1:0-3042 GCA_003220975.1 Gemmatimonadota bacterium | reverse complement strand
TCGGGAGCCGCAGCAACAGGCGGCGCGCGTCTTGGACCCGGACTCCACGAGGTTGGGCTTTCTGGGCACGATACTGGCTTGGCATGCTCGCGGCCACCTAACGGATCGCGCCTAAGCTGCGGGGCGAGCGCTGGCGGGCGCAAGCGGCCTGTGGTGCGGTATCGGGCAGCTGGTGGGCAAACGTACGCTACTTCGGAAAGCAGGCCCCGTCACCTTGAGGCGCTTGTTAGGCGGCCTCCTCAGACACCGGATCATAATACGCGCCTCGCGCAGGGACCGCGAACAAGGTCTGCGCCTGCTGAAGGAGGTCGGGGGGAATCCGGGACACAGAGGCTCGGTGTGCTTCCACGCTGTCCCACACCTCGATGATAGCTAGTCGACTTTGGTCGTCGCGCTGGACCAGCAGCTCGCACGCACGACAGCCTGGAGCGTCAATGATGCGAGCAATGACCGAGCGAAGAAAGTCGCGGAGCGCCACGGCCTTGTCCGGCTTGGCTTGGAACTCGTTTATCCGGGTGATCGGCATGACACGTACCGGTATGGTGAGGCCTAAGCTGCGGGCGACTCGCCCGCCGGCGCAAGAGTAGGGGACGAACAGTCCGTGCCCGCCAGGGCACAAACACTCCGGGTCCCTTAAGGGGATCACCGCCCGCCAGCCTTAAGCGCTTGTTAGGCAGCGATTCGCGCGTGTGGTAGGTCAGGTCGCGCCAGCATGTAACGGGGTCGCAAACCACCAACGGTGGCCCTCCGTGTCTCGCGCGCTATACTCGCGTTGGCCATAGGGCTGGTCCTCGGGCTCGCGCTCGATAACGGCGCCGTGACGACGAGCGTGCTCGCAGTGCGCATCTACGTCGTCAACGTGGACCACCAGGCCGGAGCTGGCGACGTTCGCTGTTCGCGGCGAGGCCAGATTATGGGCCGCTGTAACGCGGTGGAGCCAAATCGGCATCGTGCCCGCGCGGACCTCAGCATGAACAGGGCGGCCCTGATCGTCGCGTTCAATGCCGCCGCTCACGAAGCCGAAAGCCGTGACGAGGAAATCGTGACCTGCAGGAATATCCTCGTAGACTAGAACGGGAATGATTCGCCGAGGCGTGGGCATGAGGCTCCTGTTCTGCGGTGTGGGAATCGCTGCGTAACGGATCGCGCTTAAGCTGCGGCGCCGACCTCCGCCGGCGCCACGGTGATTGAGACTACCGCGCAGCGCGCCGGCGCACAAACGCAATTCCTCCCCAGCCCGGGCGCCGGCAGCCTCAAGCGCTTGTTAGGCAGCCGGCGTTTGCGAACCGGGGCCACCTTCACGGTACTCCATATAGGTGAGCGATCCCGCACTCGGTGTAAAGCCGAGCTTCGCGTAGAGCGGCGCCGCGTCGCGTGTCAGCAAGCTGACTCGCCGGAGTCCCTGAAGCTGCGGGTGGGCCAACATTGTCTCAGATAACCATGTGCCGATGCCCCGTCTGCGATGGGCCTCGGCCACGACCACGTCCGTCCAATAGGCGTAGGTCGCGAGGTCGGTGACGGCCCGCCCGAAAGCGATCAGCGTTGGCCCGTCGAAAACGGCGAAGCAGATGGAATTCTGAAGTGCCCGGGCGAGTGCCTCGGGTGACAGCGAACCGCCCCAGTAGGTCGTGCGAAGCAGAGCGAGTACGGCAGCGTGATCGAGGTGCTGACGGTCGGTGGACAGGCGGAGCGCGCCGCGTCGGACCTCGATTGGGACATCCTGCATGAACTCACTATCCTCGGGCGGGGGCCAGTGCCGAGATCAGTCCTCAGCTTACCGCTTTCTTCACGAGCGCGCCGATCCTTCCCGCTTCGGTGGCAGTCAACTCCTTCAGCGCGAAGGCGACCGGCCACATGGCACCTTCGTCGAGGTTCGCCTTGTCGCTGAAGCCGAACGTGGCGTACCTGGTGTTGAACTTCTGCGCGCTTTGGAAGAAGCAGACGACCTTGCCGTCCTTAGCATATGCGGGCATTCCGTACCAGAGTCTCGGCGAGAGGGCTGACGCGCTTGCTTTGATGATTGCATGGAGCTGCTTGCCCATGGCGCGTTCCGGTTCCGGCATCTCGCCGATCTTCGCGAGGACGGCGTCTTCCCCGTCCGCCTTGTCCGCGCGCGCGCCGCGGCGCGCCGCCGCCTTCAGCTCTTGGATACGCTCCTTCATCGCGACTCGTTCCTCGTCCGTGAATCCCTTGAACTTCTTGCCGATCGCGGTAGTGCTCTTGGCGGACTTCTGCGTTTCCTTCTTTGGGCTCATGGAAGCATCCTCATACTGATTTAGGTTGGAACCTCGCCGCAGTTCGAATGCGGACCCGCGCTATCATGATAGGCGCCGCCTAACGGGGCGCGCTTAAGCTGCGGCGCGCTGAAGAAAGATCCATTCCCTAATCTACGCGCGCCGCCAGCTTCAAGCGCTTGTTAGGCACCACCCGCAGCTGGCCGGGTCGACTCCATCGAGTTGTTAGGCGCCGCTTTGACTATCCATTGAATGGCTCGTAGCGAAGAATCACGCAGCCCGACTTCAAAGGTCTTGCTTCCAGCAGCTTCATTCTTGAGCTTTTCGGGGCGGCTTTGAACAGGGGATTGCCGGCGCCAAGGACTACGGGTGTGAGTCCAAGCCGGTATTCATCAATCAAGCCGTGCGGCATGAGGCTTGATGAGAGGGCGGCGCTCCCGAAGATGAAGAGATCCTTGCCGGACTGCTGCTTCAGAGCCGCAACCTCCGCCTGGGCATTGGCCTTCACCAGGCGGGTGTTGCTCCATTCTGCTTGGTGGAGAGTCGTTGAGAAGACAACCTTGGGGATGCTGTTCATGAAATCGGCAACTTCCCCGGTAGCGGTAGGCCAGTAGCTGACCATAACCTGATACGTCACTCGGCCGAACAGGAGCATCCCGGCGGATTTCAGTGTCTCCGTGGAAAACCGCTCCAATTCCTCGCCCCAGACATAGTCGTGCCAGGCAATGTCTCCAGCCTTTGGGCCCTCGAAGAAGCCATCAATGGTAACCATGTTCCACATGATGAGCTTTCGCATCTCTACCTCTTG
>QHTX01000097.1:3545-13259 GCA_003220975.1 Gemmatimonadota bacterium | reverse complement strand
CGGCCGGTCGGCACCGCGGCCCCCGAGAACGTGCCCTTGGTGGCGTCGATGGTCGGGTTCGCGGCGTTGGGATTCAGGGTGGTGCCGTCCCCGCCGATGGTCGCGAACGTGACCGGCCCGGCGGGCGTTCCCTGGTTCGTCGCGGCGCGGCGCGGCGTCACCTTCTTCGTGACCCGCGGCGACTCGAGCGAGGTCGGGCCCGACTTGATGGAGTTCAGGTCGAACGCCGTCACCGCGTACACGTAGGAGAACGAATTGAGCACGTTCTTGTCCACGTACACGAACGGCACGCCCGTATCCTTCAGCGACGGGCACAGCTGGCTGACGCACGATTGGGTCACGACGGCGGTGTCGGCCTTGAGGTTGATGACGCCGGTCGTAAAGAGCTCGGTGCGGCCGCCCGGCGGAATCTGGATGATGTCGCCCGCCAGCCCGGTGGGCCAGCTGGGCGACGGCGACGGGCCGCTGATGACCGGGTTCGCGGCGAAGGTGACGGGGCAGTCCTGCTGCAAGCCGAGCTCCGGTGCGCACTGCACCAGTCCGTCGCCGTTGCGGTCGCCGTAGTCGATCTGGCCGGTATAGTCCACGAAGCTCGTGCCGGCGTAGTCGAACTGCGCCACCAGCTCGAGCGCGTTGGCGGTGCGGCCGCGGTAGATCCGATAGCCCTCGACGTCGAACTGCCGGAAGTCCGGGTCGAACAGCGGGTTCGCCTTCTTGCCGAGCCCCGGATTGGCTGGATCGACGAGCACCGAGTCCAGGCTCGCGATCGCGTAGAACGGATCGCCGGACGTCTCCGAGCGGCTCTGCGTCCACACGACCGTCACCTGATTGTTGCCCGGCACCAGGTAGAAATTCGGCGCGTCCGGGGAGAACGGCAGCAGGAACCCGTTGTCGTATACCGCTTGCGCCACCAGCGCTTTCCCGAGCAGCGAGCGCGGCACGACGGTCACCTCGTCCTGCGTCACGCCGTTCGCGTCGGCATCGGTGGACGACACCCATCCCGCGATCTTGTCGATGAGCCGGATCGAATCGGTCTGCACCCCGGTCAGGCCCACGCCGTCCGTGCCCGGCTTCGTGTCGAAGGACGCACCCTTTTTGACGTACGGCGTGCCGGTGCCGTTGTAGGGCGCGGCGTTGATGTAGGCCACGACCACGCTGCGCGCTTCGCCCGGCGGCAGGGCGAGCGGCCCCGACGCCTGGTAGAAGCGCGCGTCGCCCTGCAGCTGGCCGAGGAAGCAGTAGTGCCGTGCCCGCACCAGGGAATCGGTGGTGGGCGTCCCTGGGGGCCCCGGGCTCGGGTTGCACGGGTTGTCCGCCGGTCCGAGGAAGCCCGACAGATAGCGGTACAGCTGGTTCACCCCCACGGCGTCGGGGAACCCGGTCGCCGAGTTCAGCTCCTGCGAGAACATCGTCAGTCCGACCTGCTTCCCCGAGGCGTCGGTGGGCGAGCGCAGGTACTTGATGCCGATGAACCCGGTCGCCGCCGCGAACGGCGGGCCGAAGATGGTGGGGGGGTACTGCCACCCGACGTCGGGCAGGAACGTTCCCGTGTACTCCGCCCCGACGTTGAACGGGATGAACGCCGTCGCGTAATTCTGGTTGAAGACCGCGACGTCGGCGTCCATGCCCTGCGCGACGTACAGCGAATCGATGGTATAGCCGTCGTCGGGGATGGTGACCTTGAACTTCGCTTCGTTGACGTCCTGGAACTGATCACCGATCGCCGCGATCTCCGCCTGGAGCGGGCCGGGGATCGTGGCGTTCGTGTATTTCCCCGACGTCGACCGCGCGGTGACGTTATAGAAGGTGTAGATGATGTAGATGATGTCTTCGTTGCCGCTCGGATAATTCCAGGCGAGGATGCGCTCGTCCACGGCGATGCCCATCGGATGGGTGCGACCCGTCAAAAACCCCGGGTTGCCCTCCCAATAGCGCACGAACACGTCCCCCTGCGAAATCGCATCGCTCCCGAGCAGGATCGGGTTGTAGATGTTCGGGTCGAGCACCGTCTTGGTCGGCGGGCTGCTCCAGGTACTCACGTCCGCCGGTTCGAGCCGGCTGAACACCAGCGACTGGGGGTCCCCCATCGCCTGGTCGCCGCGGGGGTCGAAGAAGAAGGCTCCCACCGTGTCGCTGCTCCCCACCGGGTGCGCGAACGGGCTGTTCTTGATGATCCCGGCGAGCTGCAGCCCCGAGTTGAAGATGTACTGGTCCGGCGTGCCCTTGGGCCAGAAGCCGCCGCCGCCCACCGGCGACCCGGCGAACGCCACGCAGATCTCGCCGATGTTGTCGACGCCGCACACCTGCTGGTTCACCTGGAACAGGTAGCCGGCGGAGGCGAACAGCCTCGAGGCGCGCGGCCGCGTGGGTTTGGCGGCGGCGACCGACGCGCCGAGCGTCGCGCCCGCGAACGCCACGAGCAGCGCGGCCCGCACCGAGCGAATAGACGACGTTGAACGCATAGCCGACTCTCCTCGACTAGCGGCAGCCGAGGGCGGCGTCCCGGGAATCACCGGAGCGCCGCCCGCCGCCGCCCGTTTAGAAGTTCACCTCGATGCCGACGCGAATGTGCCGCGGGCTGCCGTTGAACCGTTGCAACCCGAAGAACGCGTCGTAGTAGGCATTCAGGGCACGGTTCTGCTCGGCCAGGGTGTACAACTGGTTGCCGTTGCCGAACCGCGCCTCGACCCGTCGCAGCGACTCGCAGTTCACCGGGCTGCCCCAGGTGCTGCACGGCGTGCTCAAGTCGATCGTGCCGTCCGACTGCAGCGTGCCGGCCTGAAGCGCCTCGCTCGCCAGGTTCTGCAGCTCCGGGCTCAGCGTCTTGTCCTTGAGCAGGCTGTTCGTGACGTCGCCCGTCTCGGCGTACGCCCCTTCGACGTTCTTGAAGTTCAGCAGGTTCCTGACGTCCGCGTAGAACGTCCAATCGAGCCGGCCGAACCGGAATCCCTTGTTCAGCCGCAGGTCGATGTTCTTGGTCCAGGGGAGAGTCGAGGTGTTGAGATTCTCGGCCGCCCGGCCCCCGAGGCCGAAGTTCAGGTGCGGCACCGTCTGGCCGTCGCCGTTGTTGACGAGCAGCGTGTAGGGCAGGCCGCTGCGCGCGTAGAAGGTGAGGAACGCGCTCGCGTCGCGGACGATGCTGCCGAGCGTGGTGCCTTTCTTCCAGTCGCTCGGGAAGGACAGCGCCATCGCGCCTACGAGGTTGTGCGTGCGGTTGTCGTCGGTCGGCTGCGCCGCTTCGGGCGGCAGCGTGCGGTCGCCGGTGAGGCCCGACACCTGCCGGGCGAAGGTGTTCAAGTACGTGAAGGGATCGGACCCGGTGTTCTTCGACACCTGGAACGTGTACGCCACGGTCGCGTTGAGGTAGTTCCCCACGCGCCGGTCGAGCTTCACGTCGATGCCCTTCGCGTTGCCGAAGTCCGCGTTCGTGAGCACGTTGACGCTCAGCGTCTCTGAGGCCTGCCGCGGGCTCACGTACGGCAGGATCCGGTAGGCGAGGTCGGCGACCTTGTCCTTGTTGTACGCCGACACGTCGAGCACCAGGTCCTGGCTGAACGCGTGCCGCACGCCGAACTCGAACAGGATCGTCTTGCCGAAGTTGGCGTCGCGGCCGAAGGTGTCATTCGTGTTGGTGAACGACAGGTCGTTGTTCGTCCCCGACAGCAGCGTGGTGAACTCGGGCGACTGCACCTGGTGCGAATAGGAGAGTCGGAAGCCCGTCTTCTCGGTCACCGGGAACGACACCCGCAGCCGCGGCGACAGGGCGTGGTGTCCCTTGGACGGCGTCCAGATGCCCGTGTCGGCGAGGAAGGCGGCGTACTGCGCCGGATCCGTCGCCGCGTCGGGGTACAGCGACGCCCTGGGGTTGTTGAAGATGAAGCCCGGCGTGTTCGAGAAGAGCGCCTTGCTGTCGTAATAGTCCCAGCGCGCCCCGACCTCGAGCACCACGTCACCCAGATCGAGCCGGTCCGCGGCGAACAGGCCGTACTGCACCGGGTGCACGACGTAGGCGTCCATGAAGATCTGGCTCTCGAGCCCGCTGCTCCAATACGACAGGTCGGTCTTCTTGAAGTCGCCGCCCAGCGTGAACCGATGGAACCGGTTCGCCTGCCAGTCCACGACCAGCCGGCCGTTGTACCGGGTCTCCGAGAGCAGCGTGGCCGTGGTGCGCATCCCGGAGGTGAAGAACGACCCGGCCTGGAGCCCGTACGGGTTGAGGCGGCCGGCCTGCACGTTGTTCAGATCGGTGCGGTTCAGGAGCGGCACCTTCAAGCCGTCGGGGTTGTTGGTCCGGATGTTCCGGACGATGTCATCGGTGATCGGGAACGGGAACCCGGCGAGCCCGTCGAACTGCAGCGACTTGAGCTCGATGCCCATGGTCGGGTCGCGCGTCTCGATGTCCGAGGCGGGATCGAGCGGCCCCGCGAGGGAGCGGTCCCGACCCCACGAAAGGTTCAGGTTAACGTTCAAGGCGCGGTCGGCCGCGCGCGTGACCTGATGGCTCCAGTTCAACACGGCGAGGCGCTGCCAGGTGTGCTGCCCTGAGAACAGCGCGGGATCGGCGATGTTCGTTCCCGGGTAGAAGCGCTGCTGGGTGCCGTTTGTCACACCAGTGAGGCGGATGCTCGAGCCCGAGCCGTAGGTGTATTGGAGATTCCCCTGGAGCTGGGTGACGGTGGTCCAGTTCATAGCTCGGCGCCGGCCCTGGCAATCGAAGCCGTAGTTGCTTTGGATCGCTTGGGCCATGGGGCTCGCGTTCGAGCCGAGCACACCGCACTGTCCACTGTACTGCACGAACTTCGGGAGCACGGTCTGGGTGACCGTGCCGTCGGAGCCGGTATCCGTGACGACCTGGTCGACCCCGCCCACGACGTACAGCGGAATGCTATCGGCGCCCAGGCCGCGGAAGTCGGACGACTGACCCTGCACCACGGCCGAGCCGAACCACCGCAGGTTGGCGATATTGGGCACCGGGCCGCCGAGCGAGCCTTCGAACCGGTTGTAGCCCACGCTGATGGCGTTGCCGAACGGCGCGTCGGACTCGCCCGAGAACGACCCGGTGAGCTTCTCGCCGCCCGTGCGGGTGGTGTAGCCGATCACGCCGGACTGCGCGTCGGAGAACTCGACGCCCAGGGCGCCGGTCGTCACCGAAACTTCTTCCACCGCGTTGGTGCCAATCGTGATGGGTGCGACCAGCACGCGGTCGGTCGAAACGGTCGCCGCTCCGTTAGTGAGCGAGCCGTTTGTCGAGCGCACCGGTGCACCGTCGATGTAGATGTTCGCCTCGCCTGGCCGGCCACCACGGATGGAGATGCCCGCGGCCCGCCCCGACTCCACCACGCCCGGCTGGAAGGTCAACACCTGGCGCACGTCGTCGAGCGGCAAGCTCGCGACGAGGTCCCCGCTCACGGTCGAGCCCGACGTCACCTTGTCGCGCGGCACGATCGGGTTCGCCGCGGCCTCGACGGTCACGGGTCCGATCGCCACGGCCGACTGGGTGAGCTTGACGTTCACCGTCAGGGTGAAGCCACCCTGCACGCGCACGCCCGGCACTTCGGCGGCGGTGTAGCCGATGAACTTGGCCCGCACCGTGTAGCTGCCGATCGGCACGTTGTTGATGAAGTAGTAGCCCTTGTTGTCCGTCAGCGCGCCGAACGACGTGCCGACGATGGTGACCTGAGCGCTCGCGATGGGAGCGCCCTTGTCACCCGTCACCGTGCCCTCGACCTTCCCCGTGAGTTGTTGCGCGGCGAGCGATGACGCCACGACGAGCAGCGTCAGCGCGGACGGGCAACTCAGCGCGAGGAAGCGTCCGAAGGCGCTTCGCACACGACGAGTCATGGAATTTTCCTCCAGGGGCGTGAATGCGCGGCAGGAAACCGACGAACGCAGAGATGGCACGCCATCACCTCCCAGGGCTGAGAGCGGCGTTGACTCGGGAAACGGTTTTTCCGCACGAACGACGGCGCGGCGCGAATCGGCCAACGGCCTGCAGGTGTCCCGCCTCAAGGCGGAACTGGCCGATTCTCGGGAACGCGGGCGAAAATGTCGCGCGGTCGGACAACCCGCAAGACCCCCCTGCCACCCCCTCCCTAGACCAGGAACAGCTCCTGCTGCGGGACGCTGGGGGTCACCTCGGGGCCGGCCGCGTCGAGATAGACGTTGATCTCGCTGCGCATCCCGAAGCGCCCCGGGAGATAGACGCCGGGCTCGACGGAGAACCCCACGCCCGCTACAAGCGCCCGCGCGTCCTGGGTCTCGAAATTGTCGATGTGGGGCCCCGAGCCGTGCAGGTCGCGATCGATCGAGTGTCCTGTGCGGTGGACAAAGTACTCAGCGAAGCCCGCCTCCCGGATCACGCCCCGGGCCGCGTCGTCCACGTCGGCGCCGCTCAGCGGACCGTCCGGACGCCAGCGCTCGCGCAGCACGCGCACCGCGACATCGCGCGCGTCGCGGACCACCTGCCACACGCGCCGCACCTCCGCATCGGGCGCGCGCCCCGCGAACGCCATCCACGTCTGATCGGCGAACACCGAGCCCGCCCCGGGGCCCGCCCAGAGATCGAGCAGCAGCACGTCACCTGCCTGCAACCGCCGGTCCGCCCCCGCCCCCTGGTGCGGCTCGTAGTGCGGCAGCGCGGAGTTCGGCCCGAACGCGGCGATCGGGCCGTCGCCCGTGTACAAGCCGGCCCGCCCGATCCCCTCGAGCACGCGCTGCTGCAGCGTCGTCTCACGCAGCTCGGCGCCGCGCGCCGTCTCGCTGCCGGCCCACGCGAGCGCCTCGCGCGCGATCTCGGCCAGGGCGTGGGCGGCGCGTCGATGCCCGGCGAGCTCGGTGGGGGACCAGCGGGCCGCGAACCGGCTGACGAGCGGAGCGGACGAGACCACGCGCGCGCCCAGCGACTCGAGCAGCTGCACCACGCCGTGTGGCACGCGGTCCAGGTACGGCACCGCGTCTTCCGGCGAGATCTCGAGGGCGAGGGTGCGGTCGCGCACCAGCGCCGCGAGGTGCGCGTGCAGCTCGCGCCAAGAGGCGTACGGTCGCACCTCGCCCGGGAACCCGGCAAGCGGCTGGAGCTCGATGCGGTGCGCCACGGCGACCGGCCGGCCGCGGCGTGGCAGGAACACGAACAGGCGGCGCGTCCCCATCCCGGTGGGGCCGAGGATGCGCTCGGCGATGGGGTTCACCTTGCGAAAGTCGTAGAGCAGCCAGGCGTCGGCACCGAGCACGCCGAGCGCGTCGGCGAGGGCGGCGAAGTCGAAGCCCTCGAGCAATGGCATCAGTGGTGCCGCGGATCGGGCGGCGCCGCCCGCCAGGCGCAGCTGTCGCCGCCCGTCGCGCGACAGGAGACGTGCAGCATCGCGCCCTCGAAGCCGACGAGCAGCCGCAGCAGCTCGGTGAAGCCCGCGCCGAACAGGGTGCAAGCGGCGCCGTCCGGCGTGGCCCGCACGGCCAACGCGTCGCGCACGCGCGCGACGGGCACGTGGCCGTCGCGCCGCAGGTCGCCGCCGAACACCGCGCGCGCCGCGCGGCGCGCCGCCCCGTACCCGAACAACCGCGGCGCCGCGCGGGCGGCGAGCCGCGAGAGCGGGAACAGTCGCCGCACCGCCCGGCGCGCCGCGCGACGGCCCGCGTCGGCGAACACCAGGTCGGCGTCCGGCCGGCGCCCCACGAGACGCAGCAGCGCCTCGACGTGGGCCGGGTCGGCGGCGGCGTCGCGCCGCACCATCGCCTCGTACTCGCGCAGCTGCATCGCGACCGTCGGCGACAGCCCCAGGCGCTTCGAGAGCAGCTCTTCGGCGAACTCCGACAGCCCGTCCTCGACCGGGGTATCGAGGTTCTTGACCGCTTCCAGGACCGCGAGTGGGAGGATGCTGTGGACCACGGCGCGCGAAACCTAGCACCCCGGGCCCCTATTGCGGAACCCGGTTGCGCAGGGAGAGGTTAAGGCACCCTATGCCGACGCCCACGACCCCCCCATCCCCCCCGGTCCCCACCCCGGCGCCGCTGAGTCCGGCGGACGAGGCCGAAAAGCGGACGAGCTTCGAGCGCGAGGCGTTGGTCCACCTCGACAGCCTGTACCGCGTCGCCCTCCGCCTCACCGGCAACGCCGCCGAGGCGGACGACCTGGTGCAGGAAACGATGCTGAAGGCCTACCGCGCGTGGGAGCAGTACCAGAAGGGGACCAATGCGAAGGGATGGCTGCTGACCATCCTGCGGCACGCTTTCATTAATGAATACCGGCGCCGCACGCGCCACCCGGAGACGGTGGACCTGGACGCGATCGAGCCCTTCTCCGTGTTCGAGGAGCTCCAGGACGAAGACCCCCAGGGGACCTTCTTCGACCGCATCGTGGACGACGAGGTGCTGCGGGCGATCGACCAGCTCCCGGAACAATTTCGGGAGACCGTGGTGTTGAGTGACGTCGAGGGGCTGTCGTACGAGGAGATCGCCCGGGTGCTGGACGTGCCCGTCGGCACCGTCAAGTCCCGGCTGTTCCGGGCGCGGCGGCTGCTGCAACAGCAACTGTACGACTACGCCGTCGGGATGGGATACATCAAGGGGAGCTCAACGGGATGAACTGCCGCGAGTGCGCCGAGCACCTCTACGAGTATCTCGACCGGGAGCTGACGCCGGACCTGGAGCGGGAGATCCGTCAGCACCTCACCGAGTGCCCTCCCTGCGGTGAGCACTTCGACTTCGAGAAGCTGTTCCTCGATTTCCTGCGCGCCCGCTGCCGGGCCCAGGGCGCCCCCCCCGAGCTGAAGCACCGGATCCTGCGCGAGCTGTTCGACGAGTGAGATGGCTCACCCCGGACGGCGTCGTGGCCGCGCTCGCCGTCGGGGGTGCGGTCACGTGGGGCGTTTCGTGGCGCGGCCTGGTGTTGCTCCTGGTCTTCTTCCTCTCCGGTAGCCTGCTCACACAGCTGGCCGAGCGGTGTGCTCCCCGGCGCACCGCGCGGCAGGTGCTGGCGAACGGGGGCGTCGCCGCCGTCGCGGCGCTGTTCAGCGCGTGGCCAATCGCGGCCGGCGCGCTCGCCGCCGCCGCCGCCGACACCTGGGCGACGGAGATCGGCGCCTTCTCCCCCTTCGCTCCACGGCTCATCACGAGCGGCCGGCAGGTCCCCCGGGGTACGTCCGGGGGTATCACCGTTTTGGGCTCGCTCGGTGGCGCGGCGGGCGCGGTGATGATCGCCCTGCTGGCCGAGGCATTCCGACCCCAGGGCGCCGCCCCGGGGTCAGCCGCGCTGATCGCCGGCGCCGGCGTCGCCGGGATGGTTGCCGACTCGCTGCTTGGGGCGACGGTACAGGGCAAGCACGAGTGCCCCGAGTGTGGTGCGCGGTTCGAGCGCGGGAATACCGTGTGCCACCAGCCGGTACGGCGCGTTAGAGGCTTCCGATGGCTCGACAACGACGCGGTGAATCTCGCGGCGACGCTGTGCGGTGCAGTGGTCGTCGCGCTGGGCGTCCGGATCGTGTGAGCGATCGCTGGGACGCGATCGTCGTGGGCGCCGGGCCGGCCGGTGCGGCTACCGCCCTGCTGCTTTCCCGCGGCGGCGCGCGGGTGTTGCTGCTCGATCGCGCCCGCTTCCCCCGCCACAAACCCTGCTCGGAGTATCTCAGCCCCGCCACCACGGCGATCCTCGGGCGGCTCGACGGTGTGCTGGAGGCGGTGGAGCGCGCGCCCCACGCCAAGGTGTACGGGATGAAGGTG
>QHTX01000097.1:0-3522 GCA_003220975.1 Gemmatimonadota bacterium | reverse complement strand
CAGCTTTGCCCTGTCCCGCGCCACGTTCGACACGATCCTGCTGCGCGCAGGCGCGCGCGCGGGGGCCGTTGTCCGTGAGAGCACGAGGGTGCAGGACCTCCTCTGGGACGGGCGCGCGGTGGCCGGCGTCGTGGCACGAGCGGGGGACGGGAAACGGGAGACGTGGCGCGCGCGGGTCGTGGTGGGGGCCGACGGCCTGCGGTCCGTGGTCGCGCGGCGGCTCGGGCTGCTGCGAGCGTCCGCGCCGCGCCGGGTCGCGTTCACCGCGCACGTCGCGCACGTCGCCGGCGTGGATGGGGTCGGCGAGCTGCACGTCGGCGAAACGGGGTACGTCGGGCTCGGGCCCGTGGGCGAGGGGGTGACGACGGTCGCGCTGGTGGTACCGCTCCGGTCGGTGCGGGCCGGTGGGACGGACTATCGCGCCGGGCTGTTCGCCCAGCTCGAGCGCTTCCCGGGACTGGCCGGCCGGTTCGACCCGCGGCAGTTGGTGCGTGGTGTCCTCGCGACGGGCCCGTTCGCGCAGTGGGCCGAGCGGCCCTGCGTGGCCGGTGCGCTGCTGGTGGGAGACGCTGCGGACTTCTTCGACCCGTTTACGGGGCAAGGCATTTACGCGGCGTTGCGCGGCGCGGAGCTCGCCGCCGCAGCCCTCCTGCCCGCCCTGGCCGCAGGAAACGGGAGCGGCTCCCTGTCGCACGCCGCGCTCGCACCCTACGCCGCCGCCCGCCGGCGCGAGTTCCGGAGCAAGTGGCTGTTCGAGCGTCTGATCGCCCTCGGCATCGGCTGGCCGGCGCTGACGAACCGCGTGGTCCGCCGGCTGGCGGTGCGGCCCGACCTCGCGGATCTTGTGGTCGGGGCCGCCGGGAATATCGTGCCCGCGGCCCGGGTCCTTGCTCCGAGCGTCCTCGCCCAACTCGTGTCGTGACCACGCACGGCGTCGATCCCGCGCAGTTCCGCCAGCTCCTGGGCCGATTCGCCACCGGCGTGACGATCCTCACGACGCGCGATCGCGAGGGACGGCCGATCGGGATGACCGCCAGCTCGGTGGCATCGGTGTCGCTCCGGCCGCCGCTGGTGCTGGTGTCGGTCGACAAGGCCAACGACATGCACGGAGCGCTCCGGACGGCGCAGCGCTTCGTCCTCAACGTGCTGGCGGCGGACCAGGAAGCGATTTCCCGTCGCTTCGCGCTCGATCACCCGGACCGGTTCGAGGGGATCAGCTACACGGAGACAAAGCACGGGATGCCCGTGCTCGACGGAGTGCTCGCCAGCATCGAGTGCGAGAAGCAGGGCGAAACGCCGGGCGGAGACCACACCGTGTTCTTCGGGCTCGTGACCGGGGGCTCGGTGACCGACCGGAGCCCGTTGCTCTACTACCGCGGCGGCTACGCCGGCCTGCACGGCGGATGATCGGCCGCGAGCTGCTCGACGACCCGCGCGCCGACCCGGCCGCCGTCCGGTGCGAGCTGCATGACATCGGCCGGCTGAACGTCCTGTTCGGCGGGACGCGGGCGGTCGTCCGGGAGCTGGAGCAGTTCTTCGACATGGGGAAGCCGGAGGCGGGAAGCGGGAAGAGTGGAGCCAGTTGGACCCTCTTGGATGTCGGCACCGGGTCCGGCGACATCGCCATCGCCGCGGCCGCCGTCGCGCGGCGCTGCGGCGTCGACCTGAAGCCCGTCGGCGTCGAACTGAACCGCACCGCGGCGCGTCTCGCGCGGGGCAACGGGATGCACGTCGTGCTCGGTGACGGGAACGCGCTGCCGTTCGGCCCAAAATCGGTGGACGTCGTGATCGCGAGCCAGGTGTTGCACCACCTCCCGCGCGAGCGCGCGGTGCGCTGGATCGCGACCGTGGACGGCCTCGCGCGGCGCGTGGTGGTACTCGCCGATCTGCGGCGCTCGGGGGTCGCGATCGTGGGGGTCTGGGCGGCGGCGCTCGGGCTGCGCATGAGCCGCGTGACGCGGCACGACGCGGTGGTGTCGCTCAGGCGCGGCTACACGAAGCGGGAGTTCGACGGGATGTTGCGGGAGGCGGGCGTGCCAGCGGTGGCGCGGTGCCGGCCTGGGTTTCGCATCGTAGCGGCGTGGTCACCAGAGGCGTCGTCCGTTGTCCGTCGTCCGCTACTACGGATGACGGATAACGGATGACGACTCGCATGCGCACCGTCGATCAAACCGTCATCCGGGCACCCGTCGAGCGCGTCTTTCGCGTCGCGTCCGACGTTGAGCGCTGGCCGGACATCCTGTCGCATTACCGTTGGGTACGGTTTCTCCAGCGCCGCGAAGGTGGCGGCACCGTCGAGATGGCGGCGTGGCGGCCGTTCGGCCCGCTCCGCTACCCGACGTGGTGGGTGTCGGAAATGACGGTGGACCGGCGCGCCCGGGAAATCCGCTATCGCCACGTGCGGGGTATCACGCAGGGGATGGACGTGGTATGGCAGATCCTTCCGGGCCGCGCGGGGGCGGAAGTCACGATCATGCACGACTGGGCCGGTCCCGCTTGGCCGCTCGTCGGCGCGCTCGCGGCGGACCTCGTGATCGGGCCGATCTTCATCCACGGGATCGCCGCGCGGACTTTGGCAGGGATCAAACGAGCGGTGGAGCACGATGAGCGCGGCTTCAGCCGCGGACCAACGGGGAGCGAAATGTGAAGAACGGTGGACGGAGGGTTGTGATCACCGGCGTGGGCGCGGTAACCCCCATCGGCACGGGCGCCGACGGTCTCTGGGTCGGGCTCACCGCCCGCCGCTCGGCCGTGCGGGAGCTGACGCGGTTCGACCCCACGCCGTTCCGCAGCCGCATCGCCGCCGAGATCCCCGACTTCCGGCCGCAGGACCACCTCGACGCGAAGCGGGCGAAGCGGCTCGACCGCTTCTCCCAGCTGGCGGTGACGAGCGCGCGGTTCGCGCTCGCGGACGCCGAGCTCGAGCCGGCGCGCGAGGACGGCGACCGCGCCGGCGCGATGATGGGTTCCGCGCTGGGCGGGGTGGCGTTCGCCGAGTCGCAGGTGGCGGGGTTCCACCGCGACGGGCCGCGCGGGCTCGACCCGGCGCTTGCCCTGGCGGTGTTTCCCGGCGCGGCGAGCTGCAACATCGCCATTGAGTTCGGGTTCACCGGCCCCAATTCGACGAACGCCATGAGCTGCGCGTCCGGCACGATCGCCGTGGGCGACGCGTTCCACGCGATCCGCGCGGGCCAGGCCGACCTGATGCTCGCGGGCGGTGCCGAGGCCCCGCTCGCGCCGATGACCTATGCCGCATTCAGTGTGATCCGGGCGATGAGCACCCGCAACGACGACCCCGCGCACGCCTCGCGGCCGTTCGACGCCGCGCGCGACGGGTTTGTCATGGGCGAGGGGGCGGCGGTGCTCGTGCTCGAGGAGCGTGCGCGCGCGCTCGCCCGCGGGGCGAAGATCTACGCCGAGATCGTGGGCTACGGGTTCACGAACGACGCCTACCACATGACCGCGCCGCGGCCGGACGGGCGGCAGGCGGCCCGGGCCATGCGGCTCGCGCTCGCCGACGGA
>QHTX01000176.1 GCA_003220975.1 Gemmatimonadota bacterium | reverse complement strand
CCTCGCGGTCGATGCGCGGCCGCCGGTAGTAACCCTCGAGGAACCCGATGGACGAGAGCTTGACCAGGTTGTGGTATCCCCGGCGGTTCCGCGCGAGCAGGACGAGATGCGAGTAGACGGCGGGAGCGTCCGTCGGCCGCTCGCGCTTCAAGCGGCTGCCGAACGCGAGATAGGCCTCGAACCCCAGGATCGGCCGGACGTTACGGGCCTTGGCCTCGGTATAGAACTGCCACGCGCCGTGCAGGTTGCCGTGGTCGGTGATCGCCAGCGAGTCCATCCCCAGCGCCTGGACCCGATCGAGCAGGTCGGGGATGCGGTTGGCGCCGTCGAGGAGGGAGTACTCGCTGTGGGTGTGGAGGTGGACGAACGCCATGTCGCTCCCCTAGCGGGCCCGGCGCTCGAGCTCCTCGAGCACGCGATCGAGCGGGAGCTGCTTCGCCTCGAGGAGGACGACCAGATGGTAGAGAAGATCCGCCGCCTCGCTGGCGAGCCGCGCGTCGTCTTCGGCGGTCGCGGCCACCACGGTCTCCACCGCTTCCTCCCCCACCTTCTGGGCGATCTTCGCCACGCCCGCTTCGAGCAGCTGGGCGGTGTACGAGCCCGCCGGACGCGTGCGCGCGCGCTCGGCCACGGTGCCGGCGAGCCGGGCGAGCGTGCCGCCGGCCGGCGCGCCGAAGCAGGTCGGCGCACCGGTGTGGCACGCGGGACCGCGCTGGCGCACCACGTACAGCACCGCGTCGCCGTCGCAATCCACGCGCACCTCGGCGACGGCCTGCGTGTGGCCTGAGGTTTCGCCCTTGCGCCACAGCGCGCTGCGCGAGCGGCTGTGATAATGCGCTTGACCGGTGGCGCGCGTCCGCTCGAGCGCCTCGCGGTCGGCGTAGCCGACCATCAGCACTTCGCCGGCGAGCGCGCTCTGAGCGACGACGGGGACGAGTCCATCGTCCCCGAAGCGCACGGCCTCAATCCAATTTTGGGTGGGCGGGGGGGGCACCTGCGGAAAATACCGGCGCTCACTCGCATTGTCAAAATGCCGCTCGGCCGGATATTTTGCGCCGCATGCGGTGGGTCGCGAGCCTGTTCGCGCTGGGCCTGATGATGGCCCTTTTTCATCGGGTGACGGCGGGCGGGCCGCTCGAGGCGCGCGCGACGCTCGCGCTCGGATTCCTGCTGCTCGCCGCCCACGTCGGCGGCGACCTCGCCCGGCGCGCGCGCCTGCCCCGTCTCACCGGATACTTGATCGTGGCGTTCGCGGTCGGGCCGGCGTGGCTCGGCCTCGTGCGGCGCGACGAGGTCGCCGCGCTCCGCGTCATCGCGGACGCGGGGCTGGCCCTGATCGCGCTCGCCGCGGGCGCCGAGCTGAGGCTCGACACGCTGCGCCGCAAGGTGGAGCGCCGGGAGCTCGCGCGCGTCGCGACCGGCGCGGTCGCGTTTCCGTTCGTCGCCGTCACGCTCGTGGCGCTCTCGGTGACGCCGTGGCTCCCGATCACCATGCACCAGCCGTTCGGCGACGGCCTCGCCGTGGCGCTCGTGCTCGGCACCCTCGCGGCCGCGTCGTCTCCCGCGATTACGATGGGGATGCTGGGCGAGCTCGACGCCCGAGGTCCTGTCGCCCGCGCGCTGCTCGCGGTCACGGTCGCGCAGGATGTGGCGGTCATGCTCTTGTTCGCGCTCGTGCTCGCGGCAGCGAAGCCGCTCGCGAGCGGCGGCGCGCTGAATGTGGCGGCCGGCGGTACCGCGCTGGTCGGTCTCGTGGGCTCGGTCGCGGTGGGCGGCGCGCTCGGGGTCGCGGTGGAGCGCTACCTGCGGCTGGTGCGCCGCGACGGTGGCGTTCCTGGCGAGCGAGGTGGCGCGGCTCCTCGACCTGGAGATCCTGATCGTCGCGCTCGCCGCCGGGTTCTGGGTCGAGAACTTCGCGCGGGCGGGCGCGGGCGAGCGCTTGCGTTCCGAGCTGAAACGATGCCTCGTGCCCGCGACGACGGTGTTCTTCGCGGTCAGCGGCGCCGGACTGCGCCTCGGCGTGCTGGCCGACGTGTGGCCTTGGGCGCTGCTGTTCGTGGGCGTACGCGCGGTGAGCCTGCGCTACGGCGTCCTGTGGGCCGGGCGCCGCAGCGGCGTGACGCCGGTCGTGGCGCGGGAGGGGTGGCCGGGGCTCATATCGCAGGCGGGAACGGCGCTGGCGCTAGCGGGGCTCGCCCGGCGGGCGTTCCCAGAGTGGGGGGTCTCCCTCGAGGCCCTGATCGTGGCGATGATAGGAGTGCACGAAATCGTAGGGCCGATCTGCTTGCGCCGGGCGCTCGGCCGGGCCGGGGAACTAACGGAGGACGCGCATGATGCCGAAGCGCCGGTGGGTGGTGGGGGTGTCGTCGCTGCTCGGGGCGGCGGCGTGCAGTAAGGATCCGAGGCTCGCGCCGCTGCTCCCGCCCTGCACGGCGAGCGCCAATGCGATCAACTTGGACACGGCAGCGTACCTCGCGATCGACCCCGCGGCCGACTCGGGGTGCGTGACGTTCGCGGCGAATCCCTCGGTGGTGGACTCGATCGAATATCTCCTCGTGCCGCAATCCGCCGCGGGGACTTTTGGAGACTCGGCGCGGTTTCAGCTGCAGACAGTCACCCTCGCTGCCGCCCCGCCGCTGGTCCAGGCGGTGATCCCGTCCTCCTCGCCGCGCGTGGCGGCCGTCCAGTTTGACGGCTACCTGCGCCACCTGGCGCGCAGCGGCGCAGCTGGCGTGGCGGCGCTGGCCCGGTCGGCCGCCGCCGCGGCGCCCACCCCGGCGGCGCCGCAGCCGGCGGGCCCGCCGAGCCCGGGCAGCCTGCGGAGGTTCACGGTGTGCGCGAACCTCACTTGCTCGAAGTTCCAGGCCGTGACCGCGCGGGTCTCGACGGTGGGCACGCATATCGCGATCTACGTCGATACCTTGGCCCCCAAACCCGGCCTCGACTCGGCCGACCTCGACACGCTCAAGCAGGTGTTCGATTCGCGCCTCTATTCGCTCGCGACAGCGACCTTCGGCGCCGTATCGGACATCGACGCGAACTCGGTCGTGATCGTGCTCATGACAGGCGTCGTGAATAAGCTGGTATCCGCGGCGACGTGCCAGTCCGCGGGCTTCATTGCCGGGTTCTTCTACTCGCCGGACTTGGAGCTCACCGCCCCTGCGTCCATCTCCAATCACGGCGAGGTGTTCTACTCGATCGTGGCCGACTCGGCCGGCACGTTGAGCTGCCGCCATAGCCGGACGCAGGTGAAGCGGATCCTACCCGGCACGTTCGTGCACGAGCTGCAGCACATGATCAACTACGGACAGCATGTGCTGGTGCGCGCGGGACAGGCGGAGGAGGGATGGCTCGACGAGGGCTTGTCGAAGTACGCCGAGGAGCTGGCCGGCCGCAGCTACCTCCCGGGGGATACGGCTACGTTCCTGCAGTACGTGAACAACAACGTGTACGATGCGCAGCAATATCTCAGGGCCCCCGGCAACTCGCCCCTGTTGATCGAGTTCGACCAGGGCACCCTGGCGGAGGTGGGAGCGAGCTGGCTGTTCGTACGATACCTTGTGGACCAGTACGGCGACTCCTTGCCAGGGAAGCTCGACCAGACGCCCCTCAACGGCGCGGTGAATGTCGCCACGCAGACGGGGCAGGACTACACGACCATCATCACCCGGTGGGCGCTCGCCAACTGGGTGTCCGACCTGCCCGGGTTCACCGCCCCGCCCGAGCTCAAGTACACGTCGTGGCATTTTCGCGCCGAGTACGGGTCTTACCCGCTCGTGCCCAGCACAAGTGCCGGGAGTGCGGTTGACGTCAGCGGGTGGCTCCGCTCGGGCTCGGGGGTCTACCACCGGGCGTTCCAAGGCCCGAGCGCGCCCGCCTTCACCCTCTCGTTTCGGAGCAGTCCGAGCGCGCTCCTCCCGCTGGCAGTTGTGGCGCGGCTGAACGTCATCCGAATCCGCTAATCGAAAGGCGTCAAGGCCATGCGTCGAGGAGAAGCGTCGAGGGGAAGCGTCGCGCCGCGATACGTCTCTCCTCGACGCCTATCCTTGACGATTCTCCTCGACGTCTTTCTTGTATCGTCTCTCGCCGCGCAGTCCGCGCTCAACGCGTTGCCGGGATCGACGCGGTCGGCCGGGCTGGGCGGTGCGGGCGTGGCGCTCGTCGGCGACGCCGGCGCGCTGTTCGCGAACCCCGCGGCGATCGCCACCGTCCGCCGGTTGGCGTTCGAGGGGTCCTACGAGCAGTATCTGGGCGGTACGACCTTCGGCACCGGAGCGATGGCGCTGCGGGTCGGGCGGTTCGATTGGGGGGTGGGGGCGCAGGCGCTGGGCGACGCGTCGCTCTCTGCGGCGGACCTGTTGGGGGTGTCGTCCCTCGTGTTCCGCACGGGCGTGATCGCGCTCGGCGCGTCGGCCAAGTACGCACGCCAGGGACTCGGGGGGAGCGCGACGTCGGACGTGGCGCTGGCGGTGAGCGTGCAAAACATCGGCGGTGACCTGGGCGGCGGGATGCACCTGCCGCGCCGCACCCGCGCCGGCTTCACGATGAACTACGTGGACCCCCAGGGGACGTACCGCCTGCTCACGACCGTGGAAGGGCAATGGCCGGACACGGGGAGCGCGTTCATCGTGGTGGGCCTCGAGGCAGGCGTGGTGACGCACGGTGTGGGCCTGGTCGGCCGGACGGGCTACGTCGGCCACTCGGTCGCCACGACGGCGTCGCCGTTTACGTTCGGCGGCACCGTGGAGCTCGGTCGCCTCCACCTGGACTATGCGTACCGCGGGTTTGACGCGCCCGCCGGCGACACGCACCGCTTAGGGTTGCGATGGACGCCGTGAGGGAGCGCCGGCCGCCCAACTGGGGCCGCGTGGCGCGCCGGCTCGGCGTGTGGGTGCTGATCGCCGTGCCAACCTTGCTGGCGCTCGCCCTGCTCTTCAGCGCCGATGCCCGCTACCTGGCGCGCGCCGGCGTCGAAGAGGCGGGCATCCTGCTCCGGCGGCGGTCCATGGCGCGGCTCGTGCTGGCGGCGCGCGCCTACACCGCCGACTCTCTCAAGCTCATCGTGGGCGACACCTACACGACCTATGCGGACCTGGGCCGCGACACGCTGCTCCTCGTGTTGTCGGCCTCGCGGCGTGACCGATTGCGGGAGTACACGTGGCACTTTCCGATCGTGGGGACGGTGCCCTACAAGGGCTTCTTCGACTTCCGCCAGGCCCGGCAGGTCGCCGCGGACCTGGAGCGCGAGGGGTACGACGCGTATCTGCGCCCCGCGGGCGCCTTCTCGACGCTGGGCTACTTCTCCGACCCACTGCTGTCCACGGCGCTGGAGCGCGACACCATGGAGCTCGTGGCGACCGTGATCCACGAGCTGGCGCACAACACGCTGTACGTGAAGAGCCAGACGCCCTTCAACGAGAGTTTCGCGAGCTTCGTGGGCTACCGCGGCGCCGAAGCGTTCTTCCGCTCCCGCGGCGACGCGCTCGACGCGAAGCGTGCCGCGGCTCGGTGGCGCGACGAGCGGATCCTCGACCTGCTGTGGGCCGAGCTCGCGCGCCGGCTCGACTCGGCGTATGCGCAGAACCTCGCGGGAGCGGCGCTCGAGCGGGCGCGCGGCGTGCTGTTCGGGTGGGCGCGGGCCCAGCTCACCGGCGCCGTGGGCCAGTCGCTCGAGACCTACGACTGGCGCTGGTTCGCCACGGCGCCGCTCAACAACGCCGTCGTGATCGCGCAACGGCTCTACCGCATGAACCTGAACCTGTTCGAGGAGATCTACGTGCACTCCAACGCGGACCTGAAGGAGACCATCCGCGCGATCCAGGTCCGCGTGTTTACCCAGCCGGGGAAGGATCCGTATCAGGCGCTGTATTCGAGACCGGGGCAGCCGGCGGACTAAAAACGAAAGGCGACGGACGAAAAGGCGACTTTCCGTCCTTCCGTCGTTCCGTCGCAGTTGTCAATTGCCCCGGAGTCTCTCTGCCTCAGCCACTCGTTGCAGTGCAATGGCGTACGCCGCCGTCCGGAATGTCACGCCTTTCTGCTTCGCCAGGTCCCGCACGCCCACGTAGGCTTTCGTGAGCGTCGCCTGCAACTCCCGGTTCACCTGCTCGTGGGTCCAGCGGTATTGCTGCAGGTTCTGCGCCCACTCGTAGTAGCTGACCGTCACGCCGCCCGCGTTCGCGAGGAAGTCGGGGATCACCGGGATACCGCGCTCCTCGAGAATCAAATCGGCGATCGGCGTCGTGGGCTCGTTCGCGCCCTCCACGACGACCTTGCAGTCGATGGTGCGCGCGTTGGTCTCCCGGGTGATGACGCCGCCCAACGCCGCGGGGACGAGCCAGTCACACGGAATCGTCCAGATCTCGGTGTTGGCGATCGCCCGGCCGCCCCCCCCCGGCCACTCCACCACGGGCTTGCCGGCGGCGGTGTGGGCGAGCAGCGCGGGAACGTCGAGGCCCTTCTCGTTCACGACGCCGCCCGAGACGTCCGACACGGCGATGACCTTCGCCCCCGCCTCCGCGTGGAGCAGTCGGGCGAGGTGCCCCCCGACGTTGCCGAATCCCTGGATGACCACGCGGCTGCCCTTGAGCGGAATCCCGAAATCCCGGGCGTACTCCATCATCACATACATCACACCGCGCCCCGTCGCCTCCTCGCGCCCCAGCGATCCCCCTAGGGAGACGGGCTTGCCGGTGACGGCGGCGGGGGTGTAGCCGTGGCGGCTCGAGAACTCGTCGAGGATCCAGGCCATGACCTGGGCGTTGGTGTTGACGTCGGGGGCGGGGATGTCGCGGTACGGGCCCAGCACGATCGAGATGCGCTGGGTGAAACGCCGCGTCAGGCGCTCGAGCTCGAGCTTCGAGAGCTTCTTCGGGTCCACGGTGACGCCGCCTTTCGCGCCGCCGAACGGGATGTCCATGAGCGCCGTCTTCCACGTCATGATGGCCGCGAGCCCCAGCACCTCGTCGTGGTCCGCCTCGGGGTGGTAGCGGATGCCCCCCTTGCAGGGGCCGCGGGCGCCGTTGTGCTGGATGCGGTAGCCGGTGAAG
>QHTX01000096.1:3042-15399 GCA_003220975.1 Gemmatimonadota bacterium | reverse complement strand
GTTGCGCATGGTGCACGACACCGTGTATCGCAACGGCACGCGGCTGGAAGAGCCGTACGCGCTGCACCTGGCGGGCGGCACGGTGGCCGACCCGGACTTCCGCCTGCAGCAGATCCGGGCGTGGCAGCTGCCGTATTACCGCGGCCGGGATCCAGCGCACTACCATCCCACGACCCACGACTGGGGCCCGATGGTCGTGCCACCGGGGCACTACTTCGTGATGGGCGACAACCGCGACGAGTCGTACGACAGCCGCTTCTGGGGCTTCCTGCCGCGGTCCCACATCGTGGGCAAGCCGGTGATCATCTATCTCAGCGTCGCGAGCGATCCCTGGCGCATTCGCTGGAACCGCATCCTGCGGCGGCCTGCCTAGGGGCGGCTGCTTCCGAGTCAGAACGTCCAGCCCACGGCCAGCTGCGCCGCTCCCTTGACGGGCCTGGGGGGACCGGTTAAAACCCAACTCCCGTCCTCACATGACCCAACGCCTCCTGCTGGTGTCGCAGCTTGCCGCCCTGTGCGCCGCACCCGCGGCCGTGGTGGCCGCCCAGCAGCGCGATACGGCCGCCCGGCCGGCCGACAGCCTGCGGGTCTATACGCTGCCGCCCGCCGTCGTCTCCGTTACCCGCGGCAACCCACCGATCAACCGGATCCCGCAGGCGGTGCAGCTCGTGGACAAGACGGAAATCAGCCGCGCCCGGCCCACGTGGGGCCTCGACGAGGCGCTCGCCACCGTGCCGGGCGTGTACGCGGCGAACCGCTACAACTTCTCGCTCGACCAGCGGATCTCGATTCGCGGTTTCGGCGCGCGCTCGGCGTTCGCCGTTCGCGGGATCAAGGTGTTGCTCGACGGCATCCCCCAGACGCTCCCCGACGGCCAGGGACAGCTCACCAACCTCGAGCTCACGACGGCCGACCACATCGAGGTGCTGCGCGGCTCGTCGTCGGCACTATTCGGCAACGCGTCTGGGGGTGTGATCAGTATCTGGAGCGATCCCGCCGCGCCGAGGCAGTTCGAGCAGGAAATCCGGTTGACGGGTGGCACGTTCGACCGCCATGACCTGAACGTGCTGAACCCGTATGCCGGGCGCACGTGGTATAAGTGGGAGACCAGCTCGCAGTTTCGCGCGGGCTCGGGCAGCGGGCTCGTCACGCTGTCGCAGCTCGCCTTCAACGGGGAGCGTCAGCACAGCCGGGCGGACATGCGAAACGTCAACGGGCGATTCCACTTCCCGCTCGCCGCGGACTGGTCGCTCGCCGTGGTGGCGGATTATGGCAACGACCCCCGTGCCGACAATCCCGGCGCCCTGACTGCGGCTGAATTGGCGAAGAACGCCGACTCTGCGGCCGCCCTCAACATCACGCAGCGGGCCGGCAAGGATGTGTGGCAGGCGCAGGGTGGAGCGACGCTGCGCCATGAATTCGCGTCGGGAGGCGAGGCGACGGTGACCCTGTTCGGCCTGAAGCGCAATCTGACCAACCCCACCGTGCCAGCCTACATCGATTTGCACCGTTGGGCCTACGGCGCCCGCCTCACGGCCGTACGCCCGGTGCCGCTCGGCGTTGTCCAGCAGCGCATCACGGCCGCAGCGGGATGACCGGCTCAACTACAGCAACAAATCCGGCCAGCCCGACACCGTGCAGCTCGATCAACTGGAGCACGTGACGGAGGTGGGCCCGTTCGTGCAGAGCGCGGTGCAGGTCACTCCCCACGTGTCGGTCACCGGCGGCCTGCGCTACGACTGGGTGAACTTCCAGGTGGACGACCGGCTCGGCACGACGACCAATCCGGACGACTCGGGCAACCGGCTCATGAGGGCGCTGTCCGGCTCGCTCGGGGTCGCCGTCACGCCGTCCGACGCCGTCACCGTCTACGGAAACCTCGGGACCTCGTTCGAGACGCCGACCACGACCGAGCTCACCAATCGCCCCGGCTCGGCGGGCGGCTTCAACCCAAGCCTGCAGCCGCAGAAGGCCACGACCTACGAAATGGGCGTGCGCGGCGACTGGCGTGGCCGGCTGAACTATTCGCTGGCGGTTTTTCAAGCCAACGTACGGGATCAGCTGATCCCCTTCCCCGATACCCTACAACGCGTCTATTACCAGAATGCGGGACGCTCGATTCACCGCGGCATCGAGCTGGGCGCCAACGTTGCGGTCGGTACCGGGCTCAATCTGCTGGCGGCGTACACGTTTGCGGACTATCGCTACGATCAGTTTCGGTTTCTCGTCGTCAACACCGTCGCGGGCGTTCCCGACACCACCGTACACGACCTGCACGACCGTGCCATTCCCGGCATCCCCAAGCACTGGCTGCATCTCGTCGCGCAGGCCCGCCCGGCATGGGCCGGCGGCGCCTGGGCGGAGCTCGAGGAGACGCATTCGTCGGGTTACCTGGTGGACGATACCCTCGCCACCCGCACCGGCCCCTGGTGGACCACCAGCCTGCGGCTCGGGTGGGACGGGACAGCGGGAAGCGTGCGGGTGAGGCCGTTCCTGGGCTTCAACAACGTGTTCAACCGGTCCTACGTGGGGTCGGTGGTTATCAACGCGGCGCGGGGGCGCTATTTTGAGCCCGCTCCCGGCCGCAACATGTACCTCGGATTCTCGCTTGGCGCTGGTGAATAAGTGGTTGGACCTTCAACGGAGGTAGGTATGACGCATTGGGCTCGATGGTGCGCGACGGTGCTGGTCGCGTGTTTCGTCGCGGCACCGCTGTGCGCGCAGGGGTCGGGTGGAACGGGCGACCCGACGGCCGCCGCGCCACACGCCGTCGTCACGAACGACATGCTGCTCAACGCCGCGGGGAGCGGCGACTGGGTCATGTACGGACACAACTACTGGAACAACCGCTACTCTCCCCTGAAGACCATCAATACCACGAACGTGAAGAGCCTCGTCCCGCGGGCCGTCTACACGCACGGCGCCGAGCGGCTTGGCAGCTTCGAGACGACTCCGGTCGTCGTGAACGGCATCATGTACATCACGTCGCCCGCGACGCCGAACAACATCGTGCGCGCGTTCGACCTGCGGACGCAGAAGAAGCTGTGGGAATACGAGCACAAGAACGCGCCCGTCTCGACCGCGTGCTGCGGCCCGAACAACCGCGGCGTGGCGGTGGCGAACGGCCTGATCTTCCTGGGCACGCTCGACGGCCAGCTCGTCGCGCTCGACCAGGGGACGGGTAAGGAGAAGTGGGCCGTGCAGGTGGGCGACCCCGCCGCCGGCTACACGGAGACGATGGCCCCGCTCGTGGTCGGCGACAACGTCATCATCGGGACCTCGGGCGCCGAGTACGGCATCCGCGGCTTCGTGAAGGCGTACAGCGCGGCGAGCGGCACGCCGGCCTGGACCTGGTACACGCTGCCCGATCCGCTGCACGGCGGCTGGTGGGGCAAGTGGTCCAAGACGACCTGGGAGGGTGAGGACCTGCACCGCGATATCGCCAAGGAGAAGGCCGACTCGGCCAAGTACGCCGACGCCTGGCAGCACGGCGGCGGGTCGATGTGGATGACCCCGGCCTACGACGACGCGACCAAGACGCTGTACGTCGCGATCGGCAACCCGTCGCCCGACTTGGACGGCGGCATCCGCCCCGGCGACAATCTCTGGACCGAGAGCGTCGTGGCGATCAGCGCGACCAACGGCGAGTTCAAGTGGGGCTACCAGGAAGTACCGCACGACGTGTGGGACCTGGACGCCGTGAGTCCGCCCGTCATCGCCATGGTCGGCGGCAAGAAGGCCGTGGTCGAAGCGGGCAAGACCGGATTCGTGTATGTGCTCGACGCGGCGACCGGCAAGCTGATCCGCAAGTCGGCGGCGTTCGTGCCGCAGCAGAGCATGTACGCGCAGCCGACCGCCGAGGGCGTGTTCATGCTCCCGGGCGCGAACGGCGGCGAGGAATGGTCCCCGATCGCCGTGAACCCGGATCTCGCGTACGCGTACACGGTGGGCCTGCACCAGCCGATGCACTACAAGACCCACTATGCCCCGTGGGAGAACGGGCGCCTCTGGCTCGGCAGCGCCTTCGTCCGTGTCCCGGACGACAAGGGTGGTTACTCGGGTGAGTGGGGCAACGTCAACGCGATCGACCTGAACACCGGCAAGATCGCGTGGACCGTGAAGACCGACCTGCCGATGATGGGCGGCGCGACCGCCACGGCCGGCGGCCTGGTATTCACGGGCGAGGGCAACGGCTGGTTCAAAGCCTACGACGCCAAGACCGGCGCGGTCCTGTGGAAGTTCTATTGCGGCGCCGGCGTCAATGCGGCCCCCTCGGTCTTCGAGGTGGACGGCGAACAGTTCGTCGCGGTGGCCGCGGGCGGCAACTTCCAGATCAGCTACCCGCTGGGCAACGCGGTCTTCGTCTTCGGACTCCCCAAGGCGGGGATGTAACCGTGATCCGTCATCCGTCATCCGTCATCCGTAGCAATCGCTGCACCACGGACGACGGATGACGGACAACGGATGACGTCCCTCTCCACACGAGGTTCTGATGGCCAAGGTCGTGTTCGTTGCCGGCCTCCTTGCCCTGGCGACCCGCGCGGTGGCGCAGGATGGAACAGCGTCACCGACCGTCGATCCGCGCTGGCTCGCCGCCGACACGGCCTCGAAGACCGCGATGTTCCAGCTCATCGCGGGCCTGACGGGCGCGAACGGGGCGCTGAATTTCAACGGCTTCCGGGACGGCGAGCTGACCCTCACGGTCCCGTTGGGCTGGACCGTCGTGATGCAGTTCCGCAATCACGACGGCATGCTGCCGCATTCGGCCGAAGTGATCGAGGACACGCATCCTCTGCCCACGCAGCCGGTTACGCCCGCGTTTCCCCGCGCCGTCACCGTCCGCCTGGCCGAGGGGCTCCCGTCCGAGGGGCGCGACGACCTGCGGTTCATTGCGGATAAGGGGGGGTCCTACCTAATATTTTGCGGGGTTCCGGGCCATGGGGCGGCCGGTATGTGGATTCGCCTTGAGGTTTCGGGATCGGTTCGGCAGCCGTCCCTGGCGGCCACTCCTGCGGGCAAACATTAGCCTGCGGCAGCGGGTGTGCAGCGCAAAACGCTGGCGTGGGCTCGTGCGGAAGGCCCCAGGCGTTGAGCAGCACGATCGACTCGCTCTCACGAGGAGGTGGACGCGCTTTCCCTTTGAGTCACAACTGTCGTAGGTGAGAAGCCACACGAGCATTACTGGTGGGAGGAGCACGCTCCCACTCGGGCTTACCTGGCGTCGGCGGATTGCAGCGGCGCCTCGCAGGGCACGAGCGGAAGGATTGAGCAGGTCAACTCCCAAGGAGGGATTCTCGTATGAAGCGTCTCACGCTGTTGTTGTTGGGTCTGGCGTTGGGCGTCAGTGCCACCGCCAACGCACAAGGCCTGACGATGCAGATGTCCAACGGCTGGACGTTCACGTTCGCCGGGAACGTGAACGTGTTCTGGGTGTTCTCCAAGGCAAACGTGAACGCTGGTGACGCCTCGAATAGCAACATCCGCACGGGGCTGCTCCCCACGTTCGCCACCTTCGAGGCCAAGGGGAAAGAGGGAGGGCTGACCCTCGGCGTGCACTTCGGCTTCGCGCCGCAGATCCAGAACCCGGATCAGTGCCACGACAACTTTATCCTAACGTGCACGAACGGCGGCGCTCCGAACCTCGGCACGCAGGCGGGGGCGCAGATCGACATGCGCCAGGTGTACCTGACGATCGGCCTCAAGGACGGATCTCAGATTCTCGCCGGCCGCGAGCTGGGTCTGTTCGGCCGCCAGAACATCCTCCAGGACATGACGCTGTTCGGGGTAGGGGCGGTTGGTGGTGCGCAAGCCGGTGGGACGACGCTAGGCCGCATCGGCTACGGCTACATCTACCCGAACTTCAACGCGCAGCTGACCTACAGCACGAAGCCCGGGCAGGCCCAGCTTAGCATCGGCCTGTTCCAGCCGAGCACCATCGCCGGCAACGGTACCTTCACGTTCACGACCGTGCCGCGTGTCGAAGCCGAGTTTACCTACAACCAGAAGTCCGGCAAGACCAGGTACATGGTCTGGGCTGGCGGGCTGTGGCAGACGACCAAGGACGCCGCGACCGGCGGCACTTCGCTGAGCTCGTTCGGCGGCACTGTGGGCGTGAAGGCGGAGCTCTCCGACCTCTCAGTCGTGGTGACTGGGTACATCGGCAAGGGCATCGGGACCGTTCTCATGTTCGGAGATGCGACTGGTGTCGGCGGCGGTGTGGCGGGCAGCGGCGTCGACGCCCGTCCCTCGGACGGCGGCTACGCTCAGGTCATGTACAAAGTCGGCCCGAAGACGAACGTGGGTGCGAGTTGGGGCTTCAGCCGCTTGAAGAACGATCAGACAGGTGACGGCAACACCGCCGTCATCGCTAACTGGGCGTCGTACACCGTGGGCATCTACCACCAGTGGACGAGGTCCCTGAAGCTCGTCTTCGAAGGCACCCGCGAGGAGCAGGGTGCAGGCGGCGGCGCGCCGGCGCAGGTGGATGTCTCCGGCGGGTTCATGTTGTTCTTCTAAGCGACGAGAGTCGTCGAAACGGCGAGAGTCGTCGAGTCAAGGCGTCCAGGAAACGCGTCGAGGAGAATCGTAAAGGGCCGGGATTGCTCCCGGCCCTTTACGTTTCTCCTGGACGCAGCTCCTCGACGTTGTTCCTCTTGACGCCGTTACTTGTATCGGTAGGTGATTCTACCACGCGTGAGATCGTAAGGGGAAAGATCCACCGCCACCCGGTCTCCTTGCAGAATCCGGATGTAGTTCTTGCGCATCTTGCCCGACACGTAGGCGAGCACCTCGTGCCCGTTCTCGAGCTTCACCCGGAAGGTCGTGTTGGGGAGCACTTCGCTGACCGTCCCCATCATTTGTATCGCGTCGCCTGCCACGAGGGGCTAGCTCTCCTGTCCTAGGCCCGCACCTGGTGCGGGTCCATCGTTTCGTCGCGCGGCGGCTCCCCGCCCCGCTGAATGTAGGAGGCGTGGCGGCCGCAGCTCTGGCACGTGAGCGTCACGCGCTCCAGCGTCACGCGCTCCGGCGTCGCCAGCACCCGCCCACCCCGGCGCCGCGGCGACCGCACGATGGACCGCGTGCCACACGAGGGGCACACCAAGGGCACGTGCTCGCGGTCGGCCGCGATCAGCGCCAGCGCTTCAGGCGCCCGATACTCCTTAATTCCGCGTCGCCCCACGGTTTGTCTCACGCCTCCAGGCGAAATCTAGTGCCCCCGGGAAGGGGCGCGGCGCGCCACGGGGCTCGGCTTGACACCTCCGGTCCAGGGCGTATCTCTCACCGGAACCGGAGGTTGCAATGGAGCGGCCCGAGTACGAGCCCTTGGCGGAGATCGAAGTCGACGCGGCGAGCCCCTCGCACCAGGGCTTCACGCTCATGGGCCAGGGCCTCGATCACGCCGAGTACCAGCTCGATCTGCGCTTCGAAATGCCGCTCGATCAGCGCACCCGTACGGTGCTGGGCGAGCTCTTATCGCACTCGGATCTCACCATCTCGCGCCGCACGCCCGGCGGTCTCGCCGCGGCGCTGCGCCAGCGTCGCCCCCCCAACCGCGCGTCCCAGCGGTAGTTACCGCAAAAATCCTTGACGGTCCCCAGGGGGGGATGTAGCTTGGCGCGACCTTCAGCGCCGGAGCAGCCTGTTCGATGCCCCCCCCGCCCCCCCCAGCTGAGCTCGGCGGGTCGCAGATCTCCTCGCTGCTCGAGGCCCTCCCCGGAATCGCGAGCGTCCTCCGCAGCCCGGTGGCAGACGCGCTCGTCAGGGCGATTCGCGCCGCCGCCGGCGTGGGCGAGTTCACGCTCGACGACGCCGAAGAGCTGGTGCGCTACGCCGTGCGGCGCGGGCTGATCGGCCCCGACGAGGGGGATCGCGTGCTGGCAGACGTGGAGGGGCCGCTCAAGGCCAAGGGGGGGCGCAGGCCGCCGCACCCGACGAAGCAGCGAGGGGCGGGGGCGGGGGGGGGGGCGGCGGCGGCGGCAAAGCGGAAGGCCGCGAAGAAGAAGTCGCGGCGGTGAGTCAGCGGAAGTATCTGCTCCTCTTGGTGGCCTTGGTCGGGGCGTGCGCTCGCGCGCCCCGACCCGCCGCCGTCACGCCCGCCGACATTCCGACTCTCCTCGCTCAAACCCAGCAGCAACCCACTGACGCCGCGCTTCGCTTCCGCCTCGCCGCCGCCCTCGCGGCCGCCGGGCGGTGCGACACGGCGACGAGCGTCGCGCGCTCGGCCGAGGCGCTCGACCCGGCCGACGTGCTCGGGCCGCTCATCGTGGGGGGCTGCCAGGAGCAAGCGGGCGGCTACGACGACGCGGTCGCCACCTACAATGACTTCGCCGCGCGGCATCCGGACGCCCGCGGCGTCGCGGCACTGCGCGCCAGGGCCCAGTTGGCGCTGCGGGCCGGAGCGGAGCAGACCGCCCGGCAGGCGCTCGCGCGTGAGACGGAATTGGCACAGCAACCTCCACAGGCGGCCACCGTCGCCGTGCTCCCAGTCGCGATTTCGGGCGACTCGAGCTACCAGCCGCTGTCGCGCGGGCTCGCCGAGCTGATCACCACCGACCTGGCGTACCTCCGGACGCTGCGGCTGCTCGAGCGGCTCCAGATCGGCGTGCTGCTCGACGAACTGAAGCTCGGGCAGAGCGAGCGCGCGGACCCGGCGACGGCGGCGCGGGTGGGCCGGCTACTGCGTGCGGAGCGCATGGTGCAAGGGACCGCGACGATTCCCTCGCGGGGTCCCGTTCAGATCTCGGCGTCGGTCGTCACCGGGACGGGGGTGGTGCGGCCGGTAGGTCAGGTGACGGGGCCGTTCCCGCGGCTGCTCGAGCTCGAAAAGCAAGTCGTCCTGGATCTCGCGGCGCAGCTCGGGATCGCGGTCACCGAGGCCGAGCGGCAGCAGATTCTCCGCCAGGGACCCCGGAACCTCGCTGCCTTCCTGGCCTACAGCTGGGGGCTCGAAGCCATGGATCGAGGGCGTTATGGCGCCGCCGCGCGGCACTTCCGCGCCGCGACGCAGGCGGACCCGAGCTTCCAGGCGGCCCGGCAGGGCCAGGAGGCAGCGACCGCGGCGCCGGCGGTGCAGCAGACCTCGGGCGGTGAGATCGTCACCGTCGTGCAGGCGGTCGAGCAGGTGACGGCGGCGTCCGAGCCCGCGGGCGGCGGGGGGGGCGCGAGCGGCGGCGTGCTGTCGTCCACGTCGCTCGACGTCGTGCCCACGGTGGGCGATGCGATCGCACAAGCGGGCGGCGTCACGTCGGGCGCGCCGACGATCGACCGCCAGCTCACCCCGGAAGCGCTCGGGGTGCCGTCGATCATCTCGGTCGTGAACGGCATCACGATCATTTTCAAGCGGCCGCCGTGAAACGCGCCCTCTGGCTCTTCGTCGCCGCGGCGCCGCTCGCGGCGCAGGAGCCCGCGGCAGGCATCGGCACGACGGCGCGCACCGGGGTGGTGTTCGACGGCTACTACTTCGGCCCGGGGTTCGCCTTCGACCACGTGGTCGAGTGGACCGTGCCCGTGACGCTCTCCCGGCGCTTCGGCCCGCGCCTGACGGTCGACGTCGCGACGGCCTACGCCCGCGCGTCCGCGGCGACCGGGGGCCGCACGCTCGAACTCTCGGGCTTCACCGACACCGATGTGCGCGCGAGCTTCGCCGCCGTCCCAGGGCACTTGGTGCTCTCGGTGGTGGGCACGCTGCCCACCGGGAAGAAGACGGTGTCCGACTCGACCGTGCCGCTCCTGAGCGCGCTCGCGACCGACCTGCTGGACTTCACCACGCCGACCTTCGGGTCGGGCGGCGGCCTGACCGGCGGGTTCGCCTACGCCGTCAAGCTCGGCGAGCGCTGGGCGGGCGGCGTGGGCGCGAGCTACCGCTGGCACGCCAGCTACGCCCCCGTGGCGACCACCGGGGATCTCAAGCCCGGCGGCGAGGGGCGGGCGCGGCTCGGCGTCGAGGGCCCGGTGGGTGGCGGCGGCTATTTCCGCGGCGCCGTGGTCTACACGGCCAGCGGAGCCGATACGCTGAGTGGCGGTGGCGGCTCGCGCAGCCTCACCGGCGATCGGATTCTCGTCTATTCCGGGGTCAGCCTGCCCGCGGGCCGGAGCAGCCTCTCCTTCTACGCCTACGACATGCACCGCTTCCGTCCCCGGGCTTACAACTCGACCAACACCGTTGTCGTGCAGGTGCCCCGCGGCAACGTGCTCGCCCTGGGCGCGCGGCTCGAGCGGCCGCTCTCGCCCGCGCTGAACCTCGCGCCGAACGTGGAGTTCCGCCACGAGCTGGCAGACACGAGCGCCGGCAACCTCAAGCTGCTCGGCTGGCTGGTGCGCCCCGGGATCGACATGCGCTACCGCGCGAGCGGTACGGTGGCCTTCCTGTTCCAGGGCCAGGCGGCGTTCGGCCGGTTGGCCAACAACGGCAGCTCCGTCTCGCTCGTGGGGCCGCGCGCCGTGCTGCTGTTGGAGTGGAGCCGGTGACGCGGCGCGGCTGGCTCGCACTCGCTACCCTCGGGACCCTCGCCTGCGCGGAGTGGGCGGGCCCCGAGCTCGCCGGGGGAGGGCCGCGGCTCGCGCTCGTGCCGGTCTTCAGTGTCACCGCGGGGACGGTGTTGTTCAACGATCTCGACCGGCTGCGCGTCGTCGTGACGGGGTCCGGCGCGAGGGCGGGCGTCGTCGTCGCCGATACCACCGTGCCCGTCGATACCGCCGGCGACGCGACCCTCACGGTGCCGATCCTGCTCTTCGGGACGACAGAGACGTACACGGTCCAGCTTCAGGGCATCCGCTCGGCCGACGGTGCGGTGCTGTACTCGGGCTCCGACACGGTGACCGTTCAGGCCGGCCGCGCCACCCGCGTCGACTCCGTACCGGTCTTGTACCGCGGGCCGTGTCAGCTCGGCGTCGGCTGCGTGGTCAGCGTGGCGCCCCAGAACCTGACGTTAAAGCAGGGCGGCTCCTTCCTGATGACGGTGGCGGTCGATTCGCTCGGGGCGGTACCCGTGCCCAACGTCCCCGTGCGACTCGCGAACCTGACGCCGGGACTCATCGCGCTCGCGAGCGATCTCACGGTGACGGCGCTGTCGGGCACGTCGTGCGGGCCGGCGCGGGTCGCGGCGGCGATTCCCGGGGCGGCCGACACCCTGCGGCTCGGCGTGAGTGCCCCGGTCACGATTCCCGCCGTGCTGTTCGCGGGCGACTCCGCGAGCGGCCTCTCGAGCGGCGTGTTCTGTAACAACACGAACGGGACGGGACGCTTCCGCGTCAGTGCCATGCGCGGATTGGGCGACGTCAATCCCCGGTATTCTCCCGACCGCCAGCGCGTCGCCTACACGTTCGACTCGACCGGAACGTCGCAGCTCTGGGTGGCCGGTTGGGCGGGAGACACCAACGCGCTCGTGGTGAGCGACACCTTGGGGGCCTCTCGCCCCCGCTGGAGCCCCAACGGGCTGCACCTCGCGTACGAGTGCGGTGTGGCCTTCCCTACCAACGTATGCGTGATTCAGGACGCCACGGGTCCGATCTTGCTCCTGTTCCAGGCGCTGCGGCGGGTGTTCAACGACGTCGTGCCTACTCGCCGCACCGGCCCCGGGAGTTTCGCATGGGACCCCCGCAGTCCTGATCGGCTGGCGTTCGCCCTCGACAGCCTCACGTCGGACCCCGTGCCGAAGACGACGAGTGCGCTCTACGTGGCGGACTTCAATGGGATCAACGTCACCCCGCTCACCCTCACGCCCCTCGACTTCGGGACAGGCGTGTTGACGATCCGCGAGCTCGACTGGTCACCGCGCGCGACACACTCTCCCAGGGCAAGCTGTATGCCGTCAACAGGGACGGAACTGGAGTCAGACAGCTTACCAAGGGACCGGGCACTGATTCTGACAGCCGGCCGGTGGTCTCCCCGGACGGCAACCAAGTGATCTTTCTCCGCAATACGGGAGGCTGCTCGATCGACTACTGGCGCATCCAGATCGACGGGACGGGCGAGCAACAGGTCAGCGGCGAAGGGTTGTGTGACATCTCCGCGAACCAGGTGGGCCATGATTGGTCGCCTGACGGCAAGGAGATCGTGCTCGTGGGGAGCGAGCCGCCGGGCGGCTATAACTTCTCCATCTACAAGGTGCCCGCCGGCGTCACCCCGGCCACCTATGTGAAGGACCGCGTGCTCGTGAGCCGCGCCGACCCCAGTGGCTTCGTGAACGACCAGCAGCCCAGCTGGCGACCTTAGACCCGGAACCCCCGGACCAACCCGCGCAGCTTTTCCGCCGCCTGGAGCAGCCCTCCGGCGGCGGCCGCCATCTCCTGGGTGGAGGCGCCCTGCTGCTGGGTCGCCGCCGTGACCTGCTGGGCGCTCGCCGCGTGCGCGGTCGC
>QHTX01000096.1:0-2978 GCA_003220975.1 Gemmatimonadota bacterium | reverse complement strand
CAAGCGCACCCGCGCCGCCGCCTGCTCCACCAGCTCCACCGCTGTCGCGATCTCGGCGAGGCCGCGGGCCGCCCCTTCGGCGACCGACTCGATCCCGCGGACCTTCGCTTGGCCGACGGTCATCGTCGCCGTGACGTCTTCCATCTGCTCGCGGATCAGGGCGGTGGTGCGCGTGACCTCTTCCGCCGCCCGCGCCGACTCGTCCGCGAGCTGGCGCACTTCCTCGGCCACGACCGCGAAGCCCTTGCCGTGCTCGCCCGCGCGGGCCGCCTCGATCGCCGCGTTCAGGGCCAGCAGGTTGGTCTGCGACGAGATGCGTTTGATGAGCTCCACGAAGTCGTCGATGGACGCGCTCAGCTCGGCGAGCTGCGCCACCTGCTTCGAGGTGGTCTGCACGACTTCGCGCACGTCGAGCAGGGCGCTCCCGGCTGCGGCCACGTCGCCGCGGTGCCGCTCCGCGACCGTGCGGATCTCCTCGCCCAGCTGCGCCGCGCGGTCCGCCGCCTCCGCCATCTCCGCCGTCGCCTTGCGCAGCTCCTCGATCCCCGTGCCCATGGAGCCGAGCGCGGCGCGCTGCTCGTCCGCGCCGCTCGAGATCTCGACCATCGCGGTCGATACCTGGCTCGACGAGGCGGCGAGCTGCTCGCTCACCGCGGAGAGGTCGCCCGCCGATCCCGCGATCCGGTCCGACTCCCCGATCACGTCGCCCACGATGTGCCGCAGCCGGTCGCCCATGCGCTGCATTGCCTCCGCGAGCAGGCGGAACTCGCGCGGCATCTCGCCCGTCGTCACCGGCCGCAGGTCCCCGCCCCCGAACCGCTCGGCGGCGGTGACGAGCCGGCCGAGCGGCCCCTGCACCGACTGCAGCGTGTACCGCGACAGGAAGAATCCCACCAGCAGCAGCGACACCACGAGGACCCACAGTTTCCGCTCGCGGTCGATCGAGTCAGCGGCAAGGCGCTCGGCGGCCTGTGTCGCCTTGTCGGCCTGCCGGCGTGACAGGTCGCGCACCAGGCGCGTCAGCTCCGCCGCCTGCGGCCGGACGGCGCTCACCCGGGCCACCGCCTCCGCCTGGCGCCCGAGGTCCGTGAGCGCGTGCGCGATGGCGTATTCGGTCTCGATAGTGGCGTGCAGGTGGCGTAACCGGTTGATCGCGAGCCGATCCTCGACCACGAGGCCGCCCAGCGCCGCGAGCCGCCGCTCGTAATCGAACGCCTCCTCGGCCGACGCGTCGAACAGCCGGCGCGCGTCCGTGCCGGGCGTGGCCAGGTACTGCTCCGCGGCGCGGATCTCCTCGAGCACGCTCGTCACGAGCCCGCTCCCGATCTCGGTGGACGTGCGCAACGCCGCCAGCTCGTCGGCCGTGGCGCGCCGTACCCGCCGCAGCGTCGTCGCCCCGCCGATGGCGGTCGCGACCAGGCCCGCCATCAACAGCACGAGCCCGAGCAGGATGCGCGCGCGAATCGTGTCGAGCGGCCCCCGCATCACTGCTCCGCTTGGGCGACGAGCCGTCCGTCGCGCACCACGCCGATCACCACCGACTTCGCCGGGACGTCCCCGCTCGTGTCGAACGCGATCGTGCCCGTCACTCCGTCGAACGCCGCCCGGCCGTGACCCACCCCCGCCAGGTAGGCCCGAATCGCCCGCCGGGCGGCGCCGGCCTCGTCGACGGCGCGCGCCAGCAGAAACACGGCATCGTAGGCGCCTGCGCCGCGATGGTCCGGTCGCTCGCCCTGATACGCGCGCGCGTAGTCCGTGACGAACGCCGCGTTGCGCTCGTCGCGCCGGTCCGGCAGGTACGCGGACGACAGCCGGACGCCTTCGGCGAGCGGGCCGTCCGCTTCGATCCCGGTGAGCGCGTCTCCGCCGAGCACCGGCCAGGCGACGCCCAGCGCCCGCATCTCCCGCAGCGCCAGCTCGGCCCCGGGTCGCTCCGCCGCGAGCAGCAGCACGTCCACGCCGCCCCGCCGCATGTGGGACAGATACGGCTCGAGCGACGGCGTCGTCGGCACGTACGGATCCGCCTCCACCACCGTCCCCCCCAGCCGCGCGAACTCCGCGGCAAACGTGCGGCGCACGCCGCGCCCGTAGTCGTTGTTGACGTAGATGATCCCGGCCCGGCGCGCGCCGAGCACCTGCAGCGCGAAGCGCGCGAGGTGCGGGCCGTGTTGCAGGTCGCTCGGGCACACCCGGAACACGTAGGGACTGATGCCGCTCAAGTCCGGACTCGAGGCGGAGGGGGAGATCATGACCACGGGGGTCGCGCCCGCTCCGTACACGCGCGCCGCGGCAAGCGTGGTGCCCGAGGAGAGGTGGCCGATCACGGCGACGACTGCGGGATCGGCGTACAGCTGGGCGGCGATCCGCACCGCCACGTCCTCGCTTCCCGAGTCGTCCGCGACTCGGAGCTCGAGCGGGCGGCCGCGCAGACCTCCCTTGGCGTTTATCTGGTTGACCGCCAGCTGCGCCGCCTTGAGCATCGAGGCGCCCCGCGGCTGTCCAAATGGTCCCGCGAGCCCGAGGACGACCGGGCCGCCCGACCCAGAGCACGCGGCGAGCGCGAGAGCGACGCCGACGAGAGCGGTGCTGCGCACGAGCCCTCCTCCAAGTGTCGTCGAGGAAACGGGATGACCGAAACATTGCCCGCCGCCCACAGGATTTCCACCCAGTTTTCCAGACCGATGTGGACAAACGGCGTTTGCCCCGGCGCGAGGCCGGGATAGCTTCATGCAGATGGACACGCTGCGCGGTCTCTGCCGGCTCGTCGACGCTCTGGAGCGGCTGCTCACCGCTCGAGACGCGGCGGCGTTCGAGCGGGTCTGGGAGGCGTCCCATCTCGACCGCATGGCGTGGGAGGTGCTGGCGCTCGCGCGGCGCGCCGACGCGGCGGACGCTCCTCCCGCACCCCGCGCCCCCCTCGAGCGGGCCCTCGACCAGGTCGATCGACGCCTGCTCGCGGTGCTGGATCGCTGCCGGGC
>QHTX01000095.1:4823-19672 GCA_003220975.1 Gemmatimonadota bacterium | reverse complement strand
CGTAGGTGTAGGCACTCCCCGCCATGGGGACGAGCGAGGCGAACTCGGAGTAGCACAGGGCGGCGAAGACCGACGCGATGCCGGCGAGGACGAAGGAGAGCACCACGGCGGGCCCCGCGTTGACGGCGGCCACGGTGCCGGTGAGCACGAAGATGCCGGTCCCGATGATGGCGCCGATGCCGAGCATCGTCAGATTGAGCGCACCGAGCGCGCGCTTCAGGCTGTGGTCGGTCAGCGCTTCGTTCTGCAGGTCGGTGACGCTCTTCCGCCGGAGCAGATCCATGCGCACCTCTAAGGAAGGGGAGGCCGGCCGTCGGAGAAACGGCCGCTACAGTAGGCCCGCCGCCGGGGACCTGTCAAGGCGCAGGCGTTAAATGCTGTAGTTCGGTGCTTCGCGGGTGATCACGACGTCGTGCGGGTGGGATTCGCGCAGGCCCGCCGTCGTGACCCGGATGAATTCGGTCTCGCTGCGGAGCGCCTTGATGTCGCACACGCCGCAGTACCCCATGCCGCTCCGCAAGCCCCCCACCATCTGGAAGATCACGTCGGCCACCGGGCCCTTGTAGGGCACGCGCCCTTCGATCCCCTCGGGGACGAGCTTGGAGGGCGACACCTCGCCTTCCTGGAAGTACCGATCGGCCGAGCCCTCCTCCATGGCGCCGAGGCTGCCCATGCCGCGAATCACCTTGAAGCGCCGGCCTTCGAGCAGGAACGACTCGCCCGGGCTTTCTTCCGTCCCCGCGAGCATCGAGCCCATCATCACGCTCTCGGCGCCGGCGGCGAGCGCCTTGACGACGTCCCCCGAGTACTTGACGCCGCCATCCGCGATCACCGGGACGTCGGCCGCTCCCTGCACGCCGTCCAGGATCGCCGTGATCTGGGGGATCCCGACGCCCGTGACCACGCGCGTCGTGCAGATCGAGCCCGGCCCGACACCCACCTTCACGGCATCGACGCCGCGCTCGACGAGCGCGCGCGCGCCGTCCGTGGTGGCGACGTTGCCGCCCACGAGCTGCGCGTCGGGGAACGCCTCCCGCAGGCACGCGACCGCCTTGAGCACGCCCTCCGAGTGGCCATGCGCCGAGTCCACCACGATCACGTCGCAGCCCGCGCCGAGCAGGGCGCGGGCGCGCGCCAGCGCCTCGGCGTTGCCGCCCACCGCCGCCGCCACCCGGAGGCGCCCGTGCTGGTCCTTGTTGGCGTCGGGGTGCCGCCGGCGCTTGAAGATGTCCTTGATGGTGATGAGGCCCTTCAGGATGCCCTGCGCGTCCACGACGGGCAGCTTCTCGATGCGGTGCTGCGCGAGGATCCGCTCCGCCTCGTCGAGCGTGGTGCCCACGGGCGCGGTGACGAGCCGGTCCCGGGTCATCGCCTCGCGGATCGGCCGGTCCAGCTCGCGCTCGAACTGGAGGTCGCGGTTGGTGATGATCCCGACCAGCCGACCCGCATCGTCCACGATCGGCACGCCCGAGATGCGGAACCGCTCCATCAGCCGCACCGCCTCGCGCACCGGGCGGTCGGGGCCGAGGGTGATGGGGTGGAGGATCATCCCCGACTCGCTGCGCTTGACCCGGTCCACCTCCGCGGCCTGGCGGTCGATCGGCATGTTCTTGTGGATCACGCCGATTCCCCCCTCGCGCGCGATGGCGATCGCCATCTCGGCCTCGGTCACGGTGTCCATGGCCGCCGCCACGAGGGGGATGTTGAGCGGGATGCCGCGGGTGAAGCGGGAACGCACGTCCACGTTGCGCGGGTGCACCGTGGAATGCCGCGGTACGAGGAGAACGTCGTCGAAAGTGAGGGCGGGGCTGGGGCGGAAGGTTCCCATGGCGAAAGTTACTGGGAGGGCGGCGGTTCCTCAACCTTGCCCTTGTCTTCGTTCTTCTTCTGCGCCTCCTCCACCGCCGCCTTGCCCGCCGCCGCCACGCGCTCGAGCAGCTTCCCCGCCTTCCCCACCGCGTCCATCGTCCCCTTGATGATGTTCACCGGGACGCGGCCCGCGCGCAGCGTGTCCTCCAGCGTCTCCGCCACCCTCTGGAACGGCGCCGCGCCGGCGGGACGCTCGGCGTACTTCGACTCGAGAAACTCGACGTAGTCGAGCACGAGATAGGCCTTGTCGTCGGGCAGCGTCTCGAGCTTGCGCAACAGCCGCTCGCGCAGGATTTCGTTCATGGCTGGGGGGAGGCCTCGAAGCTGGTGAGGTCGACGACCGGATTGCCGAGGAACCGGCTCCGCCCCGCCCGCACCCGCGCCGTGACCTCGATGACGGCGAGGGGGGTGAGCGCCTCGAGCGGCACCCGTTTCGCCTCGGGGACGATCACGTACACGAAGCCGCGCTCGGGGAGCGGCCCGCGGGCCAGCATGTACGTCGCCCCGGTGGGGATCTCGGGCCGCAGCTCGTCCGCCTTCTGCAGCGAGATGAACTCGAGCGTCCAGCGGACCAGTTGCCCCACGTAGCGGGGCGGATCGGCGCGCAGCTCGGCGGCGGACACGCCCACCAGCACGCCGGGGGGCGCGCTGTGGAGGTCGGCGGTCTTCACCCAGCCCTCGAGTTGGACGCGCGTCCACTCCCCCGAGCGCCCCAGCACGCGCAGCGGCGCCGCAGGCGCCAAGGTGCCCGCGGGGGGACCTTCGGGCGCGCGGTACAGCACCGTGCGGCGGGCGGATTCGAGGCGCGAGGGGTCCACCGGGTTAGAGGCCGTGAGGCCGGTATCGGGTGGGTTAACCCCGGGCCGTGGGCCCGGGGTCGGTCCACCCGAACCGGTGTCCGTGCGCGCGCTCGCCACCTGCGGCAGCGCCTCGACGTCGCTCTGCTCCACCCAGCCCGAGCGCGTCACATGGACCCACCGGTCCGTCGTGGCTTCGGCCACGCGGTTCAAGAGGAAGCCCTGCGGCAGCTTGCCGACGAGGGCACCCGCAGGCGCGGAGCGGAGGTTCTCTTCCGGCGCGCGCGTGACGGCGAGGTCGTATCCGGCGCGCGCCGTGGGTCCGACGGACGTCGTGAAGATCCACCCCTCGAGCGTGACGCCCTGCCAGTCACCCTGCTGGTCGCCCCCTGAGACCACGGCGCCGCGGGCCAGCCGCGCCAGACGCTTGCCGCCCGCCTCCTGGTAGAACCAGGCGCCGTCGGTGGTCACACGGTAACGCGCTTGGGCGATGAGCGGCGGCGTAGGCGCGAGCCACAGGACAACTGGAAGGGCGCGAAGGGCCCGGCTAGATTGCATCCCCTCCAATATGGCAAAGAGGCATGGGCCGCGCACCCCGGTCGTCCTCATCGTGCTCGACGGCTGGGGGTTCCGTCCCGGCCGGGAGGGGAACGCCGTCGAGCTGGGGGACACACCCACCTGGCATCGTCTCTGGGCGAGAGCGCCGCGCACGTTGCTCGACGCGTCCGGACTCGCGGTGGGCCTGCCGGAGGGACAGATCGGCAACAGCGAAGTGGGACACCTGAATCTCGGGGCCGGGCGCGTCGTGCCCCAGGACATCGTGCGCATCTCCCAGGCGATCGAGTCGGGTGCGTTCTTCCGGCTGCCGGCGGTGGCGGAGTTGTGCGGCAAGGTGCGGCGTCGCGGCGGCACGCTCCACCTGCTGGGTCTGATCGGAAACGGCGGCGTGCACGCGCTCGACCAGCACCTCACCGCCGGGATCATGCTCGGCCACCTGCACGAGCTGCCCGTGGCGATCCACGCCTGGCTCGACGGGCGCGACACGCCGCCCCAGTCGGCCCTCGCGTTCATGCAGGAGCTGGTCGACCTGCTGGGTCAGTACGGCGGGCGGGCCGGCGTCTCGACCGTGGTGGGCCGCTACTACGCGATGGACCGCGACAAGCGCTGGGAGCGCACCAAGATCGCCTACGACGCGATGGTGCACGGCGTGGGCGACCCCGCCCCCGATCCCGTCACGGCCATCCGGCGCGCCTACGAGGCGGGCGAGACCGACGAGTTCGTGACGCCGCGCGTGATCGCCGGCATGCCGCGCATCCGGAGCGGCGACGGCGTCTTCTGTTTCAACTTCCGCGCCGACCGCATGCGCCAGATCGTGCGGGCCCTTGCCGCCGAGGGATTCGACGGCTTCGACACCGGCGCGCGCCCCGCGGTGGACCTGGTCACGATGACCCAGTACGACGAGACGTTCCCCTTCCCGATGGCGTTCGAGCCGATGGTGTTGTCGCGCATCGTCGCCCAGGTGCTGTCCGAGAAGGGGAAGACGATGTTCCGCACGGCCGAGACCGAGAAGTACGCCCACGTCACCTACTTCTTCAACGGCGGGGTGGAGACGCCGTACCCCGGCGAGGAGCGGCTGCTCGTGCCGTCGCAGAAGGTCGCCACGTACGACCTGATGCCGCAGATGAGCGCGCCCGGCGTCACGGACGTGCTCTGCCGGGCGATCGAAGCGGGCCACCACGACTTCATCCTCTGCAACTACGCCAACGGGGACATGGTGGGGCACTCCGGGGTACTACCGGCGGCGGTCCAGGCGGTGGAGACGGTCGACCGCTGCCTGGAGCGCGTGCTCCAGAGCGCCGAGCGGCGCGGCGCCACGCTGCTCATCACGGCGGACCACGGCAACTGCGAGCTGATGATCGATCCCACCACCGACGGCCCGCACACGGCGCACACCACCAACCCGGTCCCGTTCCTCATCGTGGGCGACGACGCGCCGGCGCGGCTGCGGCACGGCGGCGCGCTGCGCGACGTGGGCCCGACGGTGCTGCGCATGCTGGACGTGGAGCCACCGCCGGAGATGACGGGGCGGGATTTGAGGGAGATCGACTAATGGGCGGAATGACGGACAGTCGGAAGGTCGGAAGCTGGCTCAGGCCCGCAGCGGCCCTCGGTGCCGCATTTCTTCTTTCCGTCCTTCCGTCCTTCCGACCTTCCGTCGCTGCTCAAGTCGGCTACGAACCCGGCCACTCACCGTATCGCGACATCCCGCGCGGCGGCGTGACGCTGCTCGCCTTCGGCTACCTGGGCGGCAGTCGGGGGAGCGTGGGCGTCGGCATGTCGAACGGGCCGACCGGCGGCCTCCGTTATGAGACGGCGCTCGGCGGGGCGATCGGCGTGTCGTTCGGCCTCGCCTACGCGCAGACGACCCGCTTCGTCGTCAATCCCTACAAGGACACGCTGTCGCGGAAGAGCGGCCCGTACGACAACGCCGTGGTCCTCGCCGACGCGGGGCTGCAGCTCGTGCTCACCGGGAAAAAGACGTGGCGCGGCTTCGCCCCCTATCTGGGCGGCGCGCTCGGTGTGGCGGTGGGCGGCCGCTCGCCCCGGGATACGAGCCGCTACGACTTCGGCACCAAGTTCGCCGTCATGCCGGAGGCGGGCATCCGCTGGTATCCGGTGCGGCGGGTCTCGGTGCGTGTCGACTTCCGCGCGGTGGGCTGGAAGGTCACCTACCCGGCCACCTACAAGTACCCGTACAACCAAACGCCCGTCCTCGAGCCAACCGCGCCGCTCAGCGAGTGGACGTGGCACCCCTGGGTCACGCTCGGCCTCGGATGGACTTTCTAGCGGAGGGATTCCGGCGCGCGCTCGCGCTGCTCCTCTCGGCCGACGCCGAGGTGTACGGCATCGCGCTCCTGACGCTCAAGATCGGCCTCGTGGCGACGGCAGTGGCGTGCGGCCTCGGCATCCCGGCGGGCTTCCTGCTCGCGACGCGACCCTTCTGGGGCCGCCGGGCCGCGCTCACCGTCGTCAACACCGCGCTCGCCTTTCCCACCGTCGTCGTCGGACTGCTGCTGTACGGCGTCTTGTCGCGGCGCGGGCCGCTGGGCGGGCTCGGGTGGCTCTACACGTGGCAGGCCATCGTCGTGGGCGACGTCGTGATCGCCCTGCCGATCGCGGCAGCCCTCTCGGCCGCCGCGGTGCAGGGCGTCGACCCGCGGATCCGACGCACGGCCGAGACGCTCGGGGCGGGCCGCTGGCGCACCGCGTGGACCGTGGCGCGGGAGGCTCGGTTCGCGCTCGCCGCCGTGCTGACGACGGCGTTCGGCCACGTGGTCGCCGAGATCGGCTCCGCCATGACGGTGGGCGGTAACATCCGCGGCCAGACGCGCACGCTCACCACCGCCGTCGCGCTGTACACGGGCCAGGGCGACTTCGGACTGGCGCTCGCGCTCGGCCTGGTCCTGCTGTTGCTCGCGCTGCTCGTCAACGTCGCGCTGCAGGTGCTGCAGGGGCGGGGGGGTGCAAGTGCTTGAGCTCCGCGGCGTGCGGCACCGTTACGACGGGCGCGTCGTGCTCGACCTCGAGCGCTTCGCCGTGCCCCCCGGAGCCCTCATCGCCATCGTCGGCCCCAACGGCGCCGGCAAGAGCACGCTGCTCCGGCTGCTCGCCCTGCTCGAGCGGCCCAGCGAGGGCGCGGTGCTGCTCGATGGCCGGCCCGCCGACCTCGCCCTGCGGCGGCGCGTCACGCTGGTCGAGCAGCGGCCCGTGCTGCTGCGCGGCACGACCCGGCAAAATCTCGAGTTTGGATTACGGGTGCGAGGGATCAGACGCACGGAGGTGAACAGGTTGGTGGACAACGTCGCGGGCCGACTGGGGATCACTCCGCTGCTCGACCGCCGCCGCCACGAGCTGTCGGACGGCGAGGTGCAGCGCATCGCCGTGGCGCGCGCGCTCGCCGTCGAGCCGGACGTGCTGCTGCTCGACGAGCCGGCGAGCTCGGCGGACCGCGCGGCGGCGCAGAGCCTGTACCACGCGCTCGCCGAAGAGCGCGCCCGGCGGCCCCTCGCCGTGTGCCTAGCGTCGCATCAGCTGGAGGACGCCTACCGCTGGGCGGACGACGTGCGCGCCCTCGCCGACGGCCGCCTCTCGCCCGTCACGCCCGAAAACCTGTTCCGGATCGAGCTCCCCGTGGGCGCCCCGGGCGATCTGAAGCACGTGCGGGTGGGGAACGTGGAGATCGCCGCCCTGACGGACAAATCGGGGCCCGCCATCCTCGCCGTCCCGCCGACCGACATCCTCGTGAGCCGCGAGCCCCTCACGTCATCGGCCCGCAACGTGTTCTGTGGGCGGGTGACGCGGCTGGTGCACCAGCGCGGCGGCGCCGTGCACGTCACCGCTGACGTGGGCGTGGAACTCGTGGCTGTGGTCACGGAGGATGCGGCGCGCGATCTGGGCCTCACGCCGGGAAGCCCGGTCGCGTTCGCGTTCAAGGCCAGCGCCGTGCGGGTGTTCTAGCGATGCCGATCAGCTATCTTACGCGTATCGTTGAGTTTAGCGCGGCGCACCGCGTGCGGCGGGCAGATTGGACGCCCGAGCGAAACGCCGCCGAGTTCGGGAAGGCCGCCGCCGAGCACGAGCACCACTACCAGGTGCGCGTCACCGTGCGGGGGTCGCTCGAAGCGGACCGCAAGGGCGTTGTGAACTTGGGCGAGCTGGATCGGGTGCTGCGCGAGGAGATCACGGCGCGGCTCGACGGCAAGGTCATCAACGACGCCGTGCCCGAGTTCGCTGACGGCCGGCGGCTCGCGACCGGTGAAGCGCTTGCGGTCTACGTGTGGGAGCGCATCGCCCCGCGTCTGCCGCCCGCGGTGACGTTGCACGCCGTGCGCGTGCAGGAGGGGCCGCATATCTACTCGGAATACTTCGGTGAACCGTGATCCGGAATCCCCGCCCTTACGGGCGGGGCCAGGGCCCATGGCCCCGGGCGTGAGCCCGGGGACCCCGGGGACTCCGGAGGCGCGCCAGCCCGGGAGCCGCCGCGGCCGCATGCTCGCCGAATCCGCCGCCGTCGAAGAAGTGCCCGTGTGGCTCGAGGTGAACGGCGAACCGGCGGTCACGTGGATGTGCACGCCGGATCAGCTCGAGGAGCTGGCCACGGGATGGCTCCACGGCGAGGGCTACATCGAGACGCTCGACGACCTGGTGAAGCTCCGCCCCTGCGCGACGGACCTGGGCTTCTGGGCGGACGTCAAGCCGGAACGCGTCGCGGCGGTGAAGGGCGAAGGACGGAAGCGCGTGCTCGCGTCAGGGTGCGGCGCCGTCTCGACCTTCCTCGCGGACCCGCACACCGTTAAGCACGCGCCTGCCCGGGGCGAGCCGGCCGCCGCCGACCGGCTGCGGGCGCTGTTCAAGGAGCTGTTCGCCCGCGGCGAGCGCTACAATGAGACGGGTGGGATCCACGCGGCCGCGCTCACGGACGGCGAGCGGCTGCTGTGCCACGCCGAGGACATCGGACGGCACAACGCCGTGGACAAGGTCATCGGCGCGGCGGTGATCGCGCGCGAGCTACTCCGGGGGCGCGGGCTGCTCGTCACTGGCCGCATTTCGGCCGAGCTCGCCTACAAGGCGGCGCGCGCCGGACTGGCCTGGGTCGCGACGCCCAGCGTGCCCTCCACACTCGCGCTCACGATCGCCGCGCGCTCGGGCATGGTGTTGGTGGGGCGGGCGGTGAGCGGCACTCCCCACGTCCATCGGCCCGGCGCATGACGGGGGACGCGCGACAGGAGATTCTCCGCGCCGCCCGGACCATCGCCGTCGTCGGGTTGTCACCGAAGCCGGAGCGGCCCAGCCACCAGGTGGCGCAGTATCTGCGGCGCGCGGGCTACCGGATCGTGCCCGTGAACCCGGGCCACGCCGTGATCCTCGGTGAGCCGAGCTACCCGTCCCTCACCGCGGCCGCTCGAGAGCACGCGATCGACATCGTGGACGTGTTCCGCCGCAGCGAATGCGCCGGCGCCGTCGTGGACGAGGCGATCCGCGTCCGGCCCCGGCCCCGTCTCATCTGGCTGCAGCAAGGCGTCGTGGACGACGCGGCGGCCGAGCGCGCCGCGGCGGCGGGCATTCCGTTCGTCATGGACCGGTGCATCATGGTGGACCACCAGCTCCTCGAGGTGTGATGCGCCGACCCACTCGCTGGCTCGGGCTCGCACTCGCGGCGGCCACGTTGCCTCCATGGGGAGGGGGGAGGGCCGCGGCCCAGACGGGGCCGCAGACGAACCTCGTGCTGACGGTCGCGGCCGGCGTCGTGAACGGCGGCAGCCTGTGGACGATTCCGCGCCAGCCGTTCTGCCCCGCGTTCAACGGAAGCTGTACGGCGGGCTACGACACGCTGCGGCTGGCGCGCGACATGGGCTCGAGCATCGCGCTCCGCTTCGCGTTCAGCTACTTCCCGGGACCCGTGCTCGGGTTTCAGGGCGAGGTCGCCTACCTCGGCCTGCCGCTTCAGGACGGTTGTACCGTGCTCAATACGAACCCTCCCCCGACCCGGAAGAGCGTCCAGATCTGTGGCAACATCGCCGGGCTCTCGCAGTCCACCGGCGCGATCTCGTTCGCGGGCAGCGTCGTCGTGCGCGCGACGCCGCGCCACTTTCTCAGCCCCTACGCGTCCGCCGGCGTCGGACTCGTCGCCTTCGACCACAGCACGATCGAGATGGCGGGGGGCGACTCCGCGGGGAACACTTATCAGGTGGTGGCCGACAACAGCCCGCGCCGGGTCGCGCCCAGCCTGCAGCTCGGCGCCGGCTTCACCGCGAAGCTGGGCGGCGCTTATCAATTCCGCTTCGAGGCCCGCGACGTGCTCGCCACCTTCGACCGGGTGACCGGGCCGACCGACGTGACGCTGGTCCCGCCCACCGAGACCCGCTGGTTCCACCACTTCGCGCTCACGCTGGGACTGGACGTCGTGCTCGAGCAGAAGCGCGGCCGGCGCTACTGACCGTGCGCGGCGCCGTGCTGGCCGGCGGCGCCGCCCGGCGCTACGGCGGGCGTCCCAAAGGGCTGATAGAGCTGGAGGGCCGCCGCATCCTCGACCGCGTCGTGGAGGCCGTGCAGGCGGCGACGGGCGCGCCGCCGCTTGTCGTCGCCAACGCCGCCGACGGGCCCGCCTGGCGCCCCGATCTCCGCACCATCCCCGACGTGCGCCCGGGCCACGGCAGCCTGGGGGGCATCCACACGGCGGTCGTGTCGGGGCCGGGGCCAGTCTTGTGCGTCGCGTGGGACATGCCGTTCGTCTCCTCCGGGCTGCTCGCCGCGCTGGTGGACGGCGCCGCAGCGGGCGACTACGACGCGTTCCTGCCGGAGAGCGACGGCCGGCGCGGCGTCGAGCCGCTGTGCGCCGTGTACGGCCCGGGCCGGCGATTGAGCAGCAGCTCGCCCTCGGCGACCTCCGGGCCATCGGCTTCCACCCCGCAGTCCGGGTCGGTACACTACCCCTCGAACGAGTGCGGGCGTTCGGCGATCCCGCCGTGCTGTTCTTCAACGTGAACGCTCCGGAAGACCTCGAGCGGGCGGAGGCCCTGTGGCGGCAACGCGGATGATGTCGATCATCGGCCGCAAGAACGCGGGCAAGACCACCCTGCTGGTCGCGCTCGCGGCGGAGCTCGCGCGCCGCAAGTTCCGCGTCATGACGATCAAGCACGGCACGCATCCGGCCGACACCGACCAGCGCGGCAAGGACAGCTGGCGGCACTGGCACGAGGGCAAAGCGGAACGCGTGCTCATGGAGGGGCCCGGACAGCGGGTGCTGTGGGAGAAGACCGAGCGGGAGTCCGACCCGATCGCGCTGACGCGTCGCTACCTGGACGGCGCCGACATCGTCCTGGTCGAGGGATTCAAGAGCGCACCGCTGCCAAAGATCGAGGTGTACCGCCTCGCCGCCGGCCCCGAGCCGCTGTTCGACCCGGCCGTGCACGACCCCGGCGACTGGGTCGCCATGGTGACCGACGCCCCCAGCTATCGCGCGGACTTCCCGGTGTTCCGCTTCTCCGACACGGCCTGGCTCGTGACGCTGGCCAACCTCGTGTGGGATCGGGCCAAGATCCTCCCACCGTGACATGCTGACCCCGACGGAAGCGGCCCGGCTGATCCTGGAGCACGTCGCGCCTCTCCCCGCGGCGCGCCGGCCGCTGCGCGAAGCGCTCGATCTGGTGCTGGCCGAGGACGTGGCGAGCCCGATCGACCTCCCCGGCTGGGACAACTCCGCAATGGACGGCTACGCGGCGCGCGCCGCCGACGTCGCCACCGCGAGCCCCGAGCGCAAGGTGACGCTGGCCGTGATCGAAACGGTGCCCGCGGGCCGTTTCCCGACGCGGCCCCTCGGGCCGGGGCAGGCGACCCGTATCTTCACCGGCGCGCCGCTCCCCACGGGCGCCGACACGGTGGTGCGGCAGGAGGACACGGAAGCGGCCGAGGGGAGCTCCGTCACCGTCGTCGCCGGGCGCGACGCGCGGAAAAACGTGCGCTATCGCGGCGAGGACATCCGTCAGGGCGCCGTCGTTCTCACGGCCGGGACGGCGCTCGGCCCCGCGCAGCTCGGCGTGCTCGCCTCGATCGCCCACGGCCGGCCCCTCGTCCATCCCCCGCCGCGGGTCGCCTTTCTGGGGTCGGGAGACGAGATCGTCGACCTCGACCGGTCGGACGAGATCCTCGCCGGACAAAAGATCGCCACGTCCAACTCCTACACGCTGCTCGGCATGATCCGGCGCGCCGGCGGCATCCCCATGGACCTGGGGGTGGCCCGAGACACCAAGGAAAGCCTGCGCGAGCATCTCGCCGCTGCGAAGGACGCCGACCTGCTCGTCACCACCGCCGGGGTGAGCGTCGGGGAGCACGACTTCGTGCGCGACGTGCTGACCGAGCTCGGCTGCGACATGAAGCTGTGGCGCATCCGCATGCGCCCGGGCGCCCCGCTCGGGTTCGGGTTACTCGGCGGCAAGCCGTGGATCGGGCTGCCGGGGAACCCGGTGAGCACGATGGTCACGTTCGAGCTGTTCGTGCGCCCGGCGATCCGGCGCATGCTCGGTCACCCCCTGCCGTTCCGCCGCACGGTGGCCGTATGCGTGGGCGAGTCCATCACGCTCGGCCCGAAGCTGCGCCATTTCCTGCGGGCCGTCGTCACGCCGGACCTCACGGCGCGCTTGACGGGTCCGCAGGGCTCCGGCATCCTCACGTCGATGGCCCGGGCCAACGCGCTGCTGATCGTACCGGAGGACCGCGCGACGGTAGCGGCCGGCGAGACGCTCGCCGCGCTGGTGCTGGACGACCCGCACCACGTCGCCGAGGCGCCGTTCTAAGTGGCCGCCCAACCCACCCTGCGCCGCACGGCGCGGCTCGCAGGCTTCGTCGCGCTCATCGGCGCCGTGTACGTCCTGAACCTCAAGACGCCGCCCGAACTGCACCTGGGCGTGCTGTACGTGATCCCGGTGCTGCTCGCGTCGTGGCACGACGGCATGGCGTGGGGGATCGTGTTCGGCGTGGCCACGTCCGTGCTGCGGTTCCTCGTCGGGATCGACCAGCTGCCGCCGACCACCACGCTCACGTTTCGCACGCTCAACGAAGCGTCGTATCTGGCCGTCGTGGCCGTCGCGATCGCAGGACTGTCGCAGCTGCGGCAGACGCAGGCGCAGCTCGAGCGAGCCGCGACCAATGACCCCCTCACCAACGTCCACAACGCCCGGGCGTTCTCCGAAGAGCTGGCGCAGGAGCTGGGACGGAACCGGCGCTACGGCCGCCCCCTGGCGCTCATCTACCTCGACCTCGACGACTTCAAGCGCGTGAACGACGCGCACGGCCACGTCACGGGCGACGCGGTGCTACGCCTGGTGGCGGACGCGATGCGGCTGGCCGTGCGCGCGGCGGACATCGTGGGGCGCCTGGGCGGGGACGAGTTCGGCGTGCTGATGCCCGAGACCGACGGCGCCGTGGCCCACGCCGCGGCCCTGCGACTCGCGAGCGGCATCCGCACCGTGTTCCGCGGCACCCCGTCCGTGACCGCCAGCATCGGCGTCGTGTCAGTGACGGGGACGGAAGCGGGGACCGACGAGCTGCTCCGCAAGGCCGACGAGGCGATGTACGAAGCCAAGCGCGCGGGCAAGGACCGCGTCGTGCAGGTGGCGCTCTGACCGGATGGTGAAGACGCTCCAGGAGCTGTTCCTGATCTTCACGTCGGTCCTGTTCATCGTCGACCCCCTGACCGCCGTGCCGACGTTCCTGGCGATGACCCAGCGAGACGTCCCCGCCGTGCGCCGCCTCATGGCCCGGCGCGGCGCCTGGACCTGCGCCATCACCCTCACCGCGTTCGCGCTGGGCGGCAGCGTGATCTTCCGCCTGTTCGGCATTACGCTGGGCGCCTTCAAGATCGCCGGCGGCGTGCTGATCGGCCTCACCGCGCTCGACATGGTGCAGGCGCGCCGTAGCCAGCAAAAAGAGACGCCGATCGAGAAGGCCGAGGGGATCGAGAAGGAGGACGTGGGAATCATGCCGCTGGGCGTGCCGATGCTCGCGGGGCCGGGCGCGATCTCCACGGTGATGGTGCTCGCCGGCACGTCGAAGAGCCCGGTGACCACCGCAGGGCTCTATGGCGCGATCGTCCTGACCGCCTTGCTATCCTACGTTACCCTGGCCGGCGCGATGCGCGTCGAGCAGCGGCTCGGGCAGACGGGGATGCGTATTCTCACGCGCCTCATGGGGCTCGTGCTGAGCGCGATCGCGGTGCAGTTCATTGTCGATGGGATCAAGATGGCCCGACTATAGCGGGCGCCGCTCCTCGCCCGAGCGACGCACCCGGGCCGAGCGGCGGTCGGTCCCGCTGCGGTGCTCGACCGGCACCGGGACTTCCTCCCGCCGACGGTCGCGCACCATGCGGCGACCGGAACCTTCCCGGCGGTCGTCCACACGGCGACGGATGCGCTCGCCTTGTCTCTCCACGATCGATTCTGAACCCGCGTCCGGTCGCCACATGCAGGCAGGTTTCGGGCCATTGCGTCGCAATTCCGTCGAGGGCCGCACAAGGGTATGTCGCGTGACCAGAGTTTTTGGTCACATGCCACGCACCAGAAATGTGCGGCGGGCGCCGCTGGTTGGTGCGTTCGGCTACATCCTCTTATACCTCGGCCCGCTCCCACCCTCGCGCGGCGTCCAGCGCGGGCCCAGCACGTCGGTGGCCTTGCAGTCCACGCAGTTCGGCGCGTTGACCCGCAGGGTGCCTCCCGCCACCTCGTACACGCCCGCAGGACACATCCGCGCGTAGAACTCGGCCGCCGCCGCCGGCACGTCGCTACCCAGCACGAGGTGCGTCGGGATGGTGTCGCGCGTGGCGTTTCCGGACTTGAACACCCCGTCGACCTTGGAGAACGTGAGCTTGCCGTCGGGCAGGAACGAGGAGGGGGCGCTCGGGCGCCGGGCGATGGCCGCATCGGGCTCCATCGCGATTCGCCGACCCGGGAACCGCCCGCCTGTGAGCGTCATCAACCCGGCCTTGAGACCGCCGGCGTAGAAGCCCGCCTTGAAGGCGAGCCGCATGTTCCGCGTGCGGTACAGGTCGCGCATGATGAACGACGCGTTCACGAGCCGATCGTATTCCGCGAGTCGCGCACCCGTCGCCTCTCCCGCCTCCAAGGCTTGGAAGATGACGCGCGCGGCGAATATTCCCGATTGGATCGCGTAGTGGATGCCCTTGAGCGACGGCACGTCCACGAAACCGGCCGAGTCGCCCAGGATCACCAGGCCGTCGCCCGAGCGGCGCGACGGGACGGAATAATAGCCGCCCTCGGGGATGGTCTTGGCACCCCACTCCACCATCTCGCCGCCCTCGAGATACTGCCGGAACAGCGGGTGGAGCTTCATCCGCTGGAACACCTCGTGCACGTCGAGCGCAGCGTCCCCGTAGTCGAGCCCCACCACGAGGCCGAGCGCGACGACGTTGGGCTCGAGCGGATACATGAAGGTCCCGCCGAACGCCGTGCTGGGAAGCGGCCAGCCCAGCGTGTGTATCACCGCTTCGAGGGGGCGCTTCGTTTCCCAGATCTCCTTCACCCCCAGCGCGAAGATCTGCGGATTCGTCCCGGTGACACCCTGCCACTCGAGGTACGCCTGGGCGAGCATCCCCCGCGTCCCTTCGGCAAG